>CAOKPU010000073.1 GCA_948470755.1 uncultured Lachnospiraceae bacterium | reverse complement strand
GATTTGAGATTCCGCGAAGCGGAATCATGGGGGTTAGCGTGAGAAGAACTTCTAATCACTCGCAGCAGAGGCTGCTTCGCGAAGAAGTTCTAAGTCAGCCAAGCTGACTTTTCTCACGCAGGAGAATGGATAACAGCGGGGGAAGAAGAGATGAAATGGACAAAATTTAGAATTAAGACATTGGCGGAAGCGGAGGATGTTATTATCAGCGCGCTATATGATATTGGGCTGGAAGGGGCGCAGATAGAGGATAAAGTACCCTTGACCGCAGCGGAAAAAGAGCAGATGTTTGTGGATATCCTGCCGGAGACAGGCGAAGATGATGGGATTGCTTATCTTAGTTTCTTTGTGGAAGAAGGGGAAGATGGGCTTTTGCGCGTTAATGGGGAAAGCGTTGCGGCGCAGGAAATCCAAAAAAGAGTGGAAAAGGAGCTGGAAGATCTGCGGTTGTTTATGGATATCGGGGAAGGCGCGGTATCTGTGGATGAGACAGAAGATATTGACTGGATCAATAACTGGAAGGAATATTTCCATCAGTTTTATATTGATGATATACTTGTTATCCCTTCTTGGGAGGAAGTGAAAGAAGAAGATAAGGGGCGGATGGTCCTTCATATTGATCCTGGCACCGCTTTTGGCACAGGGATGCATGAAACCACCCAATTATGCATCCGCCAGTTGCGTAAATATATCAGGGAGGATACCAGGATCCTGGACGTAGGGACAGGAAGCGGGATATTGTCTATCCTTTCATTGATGTTCGGGGCAAAGGAAGCGGTAGGTACGGATTTGGATCCATGCGCGGCGGAAGCGGTGGAAGAAAATAAAAGAGCGAACCATATACCGGATGATAAATTCCGGGTGATGGTAGGGAACCTGATTACGGATAAGGAGATACAGGAGAAGGCTGGTTACGGATGTTATGATATTGTAGCGGCGAACATTCTGGCCGATGTCCTGGTAGACCTTACCCCGGTCATTACGGCGAATCTAAAGCCGGGCGGGGTATATATTACGTCCGGCATTATTGATGATAAGGAAAACACGGTGAAAGATGCGGTGCTTTCGGCCGGAATGGAAATCCTTGAGATCACTTACCAGGGCGAGTGGGTCTGCATTACGGCCCGAAAACCTTTCTCCTTATAGGAATCGGAGGCATGGGAAATATGTACAATTTTTTTGTGGAGCCTTCACAGATACAAGGAAATGAGGTAAAAATAACCGGAAGCGATGTTAATCATATAAAAAACGTCCTCCGGATGAAAACAGGGGAAGAATTGTCGGTAAGCAATGGCGTGGACGGCAAGGAGTATCGCTGCGGTATTGAACGATTTGATGAGGGTGAAGTCATCTGCCGGGTACGCTTTGTGAAAGAAGCGGATATGGAGCTGTCGTCCAGGATATATCTTTTTCAGGGGCTGCCGAAAGGGGATAAGATGGAGTTGATCGTCCAAAAGGCGGTAGAACTGGGGGTCTATGAAATCATACCGTTAGCTGCCAGACGGGCGGTAGTGAAATTGGACGAAAAAAAGGCTAAAAATAAAATTGCGCGTTGGCAAGGGATAGCGGAAGCGGCGGCAAAGCAGAGCCGGAGGAAGATCATTCCTGCGGTGGGGAAGGTAATGACGATGAAAGAAGCCCTTGCTTATGCCTCCGCCATGGACATACGGCTGATCCCTTACGAAATGGCGGAAGGGATGGATAGGACGAGGGATATCATAGAATCATTAGGACCCGGGCAGTCCATTGCCATATTCATAGGCCCGGAAGGAGGCTTTGAAGAAAGCGAAATAGAAGAGGCGAAGGCGGCAGGCTTTCATCCCATTACAATGGGAAGACGTATCCTAAGGACGGAGACGGCCGGGTTTACCATTTTGGCATGGATTATGTACCGATTGGAGTGAGGGGGAAAGTTTTGCACGGCAAAGGGGCGGCCTGCCGGGTTACCATCCGGCAAAGCAGGCATATATTATAATAGTACATGGAGCGTTGCGATCAAGTAATAAATGAAAACACAATAATGTTAGGAGACGGAACATGGAAGTATATTTGGATAATTCAGCTACTACAAAGTGTTTTGAAGACGTGGCGGCTTTAATGACGCATATAATGTGCAATGATTATGGCAACCCGTCCAGCCTGCATTTAAAAGGGATCCAGGCAGAAAACTATACACGTTATGCCAAAGAAACGATAGCCAAACTGCTAAAGGTAAGCGAAAAAGAAATCCTTTTTACATCGGGAGGCACCGAATCGGACAATATTGCGCTGATCGGCTGCGCCCTGGCCAATCATAGGGCGGGAAGGCATTTGATCACGACAATGATCGAGCATCCGGCTGTTATGCAGACGATGAAATATCTGGAGGAGCAAGGTTTCCGCGTCACATATCTGCCTGTGGACAGTAAGGGATGTATACAGTTGGAAGACCTGCAAAGGGCGATGGGCAAGGATACGATATTGGTGTCCATCATGCATACGAATAATGAAATCGGCTCCCTCCAGCCGGTGGCGGAAGCAGGGGCGTTGATAAAAAAGATAAACCCCCGTACCATTTTCCATGTAGATGCGGTACAGGGTTTTGGAAAGTTCAGGATATATCCGAAAAAAATGAATATCGACCTTTTGTCAGTCAGCGGCCACAAGATCCATGGGCCGAAAGGGGCCGGTTTTTTGTATGTGAACGGGAAAGTTAAGATAAAACCGATTATTTACGGCGGCGGGCAGCAGAATAACCTGCGCTCCGGAACGGAGAATGTGCCTGGGATAGCCGGGCTGGCAAAGGCGGCAGAGATGATGTATGCGGATCTGGATATGGATATAGACAGGATTTACGCTTTAAAACAAAAGTTTATTGACGGCGTGACAAAAATAGAACACGTAAAAATAAACGGTTATACAGGAAGGGAATCGGCTCCCCATATTATCAGTGTATCTGTCCGGGGAGTCCGCAGCGAAGTACTGCTCCATGCGCTGGAAGACAGAGGGATTTATGTATCGGCAGGAAGCGCCTGCTCCGCCCGCAAACCTCAGCCTTCCGCAACGTTAAAGGCGATCGGGGTGGAAAAGGATTTATTGGAGTCCACGATCCGTTTCAGCCTGTCGGTATTTACTGTAGAAGAAGAAATAGATTATACATTGCAGGCGATGTATGATATAATACCAATGCTGCGTAAGTACGCAAGACATTGATTCCTGCGGGCAATGGGCCAAGCGGCGGAAAGGCAGGCATTTGGCCCATTGTTCAAAAAGGAATAGGGAAAATAAGCGCCAAGCGGCGGAAAGGCAGAAAAATGTTTACAGCTTTTTTGATAAAATATGCAGAGATAGGCGTAAAGGGAAAGAACCGTTATTTATTTGAAGATGCTTTGGTGCAGCAGATTAAATATGCGGTAAGAAGATGTGACGGGGAATTTAAGGTAACTCGCACGCAGGGAAGGATTTATGTAGAGGCATTGACGGATTTTGATTTTGAGGAAGTTGTGGATAATCTGAAAACTGTCTTCGGGATCTCCGGAATCTGTCCGGTAGTCTATGTGGAGGACGAAGGGTTTGAAAAATTAGGACAGGCCGTAGTAAAATACATAGGCGAAGCCCATCCCGGGGGAAATATGGCTTTTAAAGTCAATGCCAGAAGAGCCAGAAAAAATTATCCGCTCAATTCCATGGAGATTAACAGTGAAATCGGCAGCATTGTGCTGGATGCTTATCCCGAAATGAAAGTGGACGTGCATACGCCGGATATCATGCTCAATATAGAAATACGGGAAAAGATATATATTTATTCCCAGGTGATCCCGGGGCCGGGAGGGATGCCGGCGGGGACCGGCGGAAAGGCTATGCTTCTTTTATCAGGAGGCATTGATTCCCCGGTGGCGGGTTATATGATAGCGAAACGGGGGGTGAAGATTGATGCGGTGTATTTTCATGCCCCGCCCTATACCAGTGAGCGTGCAAAACAAAAGGTGGTGGATTTGGCAAGGCTGGTATCGCGTTATACGGGGCCGATTTATCTGCATGTAATCAATTTTACTGATATCCAGCTTTATATTTATGAAAAATGCCCTCATGATGAATTGACGATTATTATGCGCCGCTATATGATGCGCATTGCGGAACATATTGCGAGGGAAACAGAATGTCTGGGCCTTATTACGGGGGAGAGCATCGGGCAGGTGGCTTCCCAGACGATGCACAGTTTAGCGGCGACCAATGAAGTATGCACTCTTCCGGTATACCGCCCTTTAATTGGGTTCGATAAGATGGAAATTGTGGATATCGCTGAAAAAATTGATACTTATGAAACTTCCATCCTTCCTTTTGAGGACTGTTGCACTATCTTTGTGGCCAAGCATCCTGTAACTAAGCCAAACCTTGATATCATCCGTCGTCATGAAAAGAATCTGGAGGAAAAAATAGACGGGCTGATGGAAACTGCTTTGAAAAACGACGAACTGATCATCGTTCATCAGTAATCGCGATAACGGTAGTTTCCCGAAAAAATTACAGTTCAGCCGTCAGGCTGGACTGTAACCTTCCTACAAATATTCATGTACAGATAATCCTTAAATTAAATAAGGTTTTAATATATTAAGTACTTGTTCCGCATTATCTTCCGCATGGATATTCAAGTCAATCGGTTTCGATAAATCCAGGCTGAAGATGCCCATGATCGACTTTGCGTCAATAACGTATCTGCCGGACACCAGATCGAAATCATAATCGAATTTTGTAATATCGTTTACAAAAGATTTTACCTTATCAATAGAATTTAGAGAAATCTGAACTGTTTTCATCGGTTTTTTACCTCCTTAATTTTTCATACCTTCTGCTTCAATATTAAAGGGTAAAGGGGTAAAAGTCAATGCTAAAACACAACAAAAATGGAAAGGAATGCTATGAAAAATGTAGCGTTGCACAACCTGGGATGTAAAGTCAACGGGTATGAAATGGATGTGATGCAACAAATGTTACAAGAAAAAGGCTACAAAATTGTATCATTTGATGAAGAGGCAGATATTTATATTGTAAATACATGTACGGTTACGAATATTGCGGACAGGAAAAGCAGGCAGATGCTGCACAAGGCAAAAAAGAGAAACCCCAAAGCTATCGTGGTGGCAGTAGGATGTTATGTACAGACCGGCGGAGAGGAAGCATTGAAAGAAGCCGGGGTTGATTTGGCCGTTGGAAATAACAAAAAGAAGGACTTAGTGGAGATATTGGAAAAGTTCCTGAAGGAGAAGGAAGCGGGAGAAGCCATTATTGATATTGGGAAAACAAACGAATTTGAAGAGATGCGCCTAAAGGGGACATCCGGCCATACCCGGGCTTATATTAAGATTCAGGATGGATGCAACCAGTTTTGTTCTTACTGCATTATCCCCTATGCCAGAGGGCGGGTCAGGAGCCGGAAGGAAGAGGATATTTTAAATGAGATCCGGGGGCTGGCGGAGGGAGGGTGTAAAGAAGCTGTGCTGACAGGGATCCATATCAGCTCCTATGGCACGGATCGGGGAGGAAGGGATCTGACGTCATTGATTCAGGCCATCCATGCGATAGAAGGGATCAGGCGGATACGCCTTGGTTCACTGGAACCAGGTATTGTTACGGAGGGATTTGCGAAAAAATTGAGGAGCCTGCCAAAGCTTTGCCCTCATTTCCATCTCTCGCTGCAAAGCGGATGCGATGCTACGTTAAGGCGCATGAATAGGCGGTATACAACCGGGGAATACTTTGAAAAAGTGGGAATCCTGCGGGATTATTTTGAAAACCCTGCAATAACAACGGATGTCATTGTCGGATTTCCCGGAGAAACGGAAGCGGAATTTGCCGAGACGACGGCATTTCTGGAAAAAATAAAGTTTTACGAAATGCATATATTCAAATATTCCAAAAGAAAAGGCACACGGGCAGCGTCCATGGAACATCAAGTGGCGGATGGGATTAAGACGGCGAGGAGCAATCTCCTTATTTCCATGGGAAAGGGGCATTCTATAGAATACAGGAAAGGTTTCCTGGGACAGGAGCAGGAGGCCTTGTTCGAGGAAGAAAAAAATATAGAAGGGCGGCGGTTTCAGGTAGGTCATACGAGGCAATATATAAAAGTGGCAAAAATGTCGGAAAAATCTTTATCCAATGAGATATTTGCCGGAAAAGTCATTGGTTTTTTGTCTGATGATATGATGTTGCTTGAGTAGGCTTGAAATTTTTTTCAAAATAGAGTAAGATGGGTTTAAGTATAAATATGATGGGGAATGACGGAAAAGATACAGCAACAAGGGATAAGGGCGTGACGATATGCGGAATTTAGAAAACACACAATTTTTCAGCGTTGAGACAGAACCGGAAACAGGGGTGGAGGTAGTTTTGACGACGGTATATGAAGCTTTGACAGAGAAGGGATACAATCCGGTAAACCAGATTGTAGGATACATCATGTCTGGGGATCCGACCTATATTACAAGCCATAAAAGCGCCAGGAGCCTTATTATGAAAGTCGAGAGAGATGAACTGGTGGAGGAGCTTTTGACCAAATATATTGCAGCAAAGCATTGGAAATAAAATAATTGACGGACAAGGAGAGTATCCATGCGGGTTATGGGCTTGGATTTTGGCTCGAAAACAGTAGGGGTGGCAATTAGCGACCCGCTCCTTATTACTGCGCAGGGCATTGAAATCATAGAACGAAAAGAAGAAAATAAACTCAGGAGAACATTGGCCAGGATCGAAGCGCTGATTTTGGAATACGAAATAGAGGAAATTGTGCTTGGGCTGCCGAAGAATATGAACGACTCTTTGGGGGAGCGCGTTCAATTGACTATGGAGTTCAAGGATAAGCTGGAACGCAGGACAGGCATACCTGTTTCTTTATGGGATGAGAGGCTTACCACCGTCGCGGCAAACAGAGCGATGATGGAGGCCGGCATCCGGAGGGAAAACAGGAAAAAACATGTCGATAAGATTGCTGCATGTTTTATTTTGCAAGGGTATCTGGATAACAGGAAAAATAAGGAGAATGTTTAGTGGAAAAATTGATCTTTGAACCGGAAGAAGGGGTTCCGGTCGAATTTTATGCCTTGGAGCAGACGAAGCTGGGAGGGATATCATATATCCTTGTGACGGAGGAAGAAGAAGGGGATGGGGACGCCCTGATTTTGAAAGATGTTTCGGCTTCCGAAGATAAAGAGGCGGTTTATGAAATTGTGGAGGACGAAACCGAACTGGCGGCGGTGGCATCGGTTTTTGAAAGTATGCTGGAGGATATAGAACTTTCCTGAAATAAAGGAAGGAATGGGGAAAATGGCGGTAGGCAGGGAAGAATTTAAGCAATTGTTAAAAGATAACGGATTAAAAATCACCAACCAGAGGCTGCTGGTGCTGGAAGCCCTTGCTTCGTCCCCCGATAAACATTTGACGGCAGAAGAGATTTATGAAATGGTAAAAGCAGGCTATCCCGAGATAGGACTTGCTACTGTTTATAGAACGATACAACTGCTTTTAGAGCTGCATTTAATTGACCGCATCAATTTGGACGACGGGTTTGTCCGTTATGAAATCAGTAATATGGGGCTGGGTACGGAAAAACACCATCACCATCACCTGATTTGCGTAAGCTGTGGTAAAGTAATATCTTTTAAAGACGATCTTCTTGAAGAATTAGAGGATAAGATTACGGAAACTACCGGATTCCATGTGGTAGATCATGAAGTGAAGCTCTACGGGCATTGTGCAGAATGTGGAGGAAAATTGATTGAAGAAAAAAGAAATTGAAAATGCTTCCAAGCTTAGGATTATCCCTTTAGGTGGTTTGGAGCAGATTGGTATGAACATTACTGCCTTCGAATATGAAGACAGTATTATTGTGGTTGACTGCGGGCTGTCATTTCCGGATGATGATATGCTCGGGATTGATTTGGTAATACCGGACATAACATATCTGAAGGAAAATGTGGAAAAAGTAAAAGGCTTTATTATTACCCATGGACATGAAGACCACATCGGGGCTTTGCCTTATGTTTTAAGGGATATTAATGTGCCTATTTATGCCACAAAGCTGACGATGGGAATTATCGAAAATAAACTGAACGAACATAACCTGACGGGGAATACAAAAAGGAAGGTTATTAAATTCGGACAGTCCATTAATCTGGGGCAGTTCAGGATTGAGTTTATAAAAACGAACCATAGTATCGTGGATGCCGCAGCGCTTGCGATTTATTCCCCGGCGGGAACGGTAGTCCATACGGGAGATTTTAAGGTGGATTATACGCCTGTATTCGGCGATGCTATTGATCTGCAGAGGTTTGCGGAGATTGGGAAGAAAGGGGTACTGGCGCTGATGTGCGACAGCACCAATGCGGAACGTCCGGGATTTACCCAGTCGGAACGGACGGTGGGAAAGACGTTTGATACCCTTTTTACAGAACATAAAGATACGAGGATTATCATCGCGACATTTGCTTCTAATGTGGACAGAGTACAGCAGATCATTAATTCGGCTTATAAATTCGGCAGGAAGGTAGTGGTGGAAGGGCGCAGCATGGTCAATATTATTGAAACCGCAACCACCCTTGGCTATCTGGAAATCCCGGACAAGACGTTGATCGATATTGAACAGTTGAAAAATTATCCGAACGAAAAGACGGTTATCATTACAACGGGAAGCCAGGGAGAGAGCATGGCTGCGTTAAGCCGTATGGCGGGAGACATTCATAAGAAGATTTCCATAGGGCCGGGGGATACGGTTATTTTTTCTTCCAACCCGATACCCGGGAATGAGAAGACCGTGACAAATGTGATCAATAAGCTTCTGGTAAAAGGGGCGGATGTGATTTTCCAGGACGTCCATGTATCAGGCCATGCCTGCCAGGAGGAGATAAAATTAATGTATTCCCTGCTTCACCCTAAATACGCCATTCCGGTGCATGGGGAGTACAAGCATTTGAAAGCACAGGCAAAGCTGGCAAAGGAATTGGGCATACCAAAGGAAAATATATTTATCCTGATGTCCGGGGATGTGCTGGAGTTGGATAAAGAAGAGGCGAAAGTAACCGGGAAAGTACCAGTAGGAGGGATCCTGGTAGACGGCCTTGGAGTGGGGGATGTGGGCAATATTGTCCTTAGGGATAGACAACACCTCGCGGAAGATGGTATTCTTATTGTGGTATTGGCGTTGGACGGGTATTCCGACCAATTGGTATCGGGGCCGGATATCGTGTCCAGAGGATTTGTTTATGTCCGCGAATCGGACGAGCTGATGGAAGAGGCCAGACAGATTGTGGATGAATCGGTACATGGCTGCCTGGACAAAGGGATCAGCGATTGGGGGAAGATCAAAGGCGGTATCAAAGATTCCCTTGGTGAATACGTATGGAAGAAAACGAAGCGCAGGCCGATGATATTGCCTATTATTATGGAGGTTTAGCGGCAGGCGCCGGCGGAGGAAGGCTATGACGGAAGGGCATATGTATCGTGCGGTGATGGATTTTATTCATGAAATAAAAGAATCCCAGGAGTTTAAGGACTACAGGGTTCAGTTGGAGCAGATCAAGGACGAGCCGAAGCTGTATGAAAAAGTGAATGAATTCCGGCAGAAGAATTATATGATACAGAACACGGAAGACGGCAGGGATTATATAGAGCGTTTGGAAGAGCTGGAAAAGGAATTTGAAGATGTTAGGGCAATTCCTCTGGTCGATGATTTTTTGGCGGCGGAGTTATGCTTCTGCAGAATGATGCAGGAAATCAATGAAATGATATGGGATGAGATTGATTTTCAATAGATAAAGCGGAGGGCGAAAGCGGCAGGACAGCGTAGGCACAACTGCGGTATGCTAAGGAACGAAAGGGGTATTGCCGGTATGAGCGTGAAAGGGTTGATAGGGACCGCACTGGATACGGCGGTTAAGATTTTTTTGATCATAGTAGTGGTAACGTATACTTATAAATATGCCATGCAGGCATATGAGTTCGGCTACCGCATTTTTGCCGAACAGCCGGTTTCTGGTGAAGAGGCGGCAAAAGTGATCAGTATTTCGGTAACCGGGGAAGCTTCCGTTATGGAAATCGGTACGGTGCTGGAAGAAAAAGGGATGATCAAGGATGCCAGATTGTTTTACCTGCAGGAGCTGCTGTTGGGTTACCATGGCAAAATAAAGCCCGGGATATATGAATTAAGCAGTGACATGACGGCGGAAGAAATGTTGGCTGTGATGTCGGTGGAGGCATCGGAAGAGAGCGAAGAATCCGAGCAGGCAGAAACATCCGCCAAAACAGACGAGGTCTCCGAGGCGGATGGAGCGGAAAATGGAGGGCCTGCAGAAAGCGAAGAAACGGGAACGGAAAGCTCTGAACCCGTGCCGGACGGAGGAGAGGCGGAATAAACATGATGACGGAAGACAGGGTCAGCGCCTATATCAATTCACTGGACAAGGGTAATACGGAATTATTGAATAAAATAGAAGATGAGTGCAGAAGGACTAATGTACCGATTATCCGCCCTCAAATGCAAAGCCTGTTAAAGCTGCTGTTGGCAATCCACAGGCCGGAAAGTATTCTTGAGGTGGGGACGGCAGTTGGTTTTTCTGCACTTCTTATGAGCGAATATGCGCCTGCAGGATGCAGGGTGACTACGATAGAAAAATATGAAAAAAGAATCCCTATTGCAAAGGATAATTTCCGTAGGGCGGGCAAGGAAAAGGAAATCACCTTGCTGGAAGGGGATGCGGCTGAGATTTTAAAAGAGCTGGAAGGCGCTTATGATTTTATTTTTATGGATGCTGCAAAGGGCCAGTATCTGGGATTCCTGCCCGATATTCTGCGGCTGCTCAAAACAGGGGGGCTGCTTGTATCGGACAATGTGCTTCAGGACGGGGATATTATAGAATCCAGGTTTGCAGTGACAAGGCGCAACCGCACGATACATTCCCGGATGAGGGATTATTTATATGAGTTAAAGCATAACGGACAATTGGAAACGGCCATTCTGCAAATAGGGGATGGGGCGGCGGTCAGCGTCAAGCTGCTCTGACATGGAGGGATAGATTGAAAAATCAGCTTGATAGCTGATTTTATCAATCGGCTATTTGAGTCAGAGCCTCAAATAGCCTTGATCGCAGTCGGAAATTTAAAATTTCCGACGCGTGTCGTCGCAGCATGCTGCTCTGACATGGAGGATTATTATGAAAAGACCAGAATTGTTAATTCCGGCAGGAAGCCTGGAGGTATTGAAAACGGCGGTGAATTTTGGGGCGGACGCCGTATATATCGGCGGGGAAGCGTTTGGGCTTAGGGCTAAGGCCAAAAATTTTGGTAAAGAAGAGATGGGGGAAGGGATCCTTTACGCCCATGCGCACGGGGTAAAAGTCCATGTGGCAGCGAATATATTGGCACATAACGGGGATCTGGCGGGAGCGGAGGAATATTTTGAAGAGCTGAAGGTTTTGAAGCCGGATGCGTTAATTATTGCAGACCCCGGAATGTTTGTAATGGCAAGAAGGATATGCCCGGAAATTGATATTCATATTTCCACACAGGCCAATAATACGAATTATGAGACATTCCGCTTCTGGTATGGGCAGGGGGCGAAACGCGTTGTTTCGGCAAGGGAACTTTCTTTGGAAGAGATTAGGGAGATCAGGAAGAATATCCCCGAAGAATTGGAGATCGAAAGCTTTATCCATGGGGCAATGTGTATCTCCTATTCGGGAAGATGCTTGTTGAGCAGTTATTTTACGGGCAGGGATGCGAATCAGGGGGCCTGTACCCATCCTTGCCGCTGGAAATATGCGGTGATGGAAGAAAAACGGCCGGGCGAATTCTTTCCGGTGTATGAAAATGAAAGGGGGACTTATATCTTTAATTCCAAAGATCTTTGTATGATAGGGCATATACCGGAAATGGTGGATGCAGGCATTGATAGTTTTAAAATAGAGGGCAGGATGAAGACAGCCTTATATGTGGCCACAGTGGCCAGGACGTATCGGAAAGCAATTGACGACTATCTGGAATCGGAAGAAAAATATCGTGAAAGCATGGAGTGGTATAAGGCGGAGATTTCAAAATGCACTTATCGGCAGTTTACTACAGGGTTTTATTTTGGAAAGCCGGATGAGGAAACACAGATTTATGATTCCAATACGTATGTAAATGAATATATATACCTTGGCACAGTAGAAGGGATAGATGGAAAAGGAAGTGCTAAGATAAGCCAGAGGAATAAATTTTGTGTAGGCGATGAGTTGGAGATTATGAAGCCGGACGGAAGGAATATAAAGGCAAAAGTACTTTCTTTAACGACGGAAGAGGGGGAAGCGGTAGGATCAGCGCCTCATCCGAAGCAGACTCTGTTTGCAGGGTTGACGGACAAGGCAGCGATAGGCGATATCCTTAGGATGAAAAGCAGGTAAAAGGATATCTGTCTTGCAGAATTTGTAAAAAAATAAAATTGGGGGTTGCAATTTTGCAGAAAGTAGAGTATCTTATAGAAAGTGAAGGGCAACCTTCCAATATGAATAAGATATCTTGAACGAAGATGTTCCAAATTATTTTGGGACATTTTTTTCGTATCATAGGAAATTGCCCTGCAATTTTCTATGATGATTCGGGTGTCAAAAGGCCCATCCGGCGGCCCCGTCTGGCAGATGGCACACTAGATTTGTGCGCACTCTGTTGCACGGGACATTCCGATGAGCCTCGGAAAGCAAAA
>CAOKPU010000072.1 GCA_948470755.1 uncultured Lachnospiraceae bacterium | reverse complement strand
GTTTGCACAAATCTAGTGTGCCATCTGCCGGACGGGGCCGCCGGATGGGCCTTTTAACACCCGGATCCTATGATGCAAAAAAACTCCGGGAGGATGCGTACGGTGTGCAAGAGGGAAGGTGGCCGCAGCCGCAGAAAGTTTGGTTTTATCAGTTTATTTCAGGAAAGATGGGAAAAAATATGGCAGTGAAGGCGGAAATACATATCTCCGTACGCAATCTGGTGGAATTTGTACTGCGTTCGGGAAATATTGATAATAGGAAAGCAGCTATGCCTGAGAATGCTATGCTGGAAGGCGGGAGAATCCACCGAATGATCCAAAAAAGGATGGGGGCGGGGTATCATGCGGAAGTAGCTTTAAAATATCGATATGAAACGGAAGAATATCTGGTGATGATAGAGGGCCGGGCGGATGGGATCATGGTTGATACGGATAAAAAGGTTTATGCGGAATCGTTTTTTCTTGCGGATCAGGAGATGGAAGAGCCGGAAAAGCCGGAATATACGGTTACGATAGATGAGATAAAGGGAACTTATAAAGAGTTGAAGAAGCTGAAAAAACCGGTGGATGTGCATTTGGCTCAGGCGAAATGTTATGCCTATATTTATGCAGAGAAGGAAAAACTGGATGGAATCAGGGTAAGGATGACCTATTGCAATATTGACAGCGAGCAGATCAAGTATTTTCATTATGATTATACGTTCCGGGAATTGGAGGAGTGGTTCGGGGATGTAATGGAGAAGTACCGGAAATGGGCGGATTTCCAGTTTTGGTGGAAGAAAAAACGGCAGGAATCCATTAAACAACTGCAATTTCCCTTTCCTTACAGGGAAGGGCAGAGAAATTTGGTTACTTATGTATATCAGACGATATATCATAAAAAGAAATTATTTATCGAGGCCCCTACAGGGGTGGGAAAGACATTGTCAACCGTCTTTCCTTCCGTCAAAGCGGTAGGGGAGGGGAAGGGGGAGAGGATTTTTTACTTAACGGCAAAGACGATCACAAGGACGGTGGCGGATCATACGTTTCGGATATTGCGGGAGAAAGGATTGAATTTCAAGACCGTAATATTGACTGCAAAGGACAAAATATGTTTTATGGAAGAGTCGGAATGCAACCCGGATTACTGCCCATATGCCAAAGGACATTATGACAGGATCAATGATGCCATTTATGATATGTTGACTCATTTGGATAATTTTAGTAGGGAAAAGGTGGAAGAATATGCCGGGAAACATATGGTCTGTCCTTTTGAAATGTGTCTGGATATGAGCTTATTTTCGGATGCCGTTATTTGTGACTACAATTATGTATTTGATCCCCATGCGTATTTGAGACGTTTTTTTTCGGAGAATGCAAGAGGAGAATATATTTTTTTAATTGATGAGGCGCATAACTTGGTGGAGCGGGGAAGGGAAATGTATAGCGCAGTTATGTGCAAGGAGGATTTCCTTAAGTTAAAAAAAGAGGTCAGGGAACTGGACGGTAAAATGGGACAGCGGCTGGAAAAATGCAACAGGGAGCTTCTTGCATTAAAAAGGGAATGTGTGACTTATTGTCTGGAAGAAGATATCGAATCTTTTGTCGTGGCGCTGCGGCGGCTGCATTCTTCTATGGAAACTTATCTGGAGGAGCATGACGGGCAGGATATCGTCCATACGAAAGAAATCCGTGCCAGGGTGTTGGATTTCTATTTTGAGGTTTCGCATTTTCTGGATATGTATGAGAAGATGGATGAAAATTACGTGACATATTCGGAGATGAGGGGAGACGGAAGTTTTATCTTGAAATTATTTTGCGTCAATCCTTCTTTAAATTTACGGGAGTGCATGAAAAAAGGCCGGAGCGCCATCCTTTTTTCCGCGACCTTGCTTCCGATTGGATATTATAAGTCTTTGCTGGGGGCGGAAGAAGGGGATTACGAAGTATATGCCCAGCCGGTTTTTGACCCAAGGCGTAAAAAGTTACTGATTGGGAGCGATGTGACCAGTAAGTACAGCCGAAGGACGGAAGAGGAGTTTTACCATATTGCATTATATATTTATGAAATTGTAAAAAACCGACATGGGAATTATCTGATTTTTTTCCCTTCCCATGCTTTCCTGCAGCAGATTTATGAAGTATTTATGAAGGATTTTGCAGAAGAAGGAAGGATGGAGTGCCTTGTGCAGGAAGGAGGTATGGATGAAAAGGCCCGGGAAGGATTCCTGCAGCGTTTTGCCGCCCGTAACCGGTCATTATCGTCAAGAGGGATGGAAGAGGCCCCGTCTGTGAGAGGTATGCCGGGATTGCCCCCGGAAGAGGGGGAAAAAAGCCTGCTTGGTTTTTGCGTCCTGGGAGGGATCTTCAGCGAGGGGATTGATCTGAAAAACGACAGCTTAATAGGGGCTGTCATTGTGGGGACAGGCCTTCCGCAAGTATGCAATGAAAGGGAAATCTTGAAGGATTATTTTGATGAAGCAGGGGAAAACGGGTTTGATTTTGCTTATCGTTATCCGGGAATGAATAAGGTATTACAGGCGGCCGGACGCGTCATCCGTACAGCGGAGGATGTGGGTGTGATCGCGCTTTTAGACCAGCGTTTCTTAACCCGGCCTTATCGGCAAATGTTCCCAAAGGGTTGGGAAGAGTTTGAAACGGTGACGGCGGACCGGGTGGCGAAGCGCATCGAACGATTTTGGGATGAATGGCTGTGAAAAGATGGGCCTTTTGCCGCCCGAATCCTTATAGGAAAGCCCGTCGTCAGACGGACATAAATTGACGAAGGACAGAAGATCCTTCATGAAGTGTCGAAGACGCCTTTTTAAGCATGGCGATTTCTTCTTTGTATGGCGGCGCTGTTTTGGAGGGGTTGTCCGCCAAAGGGCAATAGGGCGTTTCCAGTATTTTGGGGACGTCGGCGAAATCGGGGTGGTGGACGATGGCATAGAGGGCTTCCAAGCCGATATATCCTTTCCCGATATTGGCGTGTCTGTCTTTCCCGGCTCCGCATGGATTCTTGCTGTCATTGACATGGATTACCGATACTCTATCTTTTCCAATAAGCCTGTCCAGTTTTTCGATCACTCCGTCAAAATCGTGTACGATATCGTATCCGCTATCGTGCATATGGCAGGTGTCCAGACAGATACGGAGTTTGTCGTTATAAACCACTTGGTCGAAAATGGCGGCCAGTTCTTCAAAATTCCTGCCGATTTCGGAACCTTTCCCGGCCATTGTTTCTAAGGCGATGTGGCAGGGGCTGTTTTTGGACAGGACTTCATTTAAGCCCCGGGCAATCTGCCGGATGCCGGTATCCGCTCCGGCGCCTACATGGGAACCGGGGTGGAGTACCAGCGTATGGCTCCCCATTGCAGCGGCGCGCTCCATATCCGCAGCAAGGAATTCTGCCGCCAGCGTATATGTTTCCGTATGGATGCTGTTTCCCAGGTTGATAATATATGGGGCATGGATGACCGGTTCGGAGATGCCGTGAGCGTTCATATATTCCCAAGCCTCATCAATCTTCAGCTCTGTGATTGGTTTGCGTTTTGTGTTCTGGGGTGCGCCGGTAAAAATCATAAAAGTATTTGCCCCGTAAGAGGAGGCTTCTTTGGCGGAGCCAAGCATCATCTCTTTTCCTTTCATCCCTACGTGGGAGCCGATTTTCAGCATTTATCCATTCTCCTTTTTCTTATTTGCTTCCTGCGGACAATGAGCCAAGTGGCTGCGGAGTATAAAAAGGTTTGTCCGGCAATCTCATTTGGCAGAGTACGCGTTTACGGAATATAAATAGTATAGCATTAGCAATTTGATTTGGAAAGGCGGAAATGAAAGTAAGTGACATCATTTTTTAAGGGAACTGATTTAAGAGTCATATCATATGACATATGTGTCATATGTGGATAACTTTGTGGATTTTGGGGATTTCTTTTGGAATACTGTCAGAAAAATAAAAATTTAATCAGTAAACAAGGTGAACGGTTTTTGCAAGTTGACTATATGGAAAATTGCAAAAATACTGAAATAGTCAAAAACCGGATGAAAGTTTTCCTATAAAATCAGAAAGTTGTGTGGTAGAATAGAGAGGGAATTGAAACGGCCAGGGTATTGTTTTGCTGGTATGCATTACAGTATAAGGAAAAATATATTGAAATTAGGAGGAACAATTGAATGTGGGCATATGAAAGTGTTTTTTATCAGATCTATCCGTTGGGATTCTGCGGGGCGCCTTTTGAAAACGATGGGAAAGAAGAGCCGCGGATACGGAAGGTATTGGACTGGATTCCCCATATAAAGGAGCTGGGTGCGAATGCGGTTTATTTTTCACCGGTGTTTGAATCGGATACTCATGGATATAATACGCGGGATTATAAGAAGATTGACTGTAGGTTAGGAAGTAACGATGATTTTAAAGAAGTGTGCGTTAAGCTACATGAGAATGGGATCCGCGTGGTGTTGGACGGGGTGTTTAATCATGTGGGGCGAGGATTTGCCCAGTTTCAGGATGTGGTGAGAAACAGGGAGCATTCCCCTTATTTAAATTGGTTCCACATTAATCTGGGAGGGAATTCCAATTATAATGACGGCCTTTGGTATGAAGGATGGGAAGGGAATTATGATTTGGTAAAGCTGAACCTTAAGAATGAAGAGGTTATCCAGCATATTTTCGACAGTATCCGTTTCTGGATAGATGAGTTTGCGATTGACGGGCTGAGGCTGGATGTGGCTTATTGCCTGGATCATGATTTTGTCCGGAGGCTGAGGGCGTTTACGGATGGGCTGAAAGAAGACTTTTTCCTGGTAGGGGAGATGCTTCATGGGGATTATAACCAGATGATGAATGACGGGATGCTGCATTCAGCAACAAATTATGAATGCTATAAAGGGCTTTATTCCAGCTTTAACAGTATGAATATGTTTGAAATCAATCATTCCCTGCTGCGTCAGTTCGGGCCGGAGAACTGGACGTTGTATAAGGGCAGGCATCTTTTGTCTTTTGTGGATAACCATGATGTGTCGAGGATTGCCAGCATATTGACGAATGAAAAACATTTGCCTCTTATTTATGCGCTTTGCTTTGGCATGCCCGGGATCCCATGTGTGTACTATGGGAGTGAATGGGGGGCGAAGGCGGATAAAAGAGAGGGGGACCCGGCGCTCCGGGCTTGTTTT
This sequence comes from uncultured Lachnospiraceae bacterium, assembly GCA_948470755.1. Taxonomy (GTDB): domain Bacteria; phylum Bacillota; class Clostridia; order Lachnospirales; family Lachnospiraceae; genus Kineothrix. The sequence goes on along the minus strand of CAOKPU010000072.1, from coordinate 8,108 downwards.
GAAGGACCTGTCTTTAATGAATTGACGGAATTTATTTCCAGGCTTGCAGAGGCAAAGAAAGATTCGGAAGCTTTGAACTATGGGGCTTTCCGTTCGGTAGTCCTGACAAATAAGCAATGTATCTTTGAGAGAAAGACGGATCATGAGAGGGTTTTGGTTGCCATTAATGCGGATGGGGAAAGTTATGTGGCGCATTTTGATGCAGGATGCGGTACGGCAGTCGACTTGATCAGCAAAGAAACGCATGATTTTGGCGGAGGCAGCGAACTTCCGCCTTACAGCGCTTATTTCTGGAAAATGGAAAAATAGGGCTTTGAAAGGTAACGCCAACATGTTATTGACATGTTGGCGTTACAAATTGACGCCCTGCTGTCTGCAGAGGCGTTGTTGGTTTTTCACAGCAGCTTCCTTACAGCGGCTACGGCGTCGGCATCGGTTTCCCATATTTCATATTCATCCATGCCGGGCAGGCCCATGGAGACGTTGGGGTTGCGGAATTGCATCCCGCTGCTCTTGATTCTTTTGCCCGACATATGGAAAGCGGTGAGGTTTGTTTGTTCACGCAATATTTTTATGGAAGATTCCTGAACGCCGGCTCCGGCCATAATGGTAATCTGTCCATTGGACTTTTCATCTAATTGTCTTAATAAGTCAACGGCATGGATGCAGGAAGCCTGGCAGCCGGAGGTAAGAATAGTGTGGATGCCCAATCCTTTTGCAAATTCTAATGTTTGAAAAGGGTCTTTTGACATATCAAAAGCCCTGTGCAATGTAATGCTCATTTGACCGGCTTGGTTTATCAGAAAACGCATTGCCTCACAATTGAGACTGCCGTCGGGATTAAGGCATCCAATGGCTATGCCTTCGGCTCCGGCCTTGCGGAATATGTCAATTTCCTTAGCGATGATTTGAAGTTCGTGCTTTGTATACAGAAAATCGCCAAAACGTGGACGGAGCAACACATGGATGCGGATATCGGTATGTTCCCTTATCTGTCGGAATAAAGCCAGAGTGGGAGTGGTGCCGCCGATGACCAGATTGGAACAGAGTTCTAAACGGTCGGCGCCGCCTTTTTCCGCCTGAAGCGCAGATTCCACGCTGTCTACGCAGCATTCAAGAATAAAATTTTTATCTGGGCGTCCGGACATAGGTTTCATAAATATGGATATCTCTTTCTTCTGAAATGAGTTTAGGATGCCAAAAATCTTTTATAGGGGTAGTTGATTATTCTTTTACCGGCATAAAACGTTTGGAAAATTTGTCGGCGCCGCATACGTGCCGTTCGTGATCCCCTTCCGTTATAATATAATCCCCTTCGCGGATAAAGATAATCCCCCGTCTATTGCGGATAAATGGACATACAACAGCGCCGTCCGGCCTGGTAAACTGAACCAGATTATCGTGGCTGATCCAGCCGTTCGTCACAACCTTGGTGTACAGTTCAAAACCGTCTTCCATTCCTTTGCCAAGTTCATATTGTTCTGCATCTACGATTAAAGAGGCTCTTTCATATCTTGTCTTCATTTTATACCCCCGTTTCTGTGCCGCGATATAAGCAGCTTTTCATTGATAGTTTATTTTTCTTGCGGGTATAAAACCCGACAGTTATTTTTATTGTAACCCTTCCGAAAGAAAAATACAACAAATAAGTCAAAAACTCTAATCTTGATTCCCGCGGGCAATGGGGAAAATAGCCATGCCTGCATGGCTATTTAACGAATGCCGCGAGGGTCAAATATGCTGCGGCCGGCAAGGCATATTGGATTAATGAAAAGTGGCATGGTTAAAAAAACTAAAATTGCACCTTTTCATATGTACAGATGTGAATATAATGATGGTAATTAAAAATCCGGTAAGGGAGGAAAGAAAGATGAATGAAAGATATGAATTGAATAAACAATTGGCGCAAATGTTGAAAGGAGGGGTTATTATGGATGTAACGACCCCGGAGCAGGCTAAGGTCGCCCAGGAAGCGGGGGCCTGCGCTGTTATGGCATTGGAAAAAATCCCTGCGGATATCCGGGCTGCAGGAGGAGTAGCCAGAATGAGCGATCCGAAAATGATAAAGGAAATTCAGCAGGCCGTTTCCATTCCGGTTATGGCAAAATGCCGTATCGGGCATTTTGCGGAGGCCCGGATCCTGGAAGCGATTGAGATCGATTATATTGATGAAAGCGAGGTGCTTTCCCCGGCGGATGATGTGTATCATATTGATAAAGAGGGATTTAGCGTACCGTTTGTCTGCGGTGCGAAGGATTTAGGGGAAGCTTTGCGGCGGATTGCAGAAGGGGCGTCCATGATCCGTACGAAGGGAGAACCGGGAACAGGGGATATCGTACAGGCGGTACGGCATATGAGAAAAATGAACAAACAGATAGCGGAAATCACCGCTCTTAGGAAAGACGAATTGTATCAGGCGGCAAAAGAACTACAAGTTCCATATCATCTGGTATTATATGTGCATGAGAACCATAAGCTGCCTGTGGTCAACTTTGCGGCGGGAGGGATCGCCACCCCGGCGGATGCCGCGTTGATGATGCAGCTTGGCGCGGAAGGGGTATTTGTGGGTTCGGGCATTTTTAAATCAGGCAATCCCGGTAAACGGGCGGCAGCCATTGTAAAAGCGGTGACAAATTATAAAGATGCCGCCATGTTGGCGCAGTTGTCGGAAGATTTGGGGGAGGCAATGGTTGGGATCAACGAAAATGAAATTGAATTATTGATGGCGGAGCGTGGTAAATGATGAAAGTAGCAGTGCTTGCCTTGCAAGGGGCTTTTGTGGAGCATGAACGAATGTTGAGGAACATGGGGATGGAATGTATGGAAATCCGTCAGGAAAAGGATGTTTACCGGGATTTTGATGCGATTATCCTTCCGGGCGGGGAAAGTACCGTTATGGGGAAACTTCTCAGGGATTATAATCTTTTTTCTATATTAAAGGAGAAAATACAGGGAGGCCTTCCCGTCCTCGGTACTTGCGCCGGACTCATTCTTTTGGCGGAAAACCTATCCGGTGGAGAGACGCCTCATCTTGCGACGATGCCCATAACGGTAAAAAGAAACGCCTATGGGAGGCAGCTTGGCAGTTTCCGGACAGAAGCGGAATTCAAAGGGCTTGGTACCATTCCCATGGTCTTTATACGCGCCCCTTATATTGAGGAAACCGGGGAAGGGGTGGAAATACTGGCTGAAATAGACGGCCGCATCGTAGCAGTACGGTACAAAAACCAGATTGGGGTTTCCTTCCATCCCGAACTGGCGGATTGTACAAGTATTTACCGAATGTTCCTGCAGTTGTAGCCGCGCTCCGGCGCGAGCGCGCACAAATCTTTTGCGCCATCTGCCGGACAGGGCCGCCGGATGGGCCTTTTGACACCCGAATCCTTATAGGAAATTCCGTCGTCAGACGGGCATAAATTGACGAAGACTCTTTTTCACACCGAGAAATGCCCAAAATGCGGGCATTCTTTATCCGGATTTGCGTCTCTGTAAGGGGGCTGTTGCTTTGCGGATTTTTATTCGTTAAAGCGGCAGCTTATTTTTTTTTAAATTATTAAATTTCCTTATTGACAAAACAATATTATATGATGTATAGTATGAATCAAGAAAAGATAATATACGTCGTATAATATTATAAAAATAAACGAAGGCAGGGATATGGAGCAAAATGAACTGATGATCACAAATTGCAGAAAAGGAGTAAAGTATATGGTATTTAACACAGGAGCAGCGCTGCTGGACGCGATCGTCCTGTCAGTGGTTGCCCAGGATAAGGAAGGAACTTATGGATATAAGATAACCCAGGAAGTAAGGCAGGTTATTGAAGTGTCTGAATCCACCTTGTACCCGGTGCTGCGCAGGCTTCAGAAGGACGAATGCCTGGAAGCCTATGATGTGGAATGCGCCGGAAGAAACAGAAGGTACTACAAGGTGACGGAAAAAGGAAGAGTGCAGCTTGCATTATATAAAAGCGAATGGAAAAAATATTCCGCTAAAATAAGCGGAGTGTTCGAGGGAGGAATTATATATGAATAGGTTGGAATTTATGCAGCGGTTAGAAGCGCTTCTCTCCGATATTTCCCAAAGCGAAAGGGAGGAAGCGTTGCAATATTACAATGATTATTTAAACGACGCCGGAGTGGAAAATGAACAGGAAGTGCTGGATGCGATGGGAACCCCGGAGCAATTAGCCAAGGTTATAAAAGAAGGGCTGGATGACAATGGCAGGGGAGGGGAATTCACGGAAACGGGTTATCACAACGAGGCGTTTGAAGAAGAGGTGAAAAACGAGGTGGTAAAAAAAGAGGAGAAAAAACGTTTATCAGGCGGTATGATTGCATTGATCGTTATTTTGTGTATTTTGGCAATGCCGATGCTGGTGGCGGCGCTGTCGGGGGTTTTTGGAGCCGGCATAGGGATTCTGGGAGGACTTTTAGGGCTGTTTGTAGGAACGGCGGCAGTGGGGATTGCCCTCTTTGTAGTCGCCCTGCTATTGATCGGATTTGGGATAGGGGAATTATTTGCCCTTCCGTTGGTAGGCCTCTGCCTGATTGGCACGGGAATATTGTTAGCGGGGTTGTCCATGTTCTTTATATGGATTACCGTATGGCTGTGGGGAACGGCGTTCCCCTGGATGATAAAGACAGTGGTAAACTTATTTAGCCGGATCCTGCATGGGAAGAAAGGAGAAGCAGCATGAAAAAATTTACAAAGATATGCCTGGTGGCTTCCATTGTATTGATTCTGACAGGGGGCGTGATCTGCATTATTGGGGCGGCAGGCGGCGGCTGGCGGATGATGAAGGCGATGGACAGGGAAAGCGGCGTCTGGAGATTTGTGCGCAGGCTGGAAAATAGTTATATGATGCATTGGATAGATGATATTGATGTAGCAGAAGATATCAGGGAAGAAATAGTAGATGTCAAAAACGAGGTGGCGGAAGAAATAGAAGATGCTTGGGACGACGCGTTGGACGATATGGATGATGCCTGGGACGAGGCATGGGAAGACGGGGAGGAAGCTGAAAGGACCGTCTCAGAGGTCAAAAAGGAAATGAAAGACGCCGGCGATGATCTTTCGGGGATGATCGAGCAGGAATTCCGCTCAAAGGCGCCGGAAGGGGATGCGGGTATTGGGATTAGCGCATCGCAGGTAAAAGAGATGAAGATTGATATTGGCGGCGCAGCCCTTTGCTTTATGGAATCGGAGAACGATAACTTTGGGCTGAAAATAGACGGTAAAGGAGATTATAGATATTATGAGTCTAAAGGAGTGTTTTATCTTGAAGGCGGCAAAAAACATTTAACGGGTAATAACAATGAAAGGGTATATCTTTATATCCCTGCCGGAAAGGCATTTGACGAGGTGGAGATTAATGTAGGCGGAGGGCTGATATCTATTGGGGAATTGAATGCCCGCGAGGTGGAGATGACCGCCGGGGCCGGCATTATTACGTCCGATAGGATAAGCTGCCGGAGCCTGGATGTGGAAGTTGGCGCAGGGGAAGTATCCTTAGAAGGGATAGAGACGGATGAAATGGATATTGAGGTTGGAATGGGAACTGCATATATAAAAGGAAAAGTTGGAAGAGAAATTGACGCTTCGTGCGGAATGGGCATGATTATGGCGGATTTGGACAATGCAGAAACGGACTTTAATTATGAAATTGAATGTTCAGCAGGAAGCATTACCCTGGGGGATAAGAAATACAGCGCCTTTGCGGATGATATCCATGTAAATAACGGGGCATCGGGAAAATGTTCTTTGGAATGTTCCATGGGCAGCATTGATATAGTCTTTTCAAATTAAATGCATCAGATAAGGCGGAAATGGGAAATGGTTTCAAATTAACAAAACAATAAAAGAAAGGAAGAATAAAAATGGAAGGAAATTATAAAAAATTAACGAGGTCGAAAGCCAGCAGGATGATATGCGGAGTTTGCGGGGGGATCGGGGAATATGTCGGGATCGATCCTACGCTGGTAAGGATCATATGGGTGGTTCTTAGCATTGCAGGATGGGGAACAGGCTTGGTAGCCTATCTGATAGCGGCAATCATTATCCCTGAGGAACAATAAGGGGATGGGGGCATTCCCTAAACAGATGTAAAGACAGATAGCAAGTAATGGAAGAGGGGCTGTCGGGAACTATTTGTTTCCTGACAGGCTCCTTATATGCGTTTGATCCATCGAAAGCGCGCGTATAGCGTTGTGTGATATGGTCCGCGCGGGGATCGTCCTTCACGCTTGTATCATAGGATCCGGGCGTCAAAAGGCCCATCCGGCGGCCCCGTCTGGGCCTTTTGATGCCCGGATCATCATAGGGAATTGCAACTGCAGCCGGCGGGAAACGGAGGAGAGTGAGGAATGTTTTGTAAAAGGAAAAAGGACGGCATGATAGAATTTAGCCGGGAGAATCAGAAGGCGGTACTGCGCTGTAGTATTTGTAATGGGGAGCAGGTGGCCGGATTTAAGGATATACGTACCGGGAGATTTCAGGAAGTTATGGTAATACGTGATCGAAAGGATCTGGATGAGTTCCGGCGGATGTACGGGCTGGACGATGTGCCGAAGGAATACTAGCCGGCAGGAGGAAAGCATACCGGAAACGGCTATGGACAATGGTTGCGATTGAACCTCCAAATGGAATATGTTATAATCCAATTCTACAAAACGGATTTGTACACTTTGGGAGGGAATAAGGAGAATAGATCATGGGAGAAACAATGAAGTTTACCAACAGAGAAGAATTCCGTGAATGGCTTTGTGGGCATTGCCTGTCAAATGACGGTATTTGGCTTTTGTTTGGCAAGGCTGGCGGGCCGAAAACCATAAAAGCGGGAGAAGCGCTGGAGGAAGCTCTCTGCTTTGGCTGGATTGACGGACAGATGGAAAAGATAGATGATAAGACTTATAAAAAATATTTTTCCCAGCGTAGAGAGAACAGCAAATGGTCGGAAAAGAATAAAGCATTGACAAAAAGCCTGGAAGAACGGGGGCTTATGACTGATTTTGGCAGGAAGAAGATAGACGAGGCCAGAAAGAATGGGCAGTGGGATATGCCAAACCCTCTGGCAGTCATTACAGAGGAACAGATTGCCGGACTATCCGCGCTGCTGGAAGGATATGAACCCGCCTGTACAAATTTTCAGGCGATGCCGCCATCTGTAAAGAAAACTTATACACGGGCATACCTTGATGCAAAGACGGATGCCGGACGGGAAAAGCGGATTGCGTGGATGGTCGACAGGCTTAATAAAAACCTAAGGCCCATGTAGTCAATTGAGAAGGCGGCCATGGCCGGCATTAGCTATGCGGATGAAGTCATGGACGCCGTACCGGCATTCCTTTGCATTATCAGTTTTACAAGATAAAAGAGATAGATGGGATTTTAGGAACGTTTGTAAATAAAGAAGAGTCCTGACTTTTTTAATGCGGGGCGTAAGGCCATGTAAACGGCAGTGGACGCAATGGTGGAAGTTACGGCATTGATGGAAGTGGAAGCAATGTTCCATGCCAGGGCAAGCTCTGCCGCCGGTTTTCCGAGAATGATGAGCTTATAGAAGTAACCTGCCAGAGGGTCGAAGACAACATTGAACAGCAGTCCTCCGATAGAGGCGGAAAGGACCCATTTCCACACTTTCCGATTGTCGGTTTCGGTAGTGATATGGCCAAGCCTATGGGCAATGAATCCGGTAATCAGGCCGATGCATAACTTGAGCAGGAAGGTCTTCGGAGCATAAACAACGTAAACCGGGTCTAAAAGGTCACCTATGGTCATACCGATGGCTCCGCCCAGACCGCCGTAGAAGCCGCCGAGAAGCAAAGCTCCTAAAACGCAGACGGCGTTTCCCAGATGGATGGAAGTGGCATCTCCGCCGGGAAGGGTGATTTTGATTTGCAGGAAAGTGAATACTACATAAGAAAGCGCCGCCATGACGCCGGTAAAAATAATTTTCGTGATCGGTTCGTTTTTCATAATCTTCCTCATTTCTGCACGGCTTTTTGCGCATGTCAAGTTTGTGGGCGCCGTGCAGACACAAACTTGCGGATCGATAGTGTGAGAAGAAGTTCTAAAGCTCAACAGCAGTGGCTGTTTCGCCAAGAACT
>CAOKPU010000071.1 GCA_948470755.1 uncultured Lachnospiraceae bacterium | reverse complement strand
GAGTGCGCACAAATCTTTTGCGCCATCTGCCGGACGGGGCCGCCGGATGGGCCTTTTGACATCCGAATCAAATATAGGAAAAAGCTCCCTATCATTTATTCCCCTCCTGCCACATAGTATGTAAAGACATTATACTATTTTGGAGGAATATGCCATGTGCCGAGATAACTCCTATTCCCCTGATACCAGGATCGCCATCGTGGGAAGAAACAAAGATACTGCTAATTATGAGAATGCCTTAACCGAAATGGGGGTAAGATATACCGTTACCATGGATTTAGGGAAGTTGTCCGGCTATGACGGCCTCCTGCTTCCCGGCGGCGGGGATATTACCCCGGCGTTTTTCGGACAGAAAAATCAAGGATCCAAAAATATTGATATTGAGCTGGATATTATCCAACTTCAGGCTTTGGACGTTTTTGCCAAATGGGAAAGGCCCGTCCTGGGCATCTGTAAAGGAATGCAAGTGATCAATGTCTTTTTCGGAGGCACGATCATACAACATATCAAGGAATCCCCAAAACACGCATGGGAAGACGGCGATAAACTGCACTCCACATCCGTGAAGGCCGATTCCTTCCTTGGAAAGCTATACGGGCCGCATATGGTTACCAACAGCGCCCACCATCAGGCCATTGGCAGGCTTGGACGCGGCTTATGCATCATACAGACGGCGGAAGATGGCGTGATGGAAGGAATCGCCCATGAAAGGCTGCCTATTTTGGGAGTGCAATGGCATCCGGAAAGACTGTTCTTTGAACCCGTGTATGATTCCAGGAGCAACACGCCGGCAGACGAACCGGCCAATGGGAAACTCCTTTTTTCTTATTTTCTTTCTTTATGCTCTTCCCGTTCCTGATTTCTCCCTTTAACGGAACGGGCCTTCTCTTTCTGCCTCTTTTTCTCTTCCTTATGCAGACGTTTCTTTTCCATCCTTTGTCTGCCTGCTTCCAATTTCACCCTTCCTTCTTCCGCCCGCTCTTGAAGCCCTTCTTTAATTTCCTCTTTCGCGCGTTCGCCGGTCAACTCAAACAAAGAAGCGATGATTTTCTTTATCATGGACGCCGTTTCACCATCCAGCTCTTTTAAAGCGTTCACCACGGCTGTCATATTCCTTTTCCAGTCAGCGGTAAAGTCAATCAAAGTTACCGCTTTCGATGCAGAAACCACTTCGTAGAGCGTGTCCACAAAAGAACGGATATGCTCCTCATCCATGGACAAGATCCACTCATTTAACGTCTCATCCATGAATTTCCTCCTTTTATAGACATCCTTCACTTTTACGAATCCATCCTCTTTTACCAGCCATGTATAAGGGTCGTGCTGCAGCAAGCCAAAAGATTTACTCTCTACCACCATATAGCCGGCCGCATGGGATTCCAAAAGCATGCCTACTAAAGAAGAATGAGGGATGATTTTCATTACCCTGTCCGCAATCCGCTCATAATGCCCCTGCTCCCGTATCTCAGGGCGGAACCCCGGACCATCGTGGCTATATATTTTTATAATTTGATCCTGAATTTCCTTTTTACAGTTCATCGCCGCAAATACCGCAAAATTCCCTCCTTTGGAATGCCCTCCCATATAAAAAGGCCTTTCAAAAAGGGCTGCCGCCCTGTCCAGATATCCCACGCTCATCAACTGTCCGACCACCGGTTCGGAAAAAGCCAGGTTCAGGTCTTCCTTCCAGCCGATGATCGTTTCATCCGTTCCACGATAAGCAACATAGACGCTCCCGTCCTCTAAGAAAAAAGTAACCGCTGAAAACTGCGTTTCCGTCTCCGTCTTAATCCGATTCACATAATAGTTCATCCTCAGCGTAGAAAAACGGATGCTCTCAAGCATCCCCTTAAACAGAGCCGTATTGTTTTCCCGGTACCTTTCATCTGCAAAAAGCTTCTCCTTATCCTGGCATCCATCCAGATATTTAATCGAAACGGGTTCTTTCCTCTCTTCCAAAGAAGGCACCATCCCATCAAATTTCAGGTAGGAAAACTGGCATAAAACAAGGCTGTCCACTTCATTCAACGGTTTTTCCGAAAAAGTGTAATCCCCGTACTCTTTAAAATAATCCAATATTGTTCCCATGTTTCACCACCGAGCTTCTAAATGACCGATATTTTTAATCCATACGGAAACCGTACCGTCCGGATTGGTGATAAATTCCACGCTTCCCGGATTTTTATACTGTTCCATCGGAATCTTGATTTCAATTCCCGTATCCGTAAGCAAATGCTGCTTCTGATATTTTCTCGTTGTAGCTTCGCTTTTGGGCAGGATTTCTTCTTTTACCATATCGTACTTTTCCATTTTATCCTGAAAAACCGTCTTTAATTCCGGTTTTTCTTCAAAAATCTTTTCTGCGATCTCCTCCACTACAAAACCGCCCTTTTCTTCCAACTCCTCCTGGATGACGTGCTTCGCCCTCATCTGCGCCTCATACCGTCCGGACTCCTCATAGCCTTCCTTCTGCACCATTTCCACCGCCTTTGTCACAATGGACAATTTCGACTTATGGGACATGCGGCCGGAACATTTTAAAAACAGATAGGAAAAATAATTTGTTTTCTCCCCGTTCACTTCGTATTTCCGTTCCACCACCTCTACTGACAGATCGCTTAATCCGATAATGGCGGCTTCGCTCAAACGCTGGGACTCCGGCGGCAGGATCGATTTATGCCGGATAATCTCATTCGTATTGCCTCCCTCCCCGGAAGCCAACGTCCTATGAGTATACAAAGACTTATAGTTCATTTTCAGCAGCCCCAGATACTCCTCCTCTCCATAACGGAAACGTACTACGATCAAATCCGCAGGCGGTATATCAATATTGCTGTTCATAATACTATACAAAAAATCCGCCATGTCCTTGCTGGCATCCACAAAAAAATCATCCGAATACTGTGACAGCATCCGGTAGACCTCCGATTCTTCCTTATAAAATTTACACTTCTTCCCGTCATCCCCGGAAGACAATCTGGCGATGTGTTCCTTTAAAAAATCAGCAAACTCCGATCCAAAATCCAATTCCTCGTCAGAAAGCACCGGCATTCCAATCGACGAATCCAGAATATGCACGATCGCCTTTTTTATCCGTATCTCCTCTTTTACCATCCTCTTCTCATTCCTCCGTCATCTCCGCCAGGTCCTGGGTGAGATCAGCACCAGCATGGGAATCAGTTCCAGCCTCCCTGCCAGCATATCAAACATCAGTATAAACTTGGAAAACCCGGAAAAAGCGGAATAATTCCCCGCAGGCCCTACCATGTTGAACCCGGGCCCCACGTTATTAAAAGTCGTCGCCACCGCGGTAATATTCGTTACAAAATCAAATTCGTTTAATGACACCAGCACAAAAGACCCAAGAAAAATCATGACATAGATCATGGTATATACCTGAATGGATTTGATCACCCCGTCCTCTACAATGCGCCCATCCATATGTATTTTCTTGATGCTTCTGGGATGCACCACGGAAAATATCTCATTCTTGACGGAACGCAGCAATACAATCAGCCTGGACACCTTAAAACCTCCGCCGGTGCTTCCCGCACACGCCCCCAGCAAAGTAAGCAGGAAAAGAATGGATCTGGAAAACTCCGGCCAGACATTATAATCCAGCGTGGCGAAACCCGTCGTCGTTATCACCGACGCTACCTGAAACAAAGAATGATGGAAGGCCTGGAACCCGCTGGCAAAAAATCCCCGTACGTCAAAAGCAATCAATATGGACGCCGCCAGCACGATCCCCAGATAATATCTAAGTTCCTCGCTCCCAAACGCTTCCTTCGGCTTTTTGATCAGCAACAAATAAAAGATTTGGAAATTAATACCGCACAAAAGCATAAATATGATAAATATCGTCTGCACAGTTGTGGAATAGCTTCCAATGCTGGTATTCAGCAGTCCAAAGCCCCCCGTTCCGGTGGTGGAAAAAGATAAGGTGGCCGCTTCATACAAGCTTAAACCCGCAAACATCAGGGCGGTAATCTCAATCAGCGTGATCGCCAGATAAATCCCATATAGGATCATGGCCGTATTCTTTACCTTAGGCACCAGTTTTCCCACGCTGGGGCCAGGGCTTTCCGCCCGCATCAAATGCATGTTATAGCTTCCCGACAAAGGCAGCACCGCCAGGATCAGCACCAGCACCCCCATACCTCCGATCCAATGGGTAAAACACCTCCAAAACTGGATGCATCTTGACAGCCCTTCCACATCGGTCAATATGGTGGCGCCTGTGGTTGTCAGGCCGGATATCGTTTCAAACAAGGCATCGGTATACGTAGGGAATTCCCCGCTCAGGTAAAAAGGCAGGGCGCCGGTTAGGCTTAGGATCACCCAGCTTAGCGACACCGTCACAAACCCTTCTTTGGCATAAAATACCTGGCTTTTCGGTTTATGCCTCCTGCCGATCAGGCTGACCGCCAGACAGCCCGCTATCACATACAAAAAATAGACCGCGCTTTTTTCCCCATAGATCACCCCTACCAGCAACGGCAGCGTCATAAACAACGCGTTAAATTCCAAAACCCTGCATAAAATATAACGAATCACCGAATAGTTCATATCTCTTCCCTCTACTTTGCCTTATCCTGCATTTAAGATTTTAGTATATCCTTGATATCGTGCAAACCGGTCATCGTTGTAACGATAACCACCGTATCTCCTACCGCAATCTTGCTCTGCCCGCCAGGGGTAATGATGTTCCCCTTGTGGTTAATACTGCAGATAAGCATATTCGGTTTCAGGCGAAGTTCCTGCAGAGGGATCCCGATGACGGGAGAATCCTCCTTTACGATAAATTCCAAAGCCTCCACCCTGTCATTGCTCATACGATAAAGCGTCTCTATATTGCTGCCTATGGAATTTTGCAGCGCGCGGACATGTTTTATGATCGATTCCGCAGTAATATATTTCGGATAAATCAAACTGCCCAGCTCCATCCCGCCGATTATCTCATCATAGGAGATCCTATGCACCTTTGTAATCAGCTTTGCCTTGGATATGCTTTTTACAAAAAGGGAAAGCATAATATTTTCTTCGTCAAAATTCGTAAGCGCTACAAAAGATTCCGCCGAAGGCAGTCCCTCTTCCAATAAAAGGTCCCTGTCCGTCCCGTCCCCGTAGATCAACATGGCCTGCGGCAGAAGTTCGCTTAATTCCTCGCACCTTGCTTTATTTTTTTCCACAATCTTCACTGCTATCCCTATGGATATCAATTGTTTGGCCAGATAGTAAGCGGTTTCCCCGCCTCCCACGATAAATGCGTTTTTTGCCCTCGTGGTAGGGACTCCCAGCTTCTTAAAGAAATGTACGCTGTTTTTCACGGAGCCAACCACGGAAATCTCATCCTTTGCCCGTAAGATAAAATTGCCGTCCGGAATGTATACATCTTCCCCTCTCTCCACCATGCATACCAGCACGTCGCATTTCAGCCTGGAGGAAATATCCTTTAACGATTGGTCGCAAAGAGGGGAATTGCTTTCGATCCGGTACTTTACCAACTCGATCCTTCCCTTTGCAAAAGTATCGATTTTGATGGCGGAAGGGAACTTTAACACCCGGGCGATTTCCAAAGCCGCCGCATCCTCCGGGTTAATGACCATAGACAATCCCAGCTCCTCTTTTATAAAATTGATTTCCCTGCTATAGACGGGATTGCGTACCCGGGCGATCGTATGACAGCCGCCCGCTTTTTTGGCGATCAGGCAGCATAGCAAATTAAGCTCGTCCGAACCGGTTACCGCAATCATTAAGTCCGCATCTTCTATTCCCGCTTCTTTCTGTATGGTATAACCGGCCCCGTTGCCTACCATCCCCATGACATCGGAATTGATCGTTACATTCTTGATGGCGTCGCTTTTCGTATCAATTACCGTTATGTTATGCCCCTCTTTGCTCAATTTCTCTACAATCGTAGATCCAACATTCCCGCAGCCTACAATAATTATCTGCATAATGACCCCCTTGCGCTTATCGGATTCGTGCGGATTTATGCCTTTGACAGATCAATCCGCAGGACGGAAGGCTCTTATTTCCCGGCCTTCTCCTCTAAGGCGCTATCCCTTCTAATTTCTTTTTGATTTCCTCATGCTGCTGTTTGATCCTCAAATACAGCCCTATGGTTTCATCCTTCTGTTCCTCATATTCTTTAATGACCTCATCATAATGCGCCATCAGGCAGTCCACAGCCTGCCTGCTGATTTTATGATTCTGTGCGTCTTCCTGCAAAATCCGCTGTATTTTGGAACTGTCAAAAGAATCCTTATAACTCCGCTTTCCGTACAAAGCGCTTAAAATATCTGCCACCGCCACAATCTGCTGGGGAAGCGACAGGTCTTTTTCCGAAAGCCCCTTATGGTATCCCGTCCCGTCCAGTTTTTCGTGATGACGCGCGGCAATCTGCAGTACGTCTTCATCCACCAGATCGGAAAGGATCATTTCCGTAATCCTTACATGGGCCCTCATGACACGCATATCTTCCTCTCCAAGCCTGCCCGGGGATTCCAGAATATCAAGCGGGATAGCCACTTTGCCCAAATCGTGCAAAAGAGCCCCGTAATACATATTCTGCAGATCCTTCGCCCCTACCTTCATCAGCCGTCCTAACTGCATGGCAAAATTCACCGTTGACATCGTATGTACCACCGTATGCTCGCTCCTGAAATCAATGCTGTAGACGAGCATCTCCAGAAAGCCCCTCTTATACGCTTCCGAAAATATGCTGTGCGACATAACTTCGTTTAACTCATCCCGGTATTCCCCGCTTGCCAGCTTGGCCGTTATCCCATATTTCTTTTCCGCTTTGTAAAAAAGATCCAAAGCCTCTCCGGAAAAATGAATATTCCGGTACTTGGAAAAATAATCCGCCTTCATCTTCGTTTCCTTACAGCGCATAAAATTATCCATTCTATCCGCCAATGCCAGACAGTCCGTAATATGGGAATATTTACTTTTTACCATCTCATACCGATTATAAGGCAAATGATGATAAAGCACGATCTCCGCCCGGTTCCCGATAGGGGATAAATATTTTAAAAAAAGAAAACCGTAAATGGAATGCGACCATGGGCTTACCGCCGTCTCAAAATCCGCTACGTTGCTTAACCCTTCTTCCCGGTATAAGCCTATATCATGCAGCATCCCCAGCATCGTATAATCCAAAAGCTCCTGTTCGTCATAGCGTCCATCATATTCCAACATTTTGTAAAGCATGTAGCCCACGATTTCCCCATGCACGATAATCTTCGGATTGATGATCCCCAGCGTCCTACGGATGATTTCATTTACGTCCTGACTTTTAATTATGCTCATACACTTAACCTCCGACAGCCGTTTTAATATTTCTCCGGATAATCCGTTCCCGTTTCCGACTGCATCCGTTGCTTATACTTCTCCGGTTCCTTTTCCATTTTCAGCATAGTATCAAAAGCCCTAAGCGCCATTTTGCTCCCATTATCCCCCATCCCAGGCCTTCCTCTGTCCATCTGCGCCTTAAAATGATCGATCTGCCATATCATAATATCCAACACTGTATAACCGTCTATTTTCATTTTACAGGAAAAATCCCCATTTTCCGCATAAAAAAGAAACTCCTCCCCTATACCGGGGGAAGCTAAAAGCCCCTCCACCAGCCTTTCAAGGAATTCCCCATTTTCCCCTGCCGCAGCGCCCAATCTGTCTGCCGCCTCTTTTATCTTCCGTTCTTCCGACATGCCCATTACCCTTCATCTCCCAAAGCCTGTTTCAAAATGTCATCCCCGTATCCGGCGCCAACCCGACCCTTTTAATCATAATAGCAAAAGGAAACATATATTACAAGCCACTCTTATATATTAGAAGTAAGTAAACGTCCAAATCGTAAGCAGGTACGCTATTTTGAAAATATTATCCTTTATCAATGATTTCCTATGGAACTTCCCGCTCCTGTTCCTGCTGATGGGAACCCACCTTTTTTTCACTTTAAAACTACGCATCCCGCAGCGGAATATTAAGAAAGCTCTGCTTTTTTCTATTACCCCGGAAAAGAAAAACATGCCGGGATCCTCTAAAAACCTTTCCGCTTTCGGCGCCCTGGCCACTACGCTTGCCGCCACGCTGGGTACCGGCAACATTATCGGCGTCTCCACCGCCGTTGCGCTTGGAGGGCCCGGAGCCGTTTTCTGGTGCTGGCTGACAGGCATCCTCGGCATGGCCACTTCTTATGCGGAATGTTATCTAAGCGTCCTCTACCGGGAAAAAAACCAGGAAGGCCTTTATGTAGGAGGGCCTATGTATGTCCTGAAAAACGGTTTACACTGCAGAGGGCTTGCAAGATTCTACGCCCTATGCACCGTATGCGCCGCATTTGGGGTAGGCTGCACCACCCAGGCCAATTCCCTCGCACAGACTGCCTCCTCCACTTGGGGGCTTTCCCCCCATCTGGTAGGCATTGCAGCCGCATTCGCCACAGGCCTTGTGATTCTTGGCGGCGTCCGCTCCATTGGGAATATCTGCATGAAAATCGTTCCCGTTTTAGGCATTCTCTACATCGGGAGCTGCTTTGTCCTTCTCTTCCTTAACCGGGACGTCCTTGCTTCCTCCATATTGGTTATTCTCGAACATGCCCTTATGCCCCGCGCCGTCCTTGGCGGTATCACCGGCTATTCCTTAAAACAAGCGGCCAGATACGGCATCGCCAGAGGGCTGTTTACCAACGAGGCCGGCATCGGCACTTCCTCAATCCCCGCCGCCGCTTCCGGCACAAACAGCCCTTCCAGGCAGTCCTACGTTTCCATGACCGCCGTTTTCTGGGATACGGTGGTGATGTGCCTTCTATCGGGCCTTGTCATTATCGCCAATATGCTGAAATATCCGGAATCCTTAGCGGGAGTAAACGAGTCCGGGCTTGCCGACGCCGCCTTTTCCTATCTTCCTTTCGGCGGCAACCAGTTCCTTTCCCTCGCCCTCTCCGCTTTTGCCGTCACCACCCTGATCGGCTGGTCTTATTTTGGCGAAAAAGCCTTTGCCTTTTTATGGGGGGATAAAAACACCAACGTATACAAGCTGCTTTATATCGTTATGATTTACATAGGCGCCGTTATCCCTTTGGATCTGGTATGGGAATGCACGGACTTTATCAACGCTATTATGATCTTCCCCAACGTCCTCGCCCTTTTTATACTCCAAAACAAAATCCGGCAGGATTAACCGCCCGGTCCATCCCACAATTCAAATGTCACCGTTATCCTCGTCCCCTTTCCCGGCTCGCTTTCCAGGACGAGATCCGCATGGTTTTTTGCAACGATATGTTTTACGATCGCCAGCCCCAGGCCGGTTCCCCCCGTTAATTTTGAACGGCTTTTATCCACACGGTAAAAGCGTTCAAACACCCTCTCCTGATGCTCTTTCCCAATCCCAATCCCCGTATCCTCCACGGCAAGAACCGCTTTTCCCCCTATGGGCTTTGCGGACACCTTCACGCTGCCGCCCTGGTTATTATATCGGATGGCATTGTCGCAAAGATTATAAACCAGCTCTTCCAGCATCCGTTTTTCCGAACGGATCAGGCAGGGCATACCGGAAAAAAGAAGATCCACCTCATGGCTTTCGGCATGGATTTGCAGCATATCAGCGCAGGTTTCCGCTATCTCATATAAATCAATCGCAGCGAATTCTTCATCCTCTCCCAGCGCGTCCAGTTCTGACAGACGTATCACGTCATCGATCAATGTCAGCAAGCGGTTGGAACTTTTATGGATCTCTCCCGCGAACCGGGTTATATCCGTTCCTTTTGCCATCCCATTTTCAATCAGCTCCGCATAACCCGATATAACGGTCAATGGGGTCTTAAGCTCATGAGATACGTTAGCGGTAAACTCCTGGCGCATTCCTGCGTTCTGTAAGATGTCTTCATGCTGCTTCCGGATCGTGGACACAAAAGGAGCCAGTTCCTCATAGATATCCGTACCATCCATATCGTCCATATTCTGCGCAATCTTCTCTATAGGCGCTATCAGGCTTTTTGTCAAAAGATGGGCGATCGCCATGCAGATTAAAACCAAAACCGCCGCAACCACAAGGACAGCCGGAACGATTCCCGCAAAAACGCTCCATATACTATCTGCGTCTTTTGCCACACGGATCACGCTGCCGTCATTCAGCCTGACCGCAAAATAAAAAGAATTCTTATGCAAAGTCGTCGATCTGCGCACCGCCTGCCCTTCCCCTTTTGAAAAAGCTTCTATGATCTCCGGACGGCCGCTATGATTGTTCATCTCCCCTGCATCCGCATTGTTTTCAAACAATACTTCCCCCCCTGCGCCGATCCACGTCACCCTCAGATGGCTCCCGGAAGCAATATACCGGGAACCCAGGATCGCATCCAGGCCTTTCGTTTCTTTTAATAAATAAGCATCCGTCTTTAAGTCCGTTAAGATCTGCCGACAGAACAATTCATAGCAGACCCCCGCCACCAGAAACATAGTTATAAAAATGGCAGCCACCGCAATGGACATCATCTGTAAATATATTTTTTTCTTCATTCAACCCCCGTAATTCCGCCCCTGCCGCATCCTTAGCGTTTCTAATATCTTACCCTCGCCAGATTGCAAACATATACCCTACGTTCCTTACCGTCTTGATCATCGGCCCTGCTCCATTCAACTTTCTCCGCAAAGTCTTGATATGCATATCCAGCGTCCTTGATTCCCCTTCAAAATCCGTCCCCCATACTCTGTCTAAAATCATCTCCCTCGAAGTTACAATGCCTGCACGGTTCATTAAAAGCTTTAAAAGTTCATATTCTTTATACGTCAGCCCGCACGGCGTTCCATCCACCGTCACCAAATGTCTTTCTTCATCCAGACAGACGCTCCCGATATGCAAACTCTTTCCTTCTCCCATTCCGCTTCTGCGCAGCAAGGCTTTCACTCTGGAAATCAGTTCCATCACGCCAAAAGGCTTGGTCATATAATCGTCAGCCCCGATATCCAATCCTTTCACTTTATCGATCTCGGAAGCCTTCGCCGTTACCATGATTACCGGTATCCCCCTTGTCTCCCCCATAGCCCTAAGCTTCCTCACGATTTCCAGCCCATCTTCATCCGGTAGCATGATATCCAATAATATCATATCCGGTTTCTGCTTTTCCATTTCTTTGTAAAAATCCTTCGCACACTCAAAATCCCTGATTTCATATCCTGCATTTTTTAATGCGAACGTTTCAATTTCCCTGATATTCCCATCATCCTCCACAATATAAACCAATGCCATCCTCTGCCTCGCCTCCATGCCGTTTTACGGCAATACATATCTTTCCCCCAGTTTCCGTACCTCTTCCCCAAATTCCGGATTCCCTTCTCCCCTTAACACATCCAAATATTCATGAGCGCCATATTCATCTTCCGTAATCTCAAGCAGATTCACTGCAATATTGGAACAATGATCTGCAACCCTCTCATAATTCGTGGTTATATCCGAGAGGATAAATCCCATCTCGATGGTACACTTTCCCTTCCTCAACCTCTTCACATGCCTTTTCTTAATCTCCCCATGCAAGACGTCAATGACTTCCTCCAAAGGCTCCACCTTTTTTGCCAATATCAGGTTTTCTTCCTCAAACACCTGAAATGCGGTATTTACAATATCCCTCACCGCTTCTTCAAATATCATAAGTTCTTCCGAAGCCTTATCCGAAAATCGCAGCTTCTTTTCCTTCAATTCCGCCGCCGCTTCTTTCAGATTCAGGGCATGGTCGGAAATCCTTTCAAAATCACCGATACTGTGCAGCAAAAGGGAGAGTGTACGGCTTTCCTTTGCCGTCAGGTCCCTGCCGCTTAATTTTACCAGATAAGTACCTAGTTCGTCTTCATAATGATCAACTTTTCTCTCTAATCCCTCCACTTTCCCTGCCGCTTCTTTCTCATACTTATGGATCAATGCCATAGAAAGAAAAAGAGCTTCCTTTGCACAACAAGCCATATCCACTGCCGCCGTACGGCATTGTTCCAACGCAAAACCGGGGGTCGCTAAAAAACGGGGATCCAAGATCTGCAAAGCTTCCTCTTGTCCGTCCTTTTCCCCATCCCCCGCTTCCTCCCCTTTGATGGTCATACATGCAAGCCGTTCCAACCATGAAGAAAACGGAAGCAGCAACAATGTAGCAAAGACATTAAACAGCGTATGCACTACTGCTATCCCCGCCGCATCCGCCCCATCATGCATAAAGGCAAATGGCGCCGCGGCGTTCACCGTATAAAAAACAAACATAAAAGCCACTGTACCGATAAGATTAAAATATAGATGTACCAGCGCGGCGCGCCTCGCGTTCCGGCTGGCCCCGATGCCTGACAGCATAGCCGTTACACATGTGCCGATATTCTGCCCCATAATAATCGGGACCGCCGCCCCATAAGACACCGCCCCCGTCGCACACAATGCCTGAAGAATCCCTACCGAAGCGGAAGACGACTGTATTACCGCAGTAAGTACCATACCGGCCAGGACCCCAAGGACAGGATTCGTAAACGCTGTCAATATACCGGTAAATTCCGGTACATCCGCCAAAGGCTTCACCGCCCCGGACATAATGTCCATACCGGACATCAATATGGCAAAGCCGATAAACACCGTACCTGCATTCCGCAGTTTTTCCTTTTTGGAAAACATGATAAACGCCACGCCGAGAACGGCCAGCACAGGGGAAAATGACATAGGTTTTAAAAGACGTATAAAAAAATTACTGCTCTCTATCCCTGATAAACTCAAAATCCAGGAAGTAATCGTCGTACCTATGTTTGCACCCATGATGATGCCGATAACCTGAGACAGCTTCATAATCCCTGAATTGACAAAGCCGACCACCATTACCGTTGTAGCAGAAGAAGACTGTATGACAGCCGTCACCCCGGCGCCCAAAAGGACCGCCTTCCACCGGCTGCTTGTCAGCCTTTCCAGCAGCCTCTCCAACCGGCCTCCGGAAGCCCTGGACAGCCCTCCTCCCATCACCTCCATTCCATACAGGAAAAACGCCAACCCTCCAACCATCGTAAGAATTCCAAAAAAATCCATAATGCCCTCACATTCCGCTGTCTGATACAGCCCTATAACTTCATCTTTTTCATATCTTAGTTTCCCATATTTTGATTTTACAATACCAATGTAAAATCAAAAACCGGCCCATGTAAAATCTAAGTAAAATTGTCACACAATTTCTATATATGTTTTTTCCTTTTTATGATATAATGAAAATATTCCAAACACGTTAAAGGAGGGTTTACATATGGAAACAAAAATGCAGAAAATTCTTGCGAAAGCCGACCGACGCATCAGGATGAAGGTATATACCGGCCATTTCGTTACTCCCCACTCCCATATCACGCGATATCTGGATATGACCACTTTGAAAACAAGGGCTTCCGAAGCTTCCGCCGTAGCGGAAACTCTGGCGCAAAGATATAGTATGCACACAATTGTGGATACCATCGTATGCCTTGACAATACAGAAGTTATTGGAGCCTATCTGGCGGACGAGCTTACCAAAACGGGCATTGTATCTATGAACGCCCATCAGACCATCTATGTTATCAAACCGGAAATCATCAGCGGCCAGATCGTATTCCGCGACAACTATAAGCCCATGCTGGAAAAGAAAAACGTATTTATCCTGATGGGAACGGCGTCCACAGGGGAATCCTTGGAGAACTGCTATCACAGCGTCCTCTACCATGGAGGGAAAGTCGCTGGCATTTCCGCTATTTTCAGCGCCATAACAAAAATGGACGGCATACCGATAGAATCTATCTTTTCTACCCAGGACGTCCCCAATTACGCCAGCCATAAACCCAACGAATGCCCCCTCTGCAAGCAAGGCCAGCCCATTGACGCCCTTGTAAACGGTTACGGGTACTCTAAATTATAATAATGCTTCCTATAAGGATTCGGGCATCAAAAGGCCCATCCGGCGTCCCGTCTGGCAGATTGCACACTAGATTTGCACAATCTG
>CAOKPU010000070.1 GCA_948470755.1 uncultured Lachnospiraceae bacterium | reverse complement strand
TGGTATAGTGAAAACACTTAATTCGTAGTGGTTTACTAGGAATTAAAAAGAAAGGATGGATTGCAGGGATGAAAGATTTTAAATTGATCTATTTGGATAATGCGGCAACCACAAAAACAGACCCGGAAGCGGTGGAAGCGATGATTCCATATTTTACGGATGTTTATGGGAACCCGAGCAGTATATATTCTATTGGTGCATCGGCAAAAAAGGCGGTGACGGAGGCAAGGGATTTGATTGCATCCACATTAGGCGCTAAAAGCAATGAGATTTATTTTACCGGAGGCGGGTCGGAGGCGGATAACTGGGCGCTTGTGGCGACAGCGGAAGCATACGGCGCTAAGGGAAAGCATATTATTACGTCAAAAATTGAGCATCATGCAGTGCTTCATACATGTGAATATTTGGAAAAGCGCGGATATGAAGTTTCTTATATTGATGTAGATGAAAATGGGATCCTTAAGTTAGAGGAACTAAAAGCGGCGATCCGGCCGGACACGATCCTGATTTCCGTGATGTTTGCCAATAATGAAATAGGGACCATTCAGCCTGTCAGGGAAATCGGCCAAATTGCCAAAGAGAGGGGGATCTTGTTCCATACCGATGCTGTGCAGGCTTATGCCCATGTGCCGATCCGGGTGGATGATATGAATATAGATATGTTAAGCGCCAGCGGACACAAATTCCACGGCCCCAAAGGGATTGGCTTTCTGTATATCCGCACGGGAATAAAGACCCGTTCCTTTCTCCATGGCGGCGGGCAGGAAAGGGGGAGACGGGCTGGCACAGAAAATGTGCCAGGCATTGTAGGGATGAGTAAAGCCGCCCGGATTGCGTTTGACCATCTGGAAGAGAAGGCGGGCAAAGAAGGGAAGCTTAGGGATTATCTGATAAAAAGGATTGGGGAGGAAATTCCTTATTGCAGGTTGAATGGCGACGCCGGGAGGCGTCTTGCCAATAATGTCAATTACAGCTTCCAATTTATTGAAGGGGAATCTTTGCTTATCAGCTTGGACAGGAGGGGGATATGCGCTTCCAGCGGTTCCGCGTGTACGTCCGGTTCGCTGGACCCTTCCCATGTGCTTCTTGCCATTGGGCTTCCCCATGAGATTGCCCACGGGTCTTTGCGTCTTACGGTAAGTGCGGAAAACACGATGGAAGAAATGGAAGAGACGGTGAGTGCGATAAAGGAGATCGTGGAAAGGCTGCGCAATATGTCGCCTCTTTATGAGGATTTTATAAAAAAAGGCAAAAATATATAGAAGGAAAGAGGTAGGGTTATGTATAGCGATAAAGTAATGGATCATTTTGAGAATCCAAGAAACGTAGGGGAAATTGAAAACGCCAGCGGCACCGGCACGGTAGGAAATGCAAAATGCGGGGATATTATGCGCATTTATCTGGATATTGATGATGAAGGGGTGATACGGGACTGCAAATTTAAAACATTCGGCTGCGGTGCGGCTGTTGCCACCAGCAGCATGGCTACCGAACTGGTAAAAGGCAAGAGTATACAAGACGCCATGAAAGTAACGAATAAAGCGGTTATGGAAGCCCTTGACGGGCTGCCGCCGGTAAAAGTACATTGTTCTTTATTGGCGGAAGAGGCCATCCATGCGGCATTATGGGATTACGCACAAAAAAAAGGGATTAAGATCGAAGGGCTTAAGCCGCCTAAATCGGACATCCACGAAGGCGAAGAAGAGGAAGAATATTAAGAAATGCGAGTGACACATACATTTGAACCGGTTTATGATGAAAAATCCAAAATACTGATATTAGGGACATTTCCCTCGGTGAAATCCAGGGAAAATGCTTTTTATTACGGGCATCCGCAAAACCGTTTCTGGAAAGTGGTGGCAGCCGTTACGGGGGAAGAGGCACCCTCCACAATCACAGAAAAAAAAGCTATGCTTTTCAAACATTCTATTGCTGTCTGGGATGTGATCAGCGCCTGCGATATTGAAGGATCCAGCGACAGTTCCATCAAGAATGTAATAGCAAACGATATTGCAGGCCTTGTGCGTGGCAGCGGCATTGAAAAAATTTATGGGAACGGGGAGAAGGCTTGCAGGCTTTATGATAAATATTGTAAAGGGAAGGCAAAAAAGGAAATCATCAAGCTGCCTTCTACCAGCCCGGCCAATGCGGCGTATTCCATGGAAAAACTAATAGAACATTGGCAAATAATAAAAAAAGATGTAGACTGCGGATAAAGCGGCAGCAGGCCGCTAGGGAGAAATATGGGAAAAAAAATAGTAGTGGGCATGTCGGGAGGCGTGGATTCTTCCGTGGCCGCATATTTATTAAAGGAACAAGGATATGAAGTGATCGGCGTGACGATGCAGATCTGGCAGGATGAGGAGAGGGAAGCAAAAGAAGGAAACGGCGGATGTTGTGGCCTGTCTGCAGTGGAGGATGCCAGAAGGGTGGCCCAATATCTGCAGATACCTTATTACGTCATGAATTTTAAAAAAGAATTCAAAGATAATGTTATAGATTATTTTATTGAAGAATACCTTCATGGAAGGACTCCTAACCCCTGTATTGCCTGCAACCGTTATGTCAAATGGGAATCCCTGCTCCGAAGGAGCCTTGGCATAGGGGCGGATTTTATAGCTACCGGGCATTATGCCAGGATCAGGCAATTGCCGAATGGGAGATATGCCGTCTGTTATTCCGCAACGGCTAGGAAGGATCAGACATATGCTCTATATAATTTAACCCAGTACCAGCTTTCCCATACCCTGATGCCTATAGGGGAATATACAAAAGATGAAATCAGGGAACTGGCCGGCCGCCTTGGGCTGCCTGTGGCGCAAAAACCGGACAGCCAGGAAATATGCTTTATTCCGGACAACGATTATGCATCTTTTATAGACAGACAGGCAAAGGAAAGGGTTCCCGGTCCGGGGAATTTTGTAACTTTGGAGGGAGATATCATTGCCGTCCATAAAGGGATCACCCATTACACGGTTGGGCAAAGGAAAGGTTTAAATCTGGCTATGGGCCGTCCTGTATTCGTTACCCGGATATGCCCGGATACAAACGAAGTCGTCATTGGGGAAAATGAAGATGTTTTTTCAACAGAGCTTTTCTGCCATAAAATTAACTACATGGGTATCGACGATTTGCCGGAACCCAGAAAAGTGACCGCTAAAATAAGATACGGCCATAAGGCAAGCCCATGCACGATCGAAAAGGCAGGAGCGGATAAGATAAAATGCACGTTTGAATCTCCTGTAAGAGCAATAACTCCCGGGCAGGCGGCTGTATTTTATGAAGATGGATGCGTATTAGGGGGAGGGATCATTTTATGATTTGCCGGGCAAACCTTTTGTCGGACGGATCCTGACAGGGGAATAGGATACAATGGGATTATAAGGGAAACGGAAATGCGGCGAAGCAAAAAAACAGAAGAAAAAAGGCCCCCTTTATAGGGAGAAAGGAGATAATATGCCTATTTTATCCGATTATCATCTGCATACTTATTATTCCGGCGACTCTAAAACTCCTATGGAGGCGATGATTGAAGAAGGGATTTCCCGGGGGATGGAAACCTTATGTTTTACGGAACATATGGATATGGATTTCCCGTACTTGACAAAAGAGGATCAGGGATGTTTTGAACTGGATACGGAAGCTTACAGGAAAGGATTTATGCGGTGCCGGGAAAAATATGAGGACAGGATTGATTTGAAATTCGGCGTGGAGCTGGGGATACAGCCGCATATTCCGGGCCGTTTAAAACAATATACGGGACAAAATGATTTTGATTTCGTCATTGCATCTTCCCACATTTGCAACGGGAAAGACCCTTATTATCCGGGATTTTATGAGAGCCGGAGCGAAGAAGAGGCTTACGGCGAATATTTTCAGTCTATATTGGATAATTTAAAAACGTTCCATGATTTTGACGTCTATGGCCATCTCGATTATGTAGTGCGTTATGGCCCTAGGAAAGACAAAGAGTATTCTTATGGAAAATATAAAGACATTCTGGACAAGATCTTATCTTATCTGGCGGAAAACGGGAAAGGCGTGGAGATTAATACGGGAGCGGTCCCGCATGGGCTTAGGGAGATGAATCCATGCACGGATGTGATAAGACGTTTTCGTGAGCTGGGGGGAGAAGTCATTACGGTCGGTTCCGACGCCCACGCCCCGGGACGCATCGCGGAGGGATTCGGAAGGGCGGAGGAGATTTTAAAGTCCTGCGGATACAAATATTATACGGTTTTTTCAGGCCGCCGCCCCTCCTATATTAAATTGTAAAGTTTTTATTAAAAAACAGGCAAACGGCAATTATTTTTGAATTACATCTTGAATTTTCTGGACAAATTAGGTAAAATAATCCTACTGATAAAATTTTGACAATCGTTCAAGGATGGTTGCAAAATGATATAAACAAATTTATTTTCTAGGAGGAAACTAAAATGGCAGTAAGAGTAGCAATTAATGGTTTCGGCCGTATCGGTCGTCTTGCTTTCAGACAGATGTTTGGGGCGGAAGGATACGAAGTAGTAGCAATCAACGATTTGACAAGCCCTAAGATGTTGGCGCATTTGCTGAAATATGATTCTTCACAGGGTAAATATGCAAAAGCTGATACAGTAGTAGCTGGTGAAGATTCTATTACAGTTGACGGAAAGACTATTACAATCTACAAAGAAGCAGATGCTAATAAGCTTCCTTGGGGAGAATTGAAAGTAGATGTCGTTCTGGAATGTACAGGTTTCTATACATCCAAGGACAAAGCACAGGCTCATATCAATGCCGGCGCACGTAAGGTTGTTATTTCCGCACCTGCCGGAAACGATCTGCCGACTATCGTATACAATGTAAACCATGAGACATTGAAACCGGAAGATACGATCATTTCCGCTGCATCTTGTACAACAAACTGCTTGGCTCCTATGGCAAAAGCGTTGAATGACTTGGCTGGGATTAAATCCGGTATCATGAGTACGATCCATGCTTATACAGGCGATCAGATGATCCTTGACGGACCTCAAAGAAAAGGCGATTTAAGAAGAAGCCGCGCAGGCGCTGTTAATATCGTTCCTAACTCTACAGGCGCTGCAAAGGCAATTGGCCTTGTTATCCCTGAACTGAACGGCAAACTGATTGGATCTGCTCAGCGTGTTCCTACACCGACAGGCTCTACTACTATCTTAGTTGCAACTGTTGAAAAATCCGTAACAAAAGATGAAATCAACGCAGCTATGAAAGCAGCAGCTACAGAATCTTTCGGATACAATGAAGACGAGATCGTTTCCTCCGATATCGTAGGCAGCACATACGGTTCCATTTTCGATGCTACACAGACGATGGTTGGCGAGGACAACTTGGTTCAGGTAGTTTCATGGTATGACAATGAGAATTCTTATACAAGCCAGATGGTAAGGACAATCAAATATTTCTCTGAATTAGCATAAACAGTGTAGATTGTTCTCGGACAATCAAATATTTTTCCGAATTGGCATAGATAGAGGAGATTTTTTAAGCAAGACCTAAAAAGGTCCGGTCGTATGGGCCGGGCCTTTTTATAGTCAGGCATAAGTGCATAAAGGGCTTGGCTGATTTTGTGCATCGGGTAGGGAAGGGATGTTTCTGCCTAGTCAACAACCCCGATGCAAGCATACGGGGTATCAAACAAGTAATGATGCAGAGTATAACACATCTTCGATGTGTAGGTAGGCGGCCCTCGCGGCAGTCGCCAAATGCCGGCAAGGAGCCACTTGGCTCGTTGCTCGCGGGAATCAAAATAATATGGAGGCGGTTATCATGGGATTAAATAAAAAATCGGTAGATGATATCAATGTGAACGGCAAACGCGTTCTGGTAAGATGCGATTTCAACGTACCTTTAAAGAATGGCGAAATTACAGACGAGACACGTATTGTGGCAGCTTTGCCGACAATTCAGAAGTTATTAAAGGACGGGGGTAAAGTGATTCTTTGTTCTCACCTTGGCAAAGTGAAAAATGGCCCGAATGAGGGAGAGTCCTTGGCCCCGGTTGCAAAAAGGCTTTCGGAAAAACTTGGCAAAGAGGTTCATTTTGTTGCGGATTATAATGTAACCGGCGAAGCGGCTACGGCAGCAGTAGAAGCTATGAAAGAGGGGGATGTGGTCCTCCTTCAGAATACACGCTTCCGCGGCAAAGAAGAGACGAAGAACGGCGAAGAATTCAGTAAGGAACTGGCTGACCTGGCGGATGTATATGTTTGTGACGCCTTTGGTTCTTCCCATAGGGCCCATGCGTCCGTGGCAGGCGTAACGGAATGCGTCCGCGCAAAGGGCGGCGAATGCGCAGTTGGATATTTGATGCAGAAAGAAATTGACTTCCTTGGAAATGCGGTTGAGAATCCGGTAAGGCCTTTTGTTGCAATCCTCGGCGGTGCAAAGGTTGCTGATAAACTGAATGTTATCAATAACCTTTTGGAGAAATGCGATACCCTGATTATTGGCGGCGGCATGGCGTTTACGTTCTTAAAAGCAAAAGGGTATGAAATTGGCAATTCTTTGGTTGATGATGAAAAAATTGATTATTGCAAGGAAATGATGGATAAGGCGGAAAAACTTGGCAAGAAACTGCTTTTGCCTATCGATACGACAATTGCTGCAGGCTTCCCTAATCCTATTGATGCGGAAATCGAAGTATCTGTTGTAGATGCGGATAAGATTCCGGCTGACATGGAAGGGCTTGATATCGGCGATAAGACCGCAGGACTTTATGCAGAGGCTGTAAAATCTGCAAAGACCGTGGTTTGGAACGGGCCTATGGGTGTATTTGAAAATCCTGTGCTTGCGAAAGGTACGATTGCAGTTGCAAAAGCCCTGGCGGAAACCGATGCGACGACGATCATCGGTGGCGGCGACAGTGCGGCGGCTGTAAACCAGTTAGGGTTTGCAGATAAGATGTCCCATATTTCAACAGGCGGCGGCGCTTCCCTGGAGTTCTTGGAAGGTAAAGAATTGCCGGGCGTTATGGCAGCGGATGATAAATAGGCGAATGCAGTTTTAGGCTGGGATAAAGAATATAATAGTTATACTTTAAAAAGATAGGATTAAAGGAGAAATTAGAGATGGCAAGAAAGAAAATCATTGCTGGAAACTGGAAGATGAATATGACTCCCAGCGAAGCAGTAGAATTGGTGAATACATTAAAACCTTTGGTGGCAACGGATGAAGCGGACGTAGTTTTTTGTGTACCTGCTATCGACATCATTCCTGCAATGGAAGCTGCAAAGGGAACCAACATCCAGATTGGCGCAGAGAATATGTATTATGAAGAAAAAGGCGCTTATACGGGAGAAATCTCTCCGAATATGTTGACAGATGTGGGTGTAAAATATGTGATTATCGGTCATTCCGAAAGAAGGGAATATTTTGCAGAAACTGATGAAACAGTAAATAAGAAAGTATTGAAAGCTTTTGAACATGGCATTACACCTATTATCTGCTGTGGTGAATCTCTGACGCAAAGGGAGCAGGGAATTACTATTGACTGGATCCGTCAACAGATTAAGATTGCATTCTTAAACGTAACGGCAGCTCAGGCGGCGACGGCTGTTATCGCTTATGAGCCTATCTGGGCGATTGGCACCGGCAAAACAGCTACTACGGAACAGGCGCAGGAAGTTTGCAAAGCAATCCGTGAATGCATTGCAGAAATTTATGATGAAGCAACGGCAGAAGCAATCCGCATCCAGTATGGCGGTTCCGTAAACGCAGCGACTGCACCGGAATTATTCGGACAGCCGGATATCGACGGCGGTTTAGTGGGCGGCGCTTCCTTGAAACCGGATTTTGGAAAAATCGTGAATTATAAATAATAAGTTTGCGAAAAATCGAATAATTTGAGAACGTAGTAAAATTGGGGTATCAAAGGGAAATCATTCCTTTGATACCCCTTTTTTATCTATAAAGACCCGGATGGGCCTTTTGACACCAGGATCCTTATAAGAAAGTTCGTCTTTAGACGGATATGAATTGACGAAGGAACGAAGATTATGACGGTTATAAAGGTTTATATCCGGTATTCTCCATCATGAGAGATGCAGTTTATTTGTGTAAGGAAATCTAAGTTAGGAAGCTCTTGCAAGAGCAGATCCTTTTCTTTTGTCCGGATTTCAAAAATAAGTTCCGTTTCATTATTTTTGACAGATCTGGCTTTTTCTTTGTAATATTTGCAATGGCTTTTGATGATATGGCAAAGGGCGGAATAGTCAAGCTCTTTTTGAACTCCTCTTAGAACCAGCAATTCCGGCGCTTTTGTATTTGGAATCTTTTCCGCTGAAAATAATAGGGCCGTCATAATGAAGGATAAAACGAGGGCCAGAGTATAGAGTCCGACACCTACGATGATTCCGGCGCTGATTGCCCAAAACAGATAGAGAAGATCCAACGGGTTCTTCAACGCATTACGGAATCTTACAATCGACAGTGCGCCTACCATACCGAGGGAAACCAGCAGGTTAGACTGCATAGCGATCATGATAGAAGCAACAATAATGGGCATTCCGGCTATGGTAATATTTAAGTCTTTTGAATAAAAGGCTGTCCTGCTGGATAGTTTGTAGACAAAGAAAATATAGACGCCCACGAAAAGGGCGGATACTAAAATCAGGATAATGGTTCTCGCACTCATGGTGGTACCGCTTCCCAGTGTTTCATAGATGCTGTTTTTGATGACGTCTTTTACCGACATTGTTTTATCTCCTTGTACTTTTAGATTTCTTCTATGTATACTTATATAAAAAAGCGTTCCCGGCATAAACAGTATTTGGAATATGCAGTTTGTTGCTGGGAATTGAGTTCCAACAGTTGAAGTATGAATTTTGGCATAAATTCGTCATATTTTATTTCCAAGACGGCATCTTGTCCCCAAAGAGGTGTGTAGGATAGATTACGAGTTCCCCAATCTGATATTTGCCTGCTGGTTCTTACATTCCGGTCAAATGTGATACGTACATTGCCGGAAGGATAAACATATGCTTTTCGCTCATAGGCGATGGCTGTTTTCGGACGCAAAGCCTGCGTCCGGATTGCCAGATTGAATAAAAAAGCGGGATCTTCCATAGAGGAAGAGGCCGGGATGCATTGTCCGCACATTAATTTCTGCATTTCTTCGATGGTGATGCATTTAGATATCTTAAAAACCTTGCTGCCCCGTTTTTCCTTGACCTCCAGTTTAATAAGGTCAAGGGAATCGTTGTAGATCCGGATGCGATATTTACGGCGGCGGTAGGCTCCCTCTTTTGCAGCATGAAGGCAAGAATCTGTCAAGTCGTCAAAGTACAGGCTGAACACGCAGTAGCCTTCAGCGGAATTTTCATTGCCGTCTGCCTGAAGAACGGTGTCTATCCGTTGTTGGAGCTGGTACATTTCCTGAATGCTGCAACAATATTTGTTTTCTACCCGATACATTTCAGCATCTCCTTTCTTTTTTAATTTTGTTCAAATAAAGCATGTAGGGAAATATCCCCGTTTTCAAGCGATATGGAGATGGCCTTATCCGGGCTGGAAATATCTCCCTGCCAGCCTGCAAAATGCCAGCCGTCGTTGGGCTGGGCGGATACATAAATGGGAAAATCGCTGTAATAGTATCCTTCCCATTTGCCGCAGTCTTCCAATTGGGCGGTATTAATGGTGATCGTACCGCCTTCCGGGTGATCCGAACTGATGTTTATGTGTGTAAGCGTCCCAATCAGGCCGAAGGTTTGTGCCAGATCTTCCATAGCAAAGGTAAGACGGTCTTTAAAAAAAGCATCTACCCGGGCTGCTTCCTGATGGAGTTCCCGGGAGCTATATAAGGGATCATAAAAACGCTGATGGTCTTTTATAAGTTGTGCTTCATACATATCGACCCATTCGGTTAATATGGGGCGGATCCTGTTATAGGATAAAGTGGTATTTGCAATATCCATAAAGGAAATACAGAACTGTCTGCAAAAGCTTTTATTATCTAAAAGGCTTAATATTACAGGATCATTCAGCAGAGGATGGCCGGCCATCCGGTTTTCATGATTTTCAGGGGAATTGCTGTCAGGGTGGATGCATTCGTCTAAGTCGTAGAGCATAAAACGCCATTTACCGTCGCTATAAGGAGTCTCTTCCTGCGTTGTGCGCCATAAGGCGGTATTATATTCAAATTCCACGTCCCGGTTGTCTAAGTAAAGATTGATACAGCAGTAATCAATCAGGCTTTGGATATCGACCAGCCCGGAGGCAAGGGCATAAGTGTCATCATAGACAAGGTCGCATTCCGTTACCACATCGCGCATATATTGATAAGCAAGTATGGTTTCTTTTGGCATTGTGATGGCTTCCCCGGCTTTGATCAACATAATGCCGTCAGCGTTTAAGCCATAGCGGGCGGCAAAATATTCGGCATTGTATCTTTCGCGTATATTGTATATTCCCCAGTATTCCCCGTTTAAAAAGACCGCGCAAGGTTTATAGTCTTGTATGGAAATATTCCTCCCGCTGACGGTATTTTCCAGAAAGGCGTCCAAAAATTTCAGTTTTTCGGAATTCCCTCCGCCGTTTCGTATTTTAAAGGATGAATAAAGACGGCCGTTGCCGAAAAAGTCGCAGGGAAAGGACAGGGCATCGTCATAGATATCTCTCGCAAAGATATTTATGGATTTCTGAGGGCTGCTGCGGGTGGAATTACCGGAAATACGGATGCCTGCATTTTGAGTAAAGCGGTGGGCATGCCCTTCATCAAAATAGGAAACGGAAGCTTTCCGTTCCCATTCCCTGCCTTCGTAAAATGCGTTGGAAGCCATGTAGAGATATTGTAATTCTCCATTGGCGTCTATGTAACTGTCTGCAACCGTTCCGTCCGACATGCCGCCGTTTGCAATATATTCTTCGTATCTGGAACCGTTCCCGTAGATGCCGGACTGCATATCAAATAAGTCGCCCGGGTCCGCAACTAAGGACAGGATAGCCATCCGTTCATATTCCGGCCTGGCATGGTAGCCTATAAAGTAAATCTCAGTGACAGTATCGCTGATTTGATTGGTGAGAGGGTTATAGCATACTGCACGTACAACGGTGGCTTTGTCTACCGGGAAGCCGGGGATGCTGCTTTTGGTAGGAGATAAGTCGGTCCGGCTGGCATATTTGTCCTTTTCCGGAGAGCGGTCTTCGATTCGGATAGGTTCTGTGTAAACAGGGGAATTGGCGCCAGGTTCGCTTCCGTCTAAGGTATAGTATATTTTTTCCCCTTCCGGGGAGTATATATGAAGGAAAAAACCATCATCATAAAATCCGCTTGTTGTTTTAAAAACCGGCCGGTTGAGGGAAACGGAAGGAAGGATCATTGCTTCATCATTGGATTTGCCGGGGGTCGCGCTCATGACGGACCATTTGGCTTTTCCATCCCGTATGCGTCCATAACTGGTATCATAGGAAAGACGGGGGACGATGATCTGGTCAAGATAATCAGCATGGCGGGGGTCGGCCAGGAAAAGTTTTTCTCCATCTTTGGAAATGCGGAAGGATGATTCGTTGTCCAGCCAGATGAGAAAGTAACCATTTGCGGGGATGGAGATTCCGTCTAAAGGATATTTATCCGGTTCCCGCTCATCGTCGGTGAGAAAGCAGCCGTCTAAAGAAACGGTTTTGTGTCCCGGATTATATAATTCTATATAATCGGGATATTCGCCATTTTCATTTGCTTCTACAGAAAAATTGTTGCTGCATACTTCGTTGATGACGACATGAGGGGTTTTATCGCCATATAGGAAAGCGGCAGCCGTTATAAACAGGGCGAAAAAAAGGAGCGCCCTATATATCAATTCTTTTTTCATACAAATCTCCATTCCGGAGCGTTTACGCGACGGGGCGACGCAAATATCAGATTTGCGTCTGCCATCGGGGCTATTTGTGATGCTCCGGCACAAATAGCCGATTATAAAAACGGTTTATGATGCTCCTGTATAAATTGATGTGTCCATATTACATATTTTTAAAATTTGACATTTAGTAAATGTCAAATTTATGCCCATAATAGCATATAGTAAAATAAATGACAAGTAGTAAATGTCGAATTTTGTAAAAATGAAACCATGGCAAGGGGATGTGTTAAAGATATGTATAAAAACAGAGCAAGTTCAGGGAAAAACAATATATCCGGAAGCAATATTGCGCGTATCCGGAAAGAGATGAATCCTAAGGCGTCTCAAAGGTTGCTGGCGGATAAAATGCAATTAGAAGGGATAGAACTGGATAAAAATGCCATTCAGCGGATTGAAAGCGGCGCCAGATTTATTACGGATATCGAATTAAAAACGTTTGCCAAAGTTTTGGATGTAAGTTATGATGAACTTTTGGCGGAGTAGGATAAAATACACGATAGGAAGAAAAAATACTGAATGCCATAATGTGTACGTCAAAAGGCCCATCCGGGGATTTAACCGGATGGGCCTTTTGACACCCGAATCATCATAGGAAATTGCCCTGCAATTTCCTATGATACAAAAACCCTCCGGAAGGGATGCGCACTGCGCGCAAGAGGAAAATGGCTGCAGCCGCAGCCACGCTCCGGTGCGGGTGTGCGTTGGGACGCGCACTTTTTTATGAATTGGAACTTGCGATAAGCGGCTATATAGAGTATGATAGTAAAATAATATATTTAGTAAAAGTTTAATATGGAGAATCCGCGTTATTGAGGCGGAAAGTTTAAGGGAAAGGAAGTTTTTAAAATTTTTAAATTTAAGGATAAAATAAGCATCTTTTGTTTGACGGGCATGATGCTGTTGCTGTTATTTTTCCTGCTTTGGAAAGATGGATCTAAAATAACGGATCAAGCCGGAAGAGAAAGCATGGAAGAAGATTTGTCTGTCGATGGAGGCATTAAGGGAGAAAAGGGTTCGGAATCTGTACCGGATGGGGAGACGGGCCTTCGTATTCTGACAGAAAGCGGCTTCTATGAAGAGGATATTTGGATAGAGGCGGAATTGGAAAAAGAAGGGATCATTTTTTACACGTCGGATGGCTCCATGCCGGCCGGGGAAGAAGGGGGAAGCACCCATTTATATAGGGAGCCGGTTTTCCTTACGGCAAAAGAGGAGGAATCGGTAGAAGTCCTCCGTTTTTTAGCGGTTTTTAAGGACGGGACGGAATCGGAAGTGATAACAAATACCTATTTTATGGGGAAGGACATCAAAAGCCGGTATGATACGATGGTGATCAGCCTTGCCGCAGAAAATGATGATCTGTATGGATATGAAAATGGCATTTTTGTAGAAGGGAAACTAAGGGCGGATTGGGAAACGGAACATCCGGGGGAGGAAGCTTCTTTTGATACGCCGGCTAACTATAATGTGAGAGGGAGGCAGAGTGAACGGGGCGTTCATATTGAAATATTTGAGGAAGACGGAAAAAGGGTGGCATCCCAGGATGGCGGGATACGCATTTCCGGGAATTTCACAAGGCAATCGGAACAAAAGTCCTTCAAACTTTATGCAAGGAAAGAATATGATGAGGCACACAACCGGTTCCGTTTCCCTTTTTTTGAGGATATGCGTTCTGTCCAAGGGGGGAATGTAGTTGACCAGTACAAATCGCTGAAAATCAGGAATACGGGAAATGACCGTTCGGAAGGATTTATCAGGGATGAATTAGGGATGCGGCTGGCGTCTGAGGCCGGGTTTGCCGACATTCAGGCGGTGCGGCCGGTAAGCGTTTATATAAATGGGGTATATAAAGGGCTGTATTGGGCGCATTCTACGTATGATGAAGAATATTTTGAAGAAAAATATGGAAAATATGAGGGAGAAATAGTAGTAATAGGAAGCAGCGAGATGAATATGGCCGGAAGCGGCGATGATGAAACGGAAAGCTTTTATGCTGCCGAGTATAATGAATGGTATGCAAAGTATAGTTCTTCGGATCTGACGGAAGATGGGATCTGCCGGGAATTGAATAATGTGATGGATATAGAAAATTATTTACAATATTATGCGTTGGAAATCTATATGGCAAACAGGGATTGGCCGTATAACAACATACAAGCGTATCGATATGTGGCCGCAGACGGGGAGGATTATACGGAAGGTACAATATTTGACGGAAGATACCGGTATCTTTTGTATGATGTAGATACGACTATGGGATTAGGGACTATCCGGGAGACGTTAAATCCGGAACAGAGTTTTGAGACTCTCGTTTTATTGGAGGAAAGAGGGTATGCGCCTTTGTTTACTGCATTAATGAAACGGGAAGACTGCAGGGAATATTTTGCGTCTTATGTGTGCGGTTTGCTTAACGGCGCATATTCACCGGAAAATGTTGCCAATGTATTGGAGGACATGCATCAGTCAAGAGAGAATGAGATGATGGAATACATCGAGGAAAGCATAAGGAACCCGGAACTTCCGGAAATAGGGGAACCTTATTTGGAAATGCAGATGGACTGCATCAGGGCATGGGCGGAAACTGCGCCGGAAAGCATGTTGGAAGGGATGAGACAGAAATGGCAGTTGGGGCAGGCTTATACCCTGTATTTGTTGCTGCCGGACGGGGAAGGGGCCAGGATTAACGATTTGACGGTAACGGAGCCGGAGTTTACCGGAAGATATTTGAGCGGGTGCGATACCCGCCTGACGCCGGTCCTTCCCGGCGGGAGGGAATTCCTTTATTGGGAAATTAACGGGGAATTGTATGCGGAAGAGGAAATACGGATAGATGAAGGTATGCTTATAGACGGTGTGCTGTACGCCACCCTTTATACGCAGGAGTCCGGGGCCGGCTTAGAACTTAGCGAAATAAAAGCAAAGGGCAAGGAAGATTATATTGTTTTGACCAATACTTCCCATGAGGAAGTGAGTACATGGGGTTATTACCTGATGGACAAAGAAAAGACGTCCCATATGAATTACCTGAAAGAAACGGTTTTAGCGCCAGGGGAGAGCATCCGGATAGGCTGTAAGAACTATGATGGAGCTGATGCATTTATGAAAGTTAATTTCAATTTGAAAGAAGGGAAAGAAGTAATGCTGGCTTATTCCGGGGACGGGGTGAAAGAGAAGGTAAAGATCCCGGATCTGGGAATGGATCAGGGAGTTTACAGGAAAAACAAAATAACCGGCATTTGGCGGGAGGAAAGGGAAACGTCCGATGGCACTGGAATACAGGAATGAA
>CAOKPU010000069.1 GCA_948470755.1 uncultured Lachnospiraceae bacterium | reverse complement strand
GACGCTTATGGTCTTTTAAAATCATCTTGCGGACAGTCTTTTTCTGGTACTGGTATACTGCTTCATCCAACATCCCAAGCCATTCTTCATTTTCCGCAAAAGCTTCTTCCAGCTTCTCTGTAATGACGCGGATATTTTCTTCCCTCACCTGTTTTTCATCCGTAAATACCGCTTCCTCCATTTCTTCCGGGGAAACGATTTCTTTTATTGCGTCAAACATTTCAGCCGGCACTGCGCAGCTCGTATACTCATGCTTCTCTTTCCCGGCTTCTGCTACGATATCGTTGATAAACGCAATGATCGTCTGATTAATTTC
Source organism: uncultured Lachnospiraceae bacterium (assembly GCA_948470755.1). GTDB lineage: Bacteria > Bacillota > Clostridia > Lachnospirales > Lachnospiraceae > Kineothrix. The sequence continues at coordinate 15,272 of CAOKPU010000069.1, read as the reverse complement.
ATGCGCCATGTAAATGGCTTCCAACATTTTGTCTTCCGGAACTTCATTTGCCCCTGCTTCAATCATAATTACCTTCTCGCTGGTAGATGCCACAGTCAGGTTCAAATCCCCGACTTTCCACTGCTCCTGGGAAGGGTTTACAACGAATTCCCCATCAATCATACCGATCTGCGTCATCGCGCAGGGGCCGTCGAAAGGGATATCCGAGATGCATGTGGCAATCGCAGAACCAATCATCGCAACCAGCTCAGGACGGCAGGAAGGATCTACGCTCATTACCATATTATTTAAAGTCACATCATTCCTGTAATCTTTTGGGAATAAGGGACGCATCGGCCGGTCGATAACCCTGCTGGTCAATACTGCGTTTTCAGATGCCTTTCCTTCCCTTTTGTTGAATCCTCCCGGAATTTTTCCTACCGCATATAATTTCTCTTCATATTCTACGCTTAAAGGGAAAAAATCAATCCCTTCCCGGGGCTTTGCGGAAGCTGTCGCCGTACAAAGCACCGTAGTTTCCCCGTACTGCATAAAAGCGCAGCCATTCGCCTGCTTGCCCACTCTTCCAATATCCGCCTTCAACGTCCTTCCAGCTAATTCCATCGTAAATGTTTTGTAATTCTTTTCCATCAAATTTCTCCTTCCTGTTTCGCTCTTTTTTTATGGCAGGAGATGCCGAAACTACTGATAAATACATGCGACGTCTTCCATGTCCTTATCAGTGGTCTCGGAAAATCTCTTCTGCCCCAATTACATCGCTTCCCCATGACTGTCCCAAATCATGAGGAAAAGGCGGACACCTTAACTTTTCAGCCTGCATCCGCCCAATTAACTCTCTTTAATTACTTTCTGATTCCAAGTTTTTCAATTAAAGCACGGTATCTTTCAATATCAATTTTCTTAAGATAGTCTAAAAGGCCACGTCTTTGCCCAACCATCTTAAGAAGCCCTCTTCTTGAATGATGATCCTTCTGATGAATCTTCAAGTGCTCTGTAAGCTCCTGGATCCTAGCCGTCAAAATTGCAATCTGCACTTCCGGTGAACCGGTATCGCCCTCGCTCCTTGCATATTCATTGATAATCGCTGTTTTCTTTTCCTTAGAAATCATTTCTTTTTCCTCCTAATTTTTCTTTATGCCGGATACTAAGACCGGGCCGGAGTCGTCCCTTATCCGAGTAACGGCCAGATTTCGCACTTACATAGTCTACCATATATTTCTTTTCCTGTAAACATCTTTTTACGGCAGCACCCTGACTACTTTTGCCGGCGTCCTATAGTTGTAATTGGAAATCTTAATTCCTGTCTTTGGGCTGCTGGCGTGAACGACCTGCCCGCCGCCGATATACAAAGCCACATGGTTGATACGTCCGCCCTTCGCATAAAAGATCAGATCCCCGGGCTTTGCTTCCGACATACTGATTTTTGTCCCTGCATTCGATTGGGAACCGGAAGTCCTGGGCAGGGAAATCCCGTATTTCTTAAATACGCTCAACACAAAACCGGAACAGTCCGCACCTTTCGTAAGGCTCGTTCCTCCCCACACGTAAGGGTTCCCAATAAACTGTTTTGCATATTGGCACAAATCCACCCTGACATCGGACACTCCCTGTCCATACATCAATTCCGTCAAAGTAATGGCCGACCCCAGCTTTTCTTCTATCTTCACGTATTCAGCCGACACATAATTCTCTTCATCGTCAATCATGATTTTTACCCATTCATCCAGCTCTTCCACCACTTCCAGTTCTTCTCCTTTGGGAACCAGGGTAATGACTTCGCATTCCGTATTGGGTTCTTCCCTTACCTTCAAACTGGTGGTATTCACAACGGCTACCTTGGAAAGCTGTTCCGAAGCGCGCTTTTTCGCTTCCCATCCGCCCAGCAGGAATTCGCTCTTTACATAGCCTTCCACTTTTCCCGACTTAATATAAGACCATTCCCCTTCTTCCGATATGAGTTCGCAAGCTGCATTTTTAGGAAGTTTGCCGATCAGTTTGCCGTTTTCATCCGGAGTCTGCCGGATATTCAAATTATCATCCACATTGGATATTCCTAAATTAGTATATCCCCATAAAGCGCCTTCGGCCTGTCTGGCCGCCACTTTATATTCTTCCACTGTCTTTTCCGATTCCAGCAAGGCCAACGCCCCTACCGGTTCCAGCACTGCCTCTTCAATCGAATTCGACCGGGAATCCTCCTGCTGTCCCTTCCACTCCGCCGCATAAACCGGTGTACAGAACACCATAACTCCTGCCAGACAAATCCCTGTGATACCCGCCAATTTATATTTCATATAAGTAACCATGCCTTTCCTGTTATATATTACAAAATTATTACATATATTACAGCTTTATTATATCAGCGTAATTTCCCGCTGTCAAATATAAATCCACGGAAATTTCAGGAAATTGCCCGGCTGCTTTCTATGAAATCTCAAACGTCCAGCATTTCCTTCTCAATCTTCTTCAGGATCTGCATTCAAAAGAGAAAAAGCAATATTTGTCGCATGATCCGCTACGCGCTCTAACCCGGATACAATATCCGAAAAAAGCATCCCTGCTTCGGGGCTGCATTCATTTCTTGTCAGACGCGCCACATGTTCCTTTTGCAACTCTCTTTCCTTCTCATCCACTGCATCTTCCAGATGCATGATATCTTCCAAATGCTCCTCCGACCCGCTTGAAAACATCTCTACGGAAAACTGCATCAACGTATTTACCATGTTGAGCATTTCCCCCAGCCCCTTCTGTGCTTCTTTGCTGAAATTTATATCCGTCCCGATGCGCCGTTTCGCCGAATCCGCCACATTTTCCGCATGATCGCCGATACGCTCAATATCGTTTACTACATGGAACAGGGCTCCGATGCTCTTTAAGTCCTCGATAGGCAGAGTTGCCTGATTGATCTTTACTAAATAGTTCGTAATCGCATGATTCAGAAAGTTTATATTTTTTTCCACTTCATATACTTCTTCGATGTCTTCGTTATCCAAAGTAATCAAAGCATTCATCGCACGGTTCAAATTTTCTGTGGATAAAGACGCCATCCTCTCGATTTCCTTCGTCACTTCCACAACAGCGGTAGCCGGATTGAACACTACCTTCTCTCCTATGTATTTTAACTGGAAGCTGTCCCTATAACCAATCTTCTTATCATCCCCGGGTATCAGCACATATGTCAGCTTGACGATCAGATTAGAAAAAGGGAAAAGCACAATTACCTGGAAAATCTTAATCATCGTATGGGCATTAGCCACAAAACGCCCCGGGCTATGGCCGGAAACGGCCATAATCCCATCCACTACTTGTTCCATCCCAATCATTAATATCACATATAACAATACGGTGCCGATTACGTTAAAAAGGAAATGGATCATCGCCGCACGCTTTGCATCTTTTTTCCCTGTAAGGGAAGCCAATACTGCGGAAGCGCAGGCTCCAATATTGCATCCAAGGATAATGAACAGGCTGATGGGAAGCCCAAGCAGCCCTTCATTGGCCATAAGCAGCACAATACTCACTGTAACCGATGAACTCTGGATTATCGCCGTCAGTACAGTCCCCATCAGGACCGCAAGCAGCGGGCTGTCCAAAGATCTTAACAAATGCATGACCCCCGGGCTGTCCTTCATCCCGGACATGGCTCCCGACATACTGCTTAACCCCATGAACAATATACCGAATCCAACAATTACTTCCCCTATCTTTTCCGCATTTTGCTTTCCTTTTCCGAGCATCATCGTCAGCACCCCTGCCAACAATATAATGGGGGCGGCTTCCGATAAATTAAAGGAAACAAGCTGGGAAGTAATGGTCGTACCGATATTCGCCCCATAAATAACCCCGGCTGCCTGATATAAGGACATAAGCCCGGAATTTACAAAACTGACTACCATTACCGTACATGCTGAAGACGACTGGATAATACCGGTAAAGATAATTCCTACGATTAAGCCGGTAAAACGATTTGTCGTAAAGATTTCAAGAATAGACCGAAGCTTCGCGCCCGCCACTTTTTCAATGCTTTCACTCATTACTGTCATCCCGAACAGGAAAAGCCCCAGCCCGCCTGCCATCGATAGTATAATTTCAAAACTCATAATCTTTCTTATCCCTTCATTTGTATCTCCGTGTGAAAAGTCATTCCTTCTTCAATATCCTTCATCATTTGTCTTTTCAGATCTTCTTTCCCATTAAACTTCCTTTCCGGACGTTTAAACTTTAAAAGTTTTACGGTAATCTCTTCCCCGTAAATATCCCTGTCAAAACCATAAATATACGTTTCAGCCCCTATCTGCCTCTCCTCGCTGACCGTAGGCTTATATCCTATATTCGTTATCCCTTTATATTCCCCGCCCTCCATGACCACTTCGGAGTAATACACCCCATTCGGAGGAAGTAATTTCCGGCCCCCGGGCAGAAGGTTCACGGTAGGCATCCCTATCGTCCTTCCGAATTGTTTCCCATGCACTACCATCCCGCTTACGCTATAAGGTGCGCCAAGCAGGATCCCCGCCGTCTCCATATGCCCGCTTTCCACCTCTTCCCTTACATAAGTAGAGCTGATTTCCCTTCCATTATAGCAAACCTTATCAATCAACTGCAATTCATATCCCAAAAAAGCCGCCATAGACCGAAGAAGCATAAAGTTCCCTGCCCCTTTCGCCCCAAAAGAAACATCTGTTCCCGCTGCAATATAGGCGGCGCGCATCTTGCGCACTAAAATCCCTTCAATAAAATCCTGAGGCTCCATGGCCGCCGTCTGATAAGTCAAAGGAAACTCAATCAAAATATCAATTCCCATTTGATAAAATGCCTTCCTTTTCTCTTCTTTCGTCATCAGTCCCTTAGCGGAAGCCGTCTGAAATAATACGGAAGGCGGCGGGTCAAACGTAAACACAACTGCTTTTAGCCCTTGTCCCTTTTGTTCCATAATACAATCCAACAGTTTCTGATGCCCTTGGTGGATACCGTCAAATTTCCCTATCGCTACGGCGCTTTTTTCTTCTATTTCAAAATCTATAGTGTTACAAACAATTTGCATCTATTGCCCATTCTCCATAAACATTTTTACCGGCACAAAACGGCCTTCCTCCGGCCGGAATTTGTAAATGCCGTAAAATCTGCCGTCTTCATTATATACCCTCACCTGTTCTTCCGGCATATACGTTTTTCTTTCTATTATCATATTCCCGTAAAAAGGGTTCCCATTATCAATAAGCTTCTGCGCTTTGCGCTCCACCGTTACCGCCCCATATCCGGAAAACATCGAGTCCACCGGCCGGATTTTCTCCGACAGCCGGCCTTCCCCTTGCAACCTTGCGATGTCTGAAAGCAAAAGCGAATCCTTTACCAGAAAAACGCCCGCTTTCGTCCTTTCCAAAGAAACCATCACCCCGCCGCATCCCAGCTTCCGCCCTATATCATGGCAAAGCGTCCGGATATAAGTTCCCTTGGAACAGCTAACCCGCATTGTAATCAAAGGCATCTGTATTTCTTCTATCTCCAGGGAATGGATTTGCACCCTCCTCGGCCTGCGCTCTATTTCCTTCCCTTCCCTGGCCAATTGATAAAGCTTCTTTCCATCCACTTTGAGAGCCGAATACATGGGCGGGACCTGGTCATACCCGCCCAAAAAAGACATAACTGCGTCCGCCGTTTCCTGCCTGTCTGCCGTTACCGTCTTTTCTTCTAATATTTTCCCGGAAATATCCTGCGTATCCGTTTCTTTTCCAAGTATCATCTTTGCCCGGTACTCCTTATCCGTATCCGTAAGCATGCCGCACAGCTTTGTCCCGCTGCCTAAACAAACAGGAAGGACGCCCACCGCATCCGGATCTAAAGTACCCGTATGGCCTATTTTTTTCTGCTTCAAAATGCCTCTTAACTTTGCAACCACATCATGGGATGTGTAACCGGCTTCTTTATATACATTTATTATCCCATTATACATCTGTTTTCCCCGTATGCCATGTAGGCATCTTATCACTTTTCTGCGGGCGATCTGCCGCCCCATGCTTACAGGAACCTGCCTAAGACAGCCCCGGACGCAGGAACGCATTATTTCTCCGGCCTTTTCAACTGCTCCTCAATATGTAATGATAAATTATTTACAACATCATAGAAAGTCCCGTTCATCGTGCATCCTGCCGCCCTCATATGCCCGCCGCCGCCAAAAAATACGGCAATCTCAGATACATCCACCTTTCCTTTGGAACGCAGGCTCACTTTATACTCCAGCACGCCGGTCTGATACATGAAAATAGTACATTCCACCCCTTTTGTCTGATTGAGCTGACTGACGATCCCTTCCAGATCCCTGGCATCGGCATGGTAAAAATCCAGCGTCCTTTTTTCAATGGCGCTGACAATACATCTTCCATCCATAATCAGGATGCTTTCTAATAAAGCCCTTCCAAGCAGGAGATTCTGTACATAAGTTTTTTCATAAAAAGTCTTATCTATTACCTCTGAAAAATCGAAGCCAAAGCCTATGAGCTTCGCCGCAATCCGCAAAGCCCTGGGCGAGGTATTGGAATGGCGGAATACACCCGTATCATGGGCCATCCCGATATAAATGGCTTTTGCAATCTCTTCATCCAATTCCCCTTCCTCCAAAACATCGAAAACCAGTTCACTGGTAGAACTTGCCTGAGCATCTATATAATTCACCGTTCCACACCCCTGGTTGCTGATATGATGGTCGATATTTATTGTTTTCCCAGCCTGATCAAACAATGCTTCCGCTGCGCCCATACGCTCCTTCACCGTATCCAGGGCAATAAATACATCAAAACTTCCTTCATAGCCTCCACCCTTCATCACGTCTGTACGGATTTCATCAATATCTTTTAGACAATGAAACACTTCTGAGGGCGGCTCTAAAAACAATTCCACTTTTTTCCCCGGGAATACCTTCTTTATATATAGATATAAAGCCATGCACGAACCCACGCAGTCCCCGTCAGGCCGTATGTGCCCACTGATCCCTATTGTTTCAGCATCCCTTATTTCGTCTGCTATTTTCATTTCTGCCTCCTCTCAATGCCTCTCTTGACCCTTTTGCCTTCCGCCCTTTTCCCTTAATACAAAAAACAGGAAACGGACGGCGGCTACTGCTTCTCCTCATCTTGCTTTTTTCCACTATTCACTTCATCAATCAGCTTTGACATATTCACGCCATACGCAATGGATTGATCCATAATAAAAACCAGTTCAGGCGTATTCCTTAGATTGATCTCTTTTGCAAGCTGATTCCGGATATACCCCGCCGCGCTCTTTAGTCCTTCCAACGTATTGCTCTGCATATCTTCATCCCCAAGCACGCTGATCCATGCTTTGCACGTCTTTAAGTCCGGAGCCACCTCCACCGATACTACGGAAGTCAACGGGCTGATACGCGGATCTTTAATCCCTCCGCGTATAATTTCCGCCAATGCCCTTTGCACTTCGCCGTTAATCCTCGTATTCTTAATGCTGTTTTTTTTCATAATCCTATGCTCCTTTCCCGTCCAACTTCATCTGATACTGCAAAGCTTATGCCGGTTACGGGCCAAACAGCAGCGTCATTTATATGGCCGGCAGAATATCTACCGGGGTACTTCCACCATAATATATGCTTCAACAATATCCAGTTCCTGCATCTGGTCAAAGTTGTCAAATACAAAACCACATTCAAAACCGGCCTTTACTTCTTTTACATCGTCTTTAAAGCGTTTTAAAGAACTTAAAGCCCCTTCGTAAATCTGCTCGCCTTCTCTTGTAATGCGGACTTTGCAGTCTCTCTTGAATACACCGTCCAAAATATAGGATCCGGCAATATTCCCTACTGCTGAAGCCTTGAATATCTGACGCACCTCCGCATGGCCAATCACCTTTTCTTCAAAGACAGGGTCTAACATTCCTTTCATAGCCGCTTCTACGTCTTCTATCGCCTGATAAATTACTTTATATAACCTGATGTCCACGCCTTCCCTTTCCGCAACCGCCTTCGCCATTGCATCCGGCCTTACATTAAATCCGATTATAATCGCAGAAGACGCCGACGCCAGGGAGACATCGGATTCCGTAATCGCGCCTACGCCGCCATGAATACACTTTACCACCACTTCTTCATTGGAAAGCTTAAGCAGGCTTTGCTTTACCGCTTCCACGCTGCCTTGGACATCCGCTTTGATAATCAGATTCAGTTCTTTCAGATTGCCTGCCTGGATCTGGGTAAAAAGATCATCCAAAGACATTTTTGACTTGGTGTCTTCCAACATCCGTTCTTTATTCTGCGCCAAATAAGTTTCCGCATAAGTTTTTGCCGTTTTATCGTTTTCATGTGCAATAAATACTTCGCCGGCGCTGGGTACATCGGAAAGCCCTAAGATTTCAACCGGGGTTGAAGGTAAAGCTTCCTTTACCCTTCTTCCTTTATCGTCAATCATTGCCCTCACCTTGCCATGGCTGGAACCTGCAGAAATAAAGTCCCCTACACGAAGCGTTCCCTTTTGTACAAGCACCGTTGCCACCGGGCCTCTTCCTTTATCCAGTTCCGCTTCAATGACAAGGCCTCTCGCCCGTCTTTTTGCATTTGCCTTTAATTCAAGGATTTCCGCCGTCAATAAGATAGTTTCCAGCAATGTATCAATCCCCTCGCCGGACTTTGCGGATACCGGCACAAACTCTGTACTTCCGCCCCAATCTACCGGGATCAGTTCATATTCCGTCAATTCCTGCTTTACCCTGTCCACATTTGCATTCGGTTTATCAATCTTGTTGACGGCAACAATAATCTCTATTCCTGCAGCCTTTGCGTGATTGATTGCTTCCACTGTCTGAGGCATCACGCCATCATCCGCCGCCACTACAAGAATTGCAATATCTGTAGAGTTTGCCCCCCTCATTCGCATTGCAGTAAACGCTTCATGTCCTGGCGTATCTAAGAACGTGATCTTTTCATCTTCCACTTTAACGGTATATGCACCAATATGCTGCGTGATCCCCCCTGCTTCCTTATCTGTAACATTTGTCTTACGTATGGCGTCCAGAAGGGAAGTTTTTCCATGGTCTACATGGCCCATAACACAGATAACGGGAGGCCTTTTTACCATATCCTCTTCTTTTTCTTCTTCTTCTTTTAACAATTCCTCGATCACATCGACTTTTTCTTCTCTTTCGCAGATAATATCGTACTCAATAGCAATATTTTCCGCTTCTTCATAAGAAAGCTCCGAATTGACCGTTACAATCTGTCCTTGCAGGAACAATTTCTTAATAATTACGGAAGGCTGCATCTTCATCTTATCCGCCAGTTCCTTGATCGTCAGGGAATCCGGCACTATGATTACTTTGATCTGCTCTTCCTTTACCTCTTCTACTTTTTTCTCCGGCTTAATGAACCTTCCCGCTTTATTTTTGCCGGATATCTTCACTTCATCCTCTTCGTAAATCAGGTCTTTCTTAGAACGCTTATCCTTTTCCTGACTGATCCTGCGTTTTTCTTCATCCCGATGTTTTTCCTGGTCTTTAACCGGGGTTTCCGGAATAAATCCTTTAGATGCCGCAGGCTTTCTGAATTTATTGTCCTGCCCTCCATTTCCTCTGTTAGGGCGGTCATTATTTCCTGAAAACCGGCTATAACCTTGACCGCCAGAAGAATTGCGCCTATCCCCTTGACTATTTTCAAAAGGCCTGCGGCCCTGCCCTTCATTTCTCCGATTGTCATTTCTATTATTGTTCCTATTCTCATTTCTATTCTCGTTCCTGTTATCCTGCCGCCTTTGCGGGTCCGCGCTTTTTTGCCTGTCCGTCCTGGGATTTTCCGGCCTTTCCGGCCTGTCGCGCCTGAAATTCTCAGATCTGTCCGGCCTGTCATTCCTAAAGTTCTCCTGCCTTTTCATTTGCGCTGGTTCATTGCCCGCTGCAGGAACGCCCGCCGGCCTTTCCTGTTTTGCCGTCTTAATTTCCGCAACCGTTTCCTGCCTCTTATTTTCTGTCTTTAACCCCTGCTTCGGATCCCTTTTCGGCTGATTATTATGGGCGGGGACCATCGTCACAGGCGGAGTAGGCGACGGCGGCGTAAGCGGCTTTACCGGGCGGTAAGGAGCCAGCTTTTCCGTTCTGTCCTGTCTGGCAAAATTACTTTGTCTTTGACTGCCTGCCGCAGGCTGCGGCTTCCTCTCCCCTGCCGTTTTCGCTTTTTGGCCCGGCATTTTGCTGTTATGAGGGTTGCTTACAAAAATGATCTTTTTCTTTTTCTTTGGTGCCTCATTGGCATTTTCTCCCTCTTTTGCCATTGGTTTCTCCTCTTTCATCTCCGTTTTCTCTTCCTTTTTCACAGACATTCCCTGTTTAGCGGACGCTGCAGTCTTTTGCTCTTCCGGTTTCGCCGGCGCTTCTGTTTTTACATTATTCCCGTCCGACGTTTTTTCTTTCTTAAAGTGCGCTCTGACCAATGCGGCCGCATCCTCTTCTATAGAACTTTGCGCCGCTTTTACATCTATTCCCTTTTCCTGTAAAAAAGCTACCAGCTCTTTACTTTGCCTATTCAATTCTTTCGCAAGTTCATGTACTTTCATTTTCGCCATGCTCACTACCTCCGTCTTCTTGTTCAATAGCTTCCAAATTTTCCTTTATGGACTTCGCAAACCCCTCGTCTGTAACCGCTAATGAAGTGCGGACCTCTTTTCCCATCGCATGGCCCAGTTCCTCTTTTTTCCCGTACCGGAACATAGGCACTTGATAAAATTCGCACATATTACGGAACATTTTCACGGTATTATCCGATGCGTCCTCGCTGACGATCACCATAACCGCTTTACCGCCCTTGACCGCTTTCTCCGTAGCAAAGCTTCCGCTCACTAAGTTTCTGGATCTGACTGCCAGCCCAATTAATGAATATATTTTATCCATCTTAATCCCTTTACTCCTTTGTCCATAGCCTTCCGGCCGGAAATAAATCTACTCTTCAAACTCTTTTTCCAGATTTTCATATACTTCATCAGGGATGCTTATCTTTAAAGAACGTTCCAGCCCTTTATTCTTTCTTGCTTTTTTCAAGCATTCGCCTTTCATACAAAGGTATGCTCCTCTTCCATTCTTTTTCCCTGTCATATCCAGGACAATATCGCCTTCCGCCGTCCTTAAAACCCGCATCATCTCTTTCTTGCCCTTCATCTCCAAACATCCGACGCATTGCCTCAAAGGGACTTTCTTTCCCATAAAATCACGCCTTTCCTGCAAAAATCATTCTTCCGCTATTGTTTCCTCCGTACTTTCTTCCTCATATTCATATTCTTCTTCGGAGGCCTCTTCTACGGTCCCTTCTACACCGCTTTCTTCATAAGGCATTTCCCCATCCAACGTCTCAACCACCGGGATCTGTCCGCCGTCCTCCTGCTCTTCTTCCCCGTCAAAAACCTCTCCGCCATATTCTTCTTCGTATTCGCCTTCCTCATATTCATCATATTCATCCACATAATCTTCATAACGGAAACCTGGCGCGTCTTTGGCCTGCGTCTCGCTCTTAATATCTATTTTATATCCGGTCAGCCTTGCCGCCAGCCTTGCATTCTGCCCTTCTTTTCCGATTGCCAAAGAAAGCTGGTAATCCGGAACCACTACTTTTGCCGTCTTCTCATCCGGATCTGCAAACACTGCGACTATCTTTGCCGGGGACAGGGCATTCTGGATCAAATTGCCCGGATTTTCATCCCAGTTGATAATATCAATCTTTTCGCCCCTCAATTCTTCCACGATCGTATTGACCCTGGCGCCGTTAATCCCTACGCAGGCTCCCACCGCGTCCACGTTGGGGTTATTCGACCACACTGCCATTTTAGTACGGCTTCCGGCCTCCCTTGCAATACTTTTAATTTCCACAATGCCGTCTTTTATCTCTGTCACTTCAGATTCAAAAAGTCGTTTCACCAGCTCGGGATGCGTACGGCTTACTAAGATACGAGGGCCTTTCGGGGTGTTTTTCACTTCCAGGATATAAACCTTGATTCTTTCCGTCGGCTTAAACGCCTCGCCTTTTACCTGTTCGCTCTCATTTAAAATGCCGTCCGCCTTCCCCAAATTTATGCTGATATTGCGCCCTACGTAACGCTGGACGATGCCGGTTACTACATCTTTCTCCTTTTCATAATACTGATTATAGATAACGCTTCTTTCTTCCTCCCTGATCTTCTGCAAAATCACGTTCTTTGCATTTTGAGTTGCAATACGCCCGAACTCCTTGGATTTGATCTCTACATGGATGATATCTCCCAATTGCGCCCGCTTAGAAATTTTAAGCGCATCCTCCAAAGCGATCTGTATACAGTCGTCTTCTACCTCTTCCACTACTTCTTTTTCCGCGTAACATAAAAAGTCGCAGGTTTCTTTATCAATCTCCACTTTGATATTATCCGATTTCCCAAAATGGTTTTTGCAGGCTGTTATTAATGAATTCTCAATCGCATCAAACAGAGTCTCTTTACTTATCTCCTTTTCCTTTTCCAAGATATCCAATGCTTCCATTAATTCTTTGTTCATTTCCTTCTTTTCCTTTCTTCTTTTCCTCTTTAAAACCTCGTTAAAAATCAAACGCCAATCTGATCACTGCAATATCCGCCTTTACAAAAACCAGATTTCCGTTTCCCGTCTCTATCGTTATGGAATTCCCATCGTACTCTTTTAAGATGCCTTTAAATTCCTTGCATTTATCGATCGCTTGATAAGTTTTGACTTCCACTTCCCTTCCAAGGCTTTTTTCCAGATGCTTATCTTTTTTCAAGACCCTTCCAAGGCCCGGGCTGCTCACTTCCAGAATATATGCATCCGGAATAAAGTCTTTTTCATCCAATGCATCCGACAAAGCCCTGCTCACTCTTTCGCACTCATTGATATTTACGCCCTCCGGTTTGTCAATATATGCCCTTAAGTAAAAATCACTGCCTTCTTTTACATATTCCACATCATAAATCTCCACCCCTTCCGCTTCCGCGATAGGTATCAGGAGCTCTTCCGTCTTATTTTCATATGTTTCTTTCCTGGACATCCTCCACCAATTCCTTTCCCCACATTTTTCCCTTTCCGCAAAAAGAGTGGACTCACAAGTCCACTCTAATTAACGGTAACATATTATCTTCTTATTACTATAGCACCGGAAAGAAGAAAATGCAAGGGGAAAATACGGCTTATTTCTTCACTCGGCGGAGACTGCCATAATATTTTCAATGCAGGGAATGCCCGCATCGGTTTTCCATTTTATAACCACCTATCCTGACACTCCCAGTTATTTGTCCAATTGTCCTTGCGACACACCTGTCTGCTTGCGGATAAATTTAGAATTTTTATAATTATACGGAATACTTGTCCCTACAAGAACATCTTCGATTTTTTCTAATATAAGCCAATCATCCATATTCCCTTGATGTTCAAAAGAAAGAGGAGCGATTTCCTTAATATTTTCAAATTCCACTAAGCATAGACACTTTTTATGCCACCGTACTTTTTGCTTATCGGATAAATTTAATTTACCCTGATTATCCGCAAGAGTCTTTGTAATTTCTTCATCAGACAGCTTCACAAAATTTTGTACGTTTTTTACAATAGCGGTTGTCATTATCCTGGTACTTCCTTTTTCTATGAAGTAAAGACGTTCGCCCTCAAAAACCCTGCTGTGGGGAATTTTTCTTCCCGCCGCCCCGCGTACAATCATTGTCTTAGTCCCTGCTAAAATTTTATCTAATACTTTTTCGCCTTTTTTGCCTGCGTTGTCACAATAAACTAAATGTACCATTTTTATTCCTCCTCTGTAATTGGTATCCATATTTGACTTAAATAATTGCTGTCATATACATTTCCATTGCCGTACCATTCTACTTCCGGACACCTCGCATGTTGAAACGGATATTTGACAAGCCATTCTTCATTAAGATACTGCCAGCCTTTCTGTATTGCTTGCGGCACGGGACCCCTACAATCAAAAACCGCCCATGTGGCAGTTGGAATATTGATTTCAGTAAAACCTTGCGGCAGTTCTTGATCGGATATAGTCATAATAGAATATTCCATTTCATTTAATTGTTCATGATAAGCGCCAAATAGGCCAAACAACCCTTTAGGGACGGCAGCATCAATCGAAATTAGCTTTGCGAAAATACCATTGCGTTGACATTCATTCCAAAATCCTGGTATTTTCTTGAAATGAAGGTTATTTTCACAAGACACGATGATAGTCTTTCCCACTAACCGAAAACCATCTTTTTGTTCAAGTTTCCACGAATATCCTTGGTGTTCCGATATCTGCATTTTGGGAACAACTTTTAAAACAACATTCCGATCCCTTGCTTCTTTTGGTGATACTCCATGAAAAAGTTGAAATGCTTTTGTAAATGATGTAGGGGAATCATAACCATACTTGTAGCTTATATCAATCACTTTTAAATCCGTACTTTTCAAATCATATCCAGCCAAAGTTAGTTTTCGCGAACGGATATATTCGGAAAAGCTAATACCATTCATGTATGAAAATACCTTTTGAAAAAAACTAAAAGAACATTCTGTAATTTTTGAAATTTCTTCACTTTTAATCGATTCTTCTTTTCGTTGTAAATGATTTTCGACATAATCTATAATTAATTGCAGTTTTTCATTCCATTCCATGTCCATTTCCTTTCGGTTTGTTTTCTATTATGTTAGCAAATATTTTTCAATACTTCCTCTTATTTTTGGTTCTATATGGATAATATAATACATCTATTCCCACGGGCAATGGGGAAAAAACATGCTTGCATGGATATTTAACGAATACTGTCCCATCAACAAACCTCCTCCGTTTCCTTGGATCGCACTGCTTTCTTAAGTTTGTTTCATTTGCAGGGATTTCATAAGCGTTATGGATAATCCTGTCCATGATGGCATCTGCCTGCGTGCCGCCTCAAAGGTTTTGGGGCCTGTTTCCTCCGCCCTGTTGCAGAGGGCCCGCCGGCGGGCTTTTCCGAAGCGGAAGTAGCGGACAAGCCTCCTTTGCCCGTATGCCGTCAGCCATATTTTTCGAGAGTACGTCATGCCTTGCAATCCCCGTTCCGTCATAATGGATATATACGGGAAGGCTGTTGAATTTGACGTCCTCCTTGTATCCGATATGCCTGCATGGGGCGGAATGCCGGCCTTTCCATACGCGGAGGCTTACTAAGGTGTACTTGGCAATGGAAATCTCTTACCATGCAAAGTCGCCCCTACCCGTAAAACGGGTGGCTAGGGACGCGGGCTATAAGCCCGCACTACTTGGCCGC
>CAOKPU010000068.1 GCA_948470755.1 uncultured Lachnospiraceae bacterium | reverse complement strand
CTCGTTTCCGGCGGCCGTGGCGTAGGAAGCCCGGAAAACTTCAAGCTTCTGGATGATCTTGCAGAAGTGCTTGGCGCAACCGTAAGCTGTTCCCGTGCCGTTGTTGATGCGGGTTGGAAGCCGAAGGATCTTCAGGTAGGGCAGACAGGAAAGACGGTACGTCCTAATGTATACTTCGCAATTGGTATTTCCGGTGCGATCCAGCATTTGGCAGGCATGGAGGAATCCGACTTGATCGTTGCAATCAATAAGGATGAGACGGCTCCTATCTTCGATGTAGCTGACTACGGCATCGTTGGCGACCTGAATAAGATTGTTCCGGCTTTGACTGAAAAGCTGAAAGCAGAGTTGGCAAACAAGAACTAATGTGGTTTGCTAACATGCAAATAAGGTAAATACATAAATATGTTATAAAAGACTGGTATCCGGATAATTGAAAGCCGGATACCAGTTTTGCTTAACCGGATCTGCACATCGAAGATTTTTCTTTAAGTATCTGATAAGTCATAATCCTGTCGGTTTCATCTTATATTAGAACAAGGATCATATTGCCGGAACCACAGTTTTTAATAGCCGGCAGAAAGCAGGAAATATGACAGTGCCTTTCAGTGAATTTATATCAGCTTTATCCGGCAATCCCTCATTGCAAATCGTTTTTCTTTTAACTTTGGGAGTTATCCTTGTAAATGGATGGACGGATGCGCCTAATGCTATTGCATCCTTAGTGGCAACCGGGGGGATGGAATTGAAAAGGGCTATCCGGATGGCGGCTTTTTCTAATTTTGTGGGACTTTTTTTGATGACGGCCTGGAATTCATCGGTAGCTTTTACTATATACCATCTGGCGGATTTTGGAGATTCCCCGGAAGAAGCACTGGTCGCTTTATGTGCGGCGCTGACGGCGATTATCGTCTGGTCGGCGGCGGCCTGGAGTTTCGGAATCCCTACCAGCGAGAGCCATGCGCTGATTGCCGGTCTGACCGGGGCATCGGTTTCCATGTATAGCGGGTTGTCAGGGATTCACGGGCAAGAATGGGTTAAAGTGATATATGGGCTGCTGTTTTCCGGTTTTTTAGGCTTTGGCTTGGGGTGGGCAGGCGGAAAAGCATTATTATGGAAAGAAAAATATGGGATATCTCAAAGCAAAAGGAGTAAAAAGTGTAAGGACTGGGCAGGACGGTTGCAAGTGGCGGGAGCGGCAGCTATGGCTTTTATGCATGGGGCGCAGGATGGGCAGAAATTTATGGGAGTATTCCTGATGGGTATATTTTTGGCAAAGGGGGAAATAGCGGCCGGGGAATTTTCCATACCTTTTTGGATGATAGCGCTGTGCAGCGTTGTGATGGCGGCCGGCACGGCCATTGGAGGGGAGCGTATTATAAAAACGGTAGGAGTGGATATGGTGAGGCTGCACCGGGCGCAAGGGATTGTTTCCGATGGGGCGGCAGCGGCCAGCCTTTTGGGGTTGAGCCTGACGGGAATCCCGGTTTCTACCACCCATGTTAAAACGACGGCCATTATGGGGGTTGGAATCGCGTCTGATGCCAGGGCTGTGGATATGAGGATTGTAAAAGAGATGATTCTTGCCTGGATTATTACTTTCCCTTGTTGCTGCGGGATTGGATACGGCGTGGCGGAATTGTTTCAAAAAATAGTATAACACAGTGCTTAGGAAAAATAGAAAGTGAAAAATGTATACAAAACCATGCAAATTAAAAAAATATCCTCCCTAAAAACGGAAAGAAATGTTATAATGCCTATAGAAGGATTGGAAGGATGCTTAAATCGAATGGCATATACGAAAAAGGCGTCATTGGGGAAATGAGGGAAGGATATGATGGAGAAGGAAATATTGATAGACCATCTGACAGGGATTTATAACCGGGAGGGTTTCTATAAGGCGACGGAAGAACTTTTTAAGAATAATCCGGATCAGGAATTCGTGATTGCATATTGGAACGTACATCGCTTTAAGATTATCAATGAATTGTTCGGACGCAGCGCGGGGGATGAAGTATTAAGGAATATGGCGGATATGATACGCACTGCTTATGAGGGGGTAGAAGGCACTTACGGGCGGATGGAAAGCGATAATTTTGTAGCCTGTTTTCCCGCGGAATTGCTGAAGGGATCCCGGGAATTTGTGCATTCAGGGGAAATCACATATATCAATGAAGGGACGGAATACCATTTTTCAGCATGTTACGGCCTCTATCTGGTAAATGACAGGAGCATCAGCATAGCGTCAATGGTAGACCGGAGCCGGATTGCCATGGATACGGTAAAAACCAACTATGTGAAGCCTTATGCCTATTATAATAATGCTATGCGCGAAGATATTGTCATGGAACAGATGCTGATGAGCGAGTGCGATGCGGCTATCAGGGAAAGCCAGTTTGAAGTGTACTATCAGCCGGTGTGCAATGCTTTGGACGGAACGATTATCAGCGCGGAAGCTTTGGTGCGCTGGCGGCATCCGGAGAGAGGGATGATTTCGCCGGGGATATTTATCCCTTTGTTTGAGCGGAATGGCTATATCAGTGTGCTGGACAGATACATGTGGGATAAAGTATGCGCCATGCTCAAGCGCAGACGGGAACAGGACCTGGATGTAGTTCCGATATCCATGAATGTGTCCCGGGTGGATTTTTACAGTCAGAGCCTTTGCGACGATATTGTCAGGACGGTGGAAAAATACGGGCTGGAGCCGCAGCTTTTGCGTTTGGAGGTAACGGAAAGTTCGTATTCGGACAACCCTCAGACAGTTATGGAGACGGTAAAAAGGCTCCAGGATTATGGCTTTACCATTATGATGGATGATTTTGGAAGTGGGTATTCTTCGCTGAATACATTAAAGGATTTGCCGGTGGATATTTTAAAAATCGATATGAAGTTTATGGATGATTTGGATAAGGGAGGAAAATCGGCGATTATCCTGGAATCGATTGTGAGGATGACGAAATGGATGAGCCTGCGGGCGGTGGCGGAAGGCGTAGAAACGGAAGATGAACTGAACTTTTTAAAAAGCATTGAATGCAATTATATCCAAGGCTATTATTTTTATCGTCCCATGCCGGAGAGGGAATTTGAAGAATTATTGAATAAACCGGAATTGGTGGATGTAAGGAGCGCGGTAGTCACAGGATCGGATGAAAGCGATTTTTCTATTTTGTATAACGAAAGCCTGAAAACAGAAGGGATTTTCCAGAATATGTCGGGCGGCCTGGGCATATATGAACTGGTGGGCGATCGGCTGGAGGTAGTGCGCGTTAATAAAGGCTATTACGAGATGATGAAAGCCCGGAATATAGGGATGACGGCGGAAAAGCGTCTGGTTGAAAAATATATGGCGCAGGAGGATTACCGGAGCCTGATAGCCAAATGTCTGGAGGCGGAAGAAACGAAGGATACCGTACAGACGCAGATTAAGCGGATAAAGTATGATGGGGAATCCGCGTGGCTGGATATCAGGATACGTTTTCTTGGGAACAAAGGGAAACGGAAAATGTTTTATTTCTATATTATGGATATTACAAAAATCAAAAAGGCGGAACAGGACAACTACATGAACCGGTACAGCAAGGCTTTATTCCGTGTGTTTGATAAGGTATACCGGCTGGATTATGATACTGGTTATGCGGAAGTGCTGCATTCCATAGATGATACGATGAAGGAAGGCGACAGAATATATTTTAAGAACTTTTTCGATAAATTTAAGGATCATATTGTGTCCGCCAGACGGATGGAATACAGCGAGGCGATGAAAGATAAAAAGGCGATGGACAAAGTGTTGAGCGAGAGCCGTTCCGGGGGCATCAGTGTGGATTATAAAATGGATGATCCGGATATCATGGGTTTTGAATGGGTTTCGGCTACATTTTTTAAAGTGGAAACTACGGATGAACAAGAGGATTATCTTGTATGCATTAAGAGGATATAAAAGACGGCGGCAATGGCTGACATGTCCGGAAAGATATGGAGGATCGGTGCGTTTTACCCCGGGATCATTTAAAACGGAAAAGGATAAAAAGAGAATGAATGAGAATATGATGGAATATGAAACCGTAGAACTGGATGATGAGGATGGCAGTATTGTGATTATTGACCAGACGCTGTTGCCGGGGAGGACGGAACGGATCCGGCTAAAGACAGCGCAGGAAATATGGGATGCGATTTATCTTTTAAAGGTGCGCGGTGCGCCTGCCATCGGGATAACGGCGGCTTTTGGGATTTACTTACTGGCAAAAGGGATAGAGACGGAGGATTACGGCGCCTTTCATAAGGAGTTTACGAGACAGAAGGATTATTTGGATTCCTCTAGGCCTACAGCGGTTAATTTATCCTGGGCATTAGAGCGGATGAATCAGATCTGCTTAAAAAATCAGGACAAGAGGGTAGCGGAAATAAAAGAGGCTTTGAAAGAAGAAGCCCTTGCGATAAAGACAGAAGATACCTGGGTATGCAGGATGATTGGGGAATATGGACTTAGCCTGGTAAAGCCGGGGGATGGCATATTGACTCATTGTAATGCCGGTCAGCTTGCCACCAGCAAATATGGGACCGCTACGGCCCCGGTTTATCTTGGACAGGAACGAGGCTATCATTTCCGGGTATTTGCGGATGAGACGAGGCCGCTTTTACAGGGCGCAAGGCTGACGGCTTATGAGCTTTCTTCTGCCGGGGTGGATGTAACGCTTATCTGTGACAATATGTCTGCCATGGTTATGAAAAACGGCTGGGTAAATGCGGTATTTGTCGGCTGCGACAGGGTGGCGGCGAATGGGGATACGGCAAATAAAATAGGCACTTCGCTAGTTGCAGTGGCGGCGAAACGATATAATATCCCGTTTTATGTATGCGCTCCTACCTCAACGATAGACCGGAATATAGAAACAGGCAGCCGGATCCATATCGAAGAGCGGCCGGCGGAAGAGGTGACGGAAATGTGGTATAAGGAACGGATGGCTCCGGAAGGGATAAAAGTGTATAATCCGGCTTTTGATGTGACGGATCATGACCTGATCACTGCGGTGGTTACTGAATATGGAATAGCCAGGCCGCCATTTGAGGCTTCTTTTCAGGAAATTTTTAAAAGAAAAGAAGAAAAGGGTTTGGAAAAAAGAAAGGAATACGGATTAGGATAATATATTGTGGATTTGTTGTTTCATAGGAATCGGGCATCAAAAAGCCCGATTCCTATTAGGAAGATCTCCTTGTTGTGAAGTGCGAAAGGAAAAGACTTTCCTATGAAACAAAACCCTATAATCCAAGGATCTCCTGGACGGTTTCTACGCCGTCTTTGATACAGTCCGGGCAGCTATGGAGTACTTTGCCCGTGTCGATGCCTTTTAGTTCGCGACAGACGGTAGAACCTGTTTTTTCTTTAAAACGTTGTACTAACTGGGAGGAGAGCCGGTAAGTGGCGGCTTTGGTTCCCGGATTATCCGTGCGGCCGTCGCTGTTTTTAAACCCGGCGAGGACGATTGCTCCGGAAAGCGCCCCGCAGGTGCATTCCATGCACCCCATGCCAAGGCCGAGGCCTTCACATGCCTTGAACAAAACGGCTTCGTCTGTCCCGACCTCTTCGGAGAATGCACAGGCAACCGCCTGGGCGCAGTTATATTTTTTATCATGGTTTGCAATTGCAAGTTCTTTTTTTGTCATAATCATTACCTCGTTTGTTATTGATGATTTACGCGCCGGATATAAGAGGATGCGTACTGCGCGTAAGAGGGAAATGGCTGCTGCCGCAGCCGCGCTTCGGCGCAGGCGTGCGTTAGGACGCACGCTTGTTTAGGCTCTTTATCACATATAAGGCCAGCAGCAGGAGAATGATTCCTGCAGGCAGGGAAATCCAGGCGCTTTGGGAAAATCCGGCGATAATATAGGTGATAAAGGAGATGGATGCCGCAAGGACTGCATAAGGCAACTGAGTGGACACATGGTTGACATGGTTGCATTGCGCCCCTGCGGAAGCCATGATCGTGGTATCCGAGATGGGCGAACAATGATCGCCGCATACGGCTCCGGCCATGCAGGCTGAAATGGATATGATCATTAGCTGTGGGTTGGACTCGGCAAATACGGCAACCACAATAGGGATAAGGATGCCGAAAGTCCCCCAGGAAGTACCGGTGGAGAATGCGAGGAAACATCCTACAAGGAAGATAATGGCCGGAAGGAAGTTCATCAGCGAACCGGCGCTTTGCTTCATCATGTCCGCAACGAAAACAGCGGCTCCCAAACTGTCCGTCATGGCTTTTAATGTCCAGGCGAAAGTAAGGATCAGGATAGCGGGGACCATCGCTTTAAATCCTTCGGGGAGGCAGTCCATGCAATCCTTGAAACTTAAAACCCTGCGTATGAGATAGATGATTACCGTAACGATCAAAGCGCAGATGCTGCCCAATGCAAGCCCTACGGAAGCATCGGAGTTGGAAAAAGCGGCGACAAACCCTGCGCCTTCAAAGAAGCCTCCTGTATAGATCATGCCGATGACGCAGAAAATAATCAGAGTGATGATAGGGATCAAAAGGTCGATGACCTTACCTTTCGGATTGAACGGTATCTGTTCTTTTCGGGTATCTTTTTCATCCATGGAAAATAAATCCCCTTTGCGCGCATTGGCCTCATGGGTTTTCATAGGGCCGAAGTCCACATTCATAAGGACAAGGGAAATCATCATGATAATTGTCAGGATTGCGTAAAAGTTGTAGGGTATGGCGCGGATAAAAATGGAAAATCCGTCTTCGCCTTCTACAAATCCGGACACGGCTGCAGCCCAGGATGATATGGGCGCGATAATGCAGACGGGGGCAGCGGTGGCGTCGATTAGGTAAGCCAGCTTTGCCCGGGATACTTTATGCTCGTCCGTAACCGGCTTCATAACGCTGCCTACGGTGAGGCAGTTAAAATAGTCGTCAATAAAAATCAGGACGCCGAGGGCGATAGTAGCAAGCTGTGCTCCTGCCCTGGATTTGATTTTTTCTTTGGCAAAATGCCCAAAGGCGGCGGATCCTCCCGCCCGGTTCATCAGGCTGACCATAGCTCCGAGTATTACGAGGAAAATAAGGATTCCCACATTATAGCTGTCGGACAATACGGCGACGAAACCATCGTTAAAGATATGCGTGAGAGTAGCCTCGAAGGAAAAGCCGGAATAAAACAGGCCGCCTACCAGGATCCCGATGAAAAGGGAACTGTAGACTTCTTTCGTGATCAGCGCGAGTGCGATAGCGACAATGGGCGGGACAAGGGCCCAGAAAGTGGCGTACATGGAAGGCAAATATTCCGTCTCTGCATCCGCCGCAAACGCGGTGAGAGGAAGCATCGCCATGCATAAAAGCAGGATGCCCGCCCCGCCAAAAAGTTTTTTCTTTTGGATTTTCATTTCAGTTTACCCCGTTTCTTAATATGTATAAATTCTGTATAAATATAAACACAAATGAATTTTAGCACTAAATGACGAAAAAAAGAAGTATTTTTATGAAAAAAAAGAAAAACAAAAGTTTTTTGCCCTAAAAAGGTGCCTGAAAGTTATGCAATAACTTTCAAGCACCTTTTGCTGTATAATGCAAGAAATTGTTAATAAACCATTGCCGCTTCCTTCCCGGTCATCACGCGGATAGCGCCCTGAGCCAGGGCGAGAAGTTCATCCTCTCCGGGATATACGGTAATGGGAGCGATAAATCCGGCTTTTTCTTTCAAACCATCCGTTACGGCTTTGTCGTAAGCGATGCCGCCGGTCATGATGATCTGGTCTACTTTGCCTTTCAGGACGCAGGCCATAGAGCCGATGTCCTTGGCAACCTGAAGGATAAATGCTTCGCGGATTTCTTCCGCTTCTTTATTCCCCTCATCTACCATTTTGTCTACATCCCTCATGTCGTTCGTGTTCAGGTAAGAATTGAAACCGCCGTTACCTACCAGTTTCTTGTAAACTTCCTTTTCGGTGTATTTACCGGAAAAGCACATTTTTACCAGTGCGCCGGGAGGCACAGCTCCTGCTCTTTCCGGGGAAAATGCGCCGTCGCCGTCGAGCGCGTTGAATACATCCACTACTTTGCCTTTTTCGTGGGCGCCTACGGAAACCCCGCCGCCCATATGGACAACGATCAGATTAAGGGAATCGTAAGCAACCCCCTTTTCGTTTGCATAACGCTTTGCAACCGCTTTTTGGTTAAGGGCGTGGAAAATGCTGATACGAGGCAGTTCCGGTACGCCGGAATATCTTGCGGTGGGCATAAGTTCGTCTACAACAACGGGATCGACAATATAAGACGGGACTCCGATGGAATCCGCAATTTCACGGGCAAGGATACCGCCCAGGTTGGAAGCATGTTGTCCCTGTACTCCAACTTTCAGGTCTTCCAGCAGCTCATCGGTGACCGCATAGGTGCCGCCCGGAATAGGTTTTAACATGCCGCCGCGCCCTACGATAACGTTTAGGGATTTCATATCGAAATCTTTTTCTTTCATCAAATCCAGGATAATATTTTTCCTGAAATCTTTTTGCTCCACAATGGATGCGTATTGTGCGATTTCTTCCGTGGAATGCCTTAAAGTTTCTTCAAACAATAGGGTTTCATCTTCAAATACTCCGATTTTGGTAGAAGTGGAGCCGGGATTGATAATTAAACTTTTGATTGCCATAATAATCCTCCTTTTTATTTCTGCGGGCAGCCGGTAAAAGCCATACGGGGGTATTCAGGGCTGTTGCCGCATATATGAATGACTGTTATTTTAAATAGTCGGCGACAACGGCGCCAAGGGCGAGGGAATTGACCTTTACTTCCATGGAATCAGAACGGGAAGTTAAGATAACAGGGGCTTTTGTGCCTGTTAAAATATTGCCGTTTTTCAATTTTGCCGTATGTACGATAGCTTTATAAACTAAATTGCCTGCATGGATGTCGGGGAAAAGAAGGATATCGGCGTCGCCTTGGATTGGCCGGCCGGTAGCCCCTTTGTGTTTTGCGGCTTCCGCGTCAATCGCAAGATCGAGGGAGAGGGGGCCGTCTACGATACAGCCCGTGATTTCCCCGTCTTTGTTCATCCGGGTAAGCTCCGCGGCTTCTACGGTAGCCGGCATCTTAGGGTTCACTACTTCGACAGCCGCAAGAGGGGCTACTTTCGGGCATTCAATGCCGCAGGCTTTTGTGATTTCCAGCGTATTGGCGATGATGTTTACTTTATCTTCCAAAGTCGGATACGGGATAAAAGCTACGTCCGTTAAGAAAAGCAGATGATCGATGCCTTCTACATCAAAAACGCATACATGGGATAACGGTTTGCCCGTCCGGAGGCCTACTTCTTTGTCAAGGACGCTTTTCAGGAAATGTTTGGTGTCGATTAAGCCTTTCATGTACATATCCGCTTTGCCTTCATGTACCAGTTTGACAGCAGTCAGGGAAGCTTCGATATCGTCTTCTACGTTTACGATTTCAAAGTCGCTGATATCCACTTGGATGTCTGCGGCAATAGCCCTTATTTTGGACTCATCCCCGACTAAGATCGCGTCCGCAATCTGCCTGTCCTTAGCGGCCCTTACCGCTTCCAGGACGGCGGAATCCTGCGCTACGGCAACGGAAACCTTCTTCATGGGGATTTCTTTTACCTTGGAAATTAAATCGTCAAAAGTTTTGCTCATTTGTCTGCACCTCGTACTTAAAATTTTTGATCGTTACCATGTGATACGGTACAATTTATCTAATCGTTAAAATAATAACACTTCTTATATTTAAGGTCAAGGGTGGTGCGGGCAGTTATTTTGTTTATGGATCCGGATGCCGGAAAGCCTGTCCGGCTGCTTGGCCCGGCGGGCCTTTTGACGCTTAAACCGTTTATGTCATGTGCGGCAGCCCCGGTATACGGGAGTCGTAACAGTTCAGCCTTCGGCTTCGCTGTTACGTCTGATGCACACAAAATGCTCCAAAGTCGCATTTTGGCGCTGATCCAACTCGCAAAATCGCATACAGAGCGATTTTACTCGCGGAATAGAGCAAGGCCAAACTGTTACCGGAAGTCCGACGCTGTGGAAAAAAGGTTGAATATCGCTGACAAATCTGTTACAATAGACAGTGAATTTTTGTAAATAGAGGGATTTTATATAAAATAGGCGGTGCGGGCCAGATTCCTGCCGGAATCGCCGTTTTGCGGCCGCAGGCCGGACGGGAGCGCTGCCGGATGATGAAGTCAATAGATGACATAGGAGTTTGACGATGAATATTGTAAATAAGGTTTTTGGAACTCATAGTGAGAGGGAATTAAAGCGGATTGCAGGTATGGTTGATAAAATCGAATCTTTAAGGCCTTCTATGCTTCAGCTTACGGACGGGCAGTTGAAGGAGAAAACGAAAGAGTACAAAAAACGGCTGCAGGATGGGGAGACATTGGATGACCTTTTGCCGGAGGCGTATGCGACGGTAAGGGAAGCCGCAAGGCGCGTGTTGAATATGGAGCATTACCGTGTGCAGTTGATCGGCGGCATTATCCTGCATCAGGGGCGTATCGCCGAGATGAAGACCGGTGAAGGCAAGACTTTGGTTTCTACGCTGCCGGCTTATTTGAATGCCCTGGAAGGAAGAGGGGTTCATGTGGTAACGGTCAATGACTATCTGGCGAAGCGCGATGCGGAGTGGATGGGTCAGGTACACGAATTCCTGGGGCTTAAAGTGGGCGTAGTATTGAATGATATGAAGCCCGATGAGCGCAGAGAACAGTATAGCTGCGATATTACTTATGTTACGAATAATGAGCTTGGGTTTGATTATCTGAGAGACAATATGGTGATTTATAAAGAGCAGTTAGTGCTTAGGGAACTGCACTATGCGATTATTGACGAGGTCGATTCCGTGCTTGTGGATGAGGCAAGGACTCCTCTTATTATTTCAGGCCAAAGCGGAAAATCAACAAAGCTTTATGAAGCTTGCGACATCCTGGCAAGGCAGTTGAAACGGGGGGCGGATAT
The DNA here is from genome assembly GCA_948470755.1 of uncultured Lachnospiraceae bacterium. Taxonomy (GTDB): domain Bacteria; phylum Bacillota; class Clostridia; order Lachnospirales; family Lachnospiraceae; genus Kineothrix. The sequence goes on along the minus strand of CAOKPU010000068.1, from coordinate 5,407 downwards.
GGAAGCCCTTACGAAAATGGATGCCATTATGGGAGTGGAAAGGGAAGAAACCGGAGATTTTATCGTAAATGAAAAAGATAAAATCGTAAACCTGACGGCGGAAGGCGTATCTAAAGTAGAGAGATTCTTTCAAATTGAAAACCTGGCCGATCCGGAGAATCTGGAAATACAGCATAATATTAATCTGGCTCTCAGGGCCCATAATCTGATGTTCAGGGATCAGGATTATGTGGTGAAGGACGAGCAGGTATTGATCGTCGATGAGTTTACAGGACGGATTATGCCGGGACGGCGTTATTCGGACGGGCTTCATCAGGCTATTGAGGCAAAAGAGCATGTGAAGGTAAAAAGGGAAAGCAAGACGTTGGCAACGATCACTTTCCAGAACTTTTTTAATAAATTCGACAAAAAAGCGGGGATGACCGGTACGGCATTGACGGAGGAAAAGGAATTCCGCGATATCTATGGGATGGATGTAATTGAGATTCCTACGAATATGCCGGTGGTAAGGAAAGACTTGCAGGATGCGGTTTATAAGACGAAGAAGGAAAAACTGTATGCCATTGTAGAAGCGGTAAAGGAAGCCCATGCCAAAGGGCAGCCGGTACTGGTGGGTACGATCACTATCGAGGCTTCGGAGGAAATCAGCCGTCTGCTGACAAAAAACGGTGTGCCGCATAAAGTGTTAAATGCGAAATTCCATGAACTGGAAGCGGAAATCGTTGCCGATGCCGGTATGCATGGAGCGGTAACGATCGCGACGAATATGGCAGGGCGTGGTACGGATATTAAGCTGGACGATGAAGCGAGGGCGGCCGGAGGGCTTAAAATTATCGGTACGGAACGCCATGAATCCAGGCGCATCGATAACCAGTTGCGGGGCCGGAGCGGCCGACAGGGGGATCCCGGGGAGTCCAAATTCTATATATCTCTTCAGGATGATTTGATGCGTTTGTTCGGTTCCGAGCGGTTGATTGGCATGTTTAATGCGCTGGGTATTCCGGAAAACCAGGAGATTGAGCATAAGTCATTGACAAAGGCGATTGAGTCGGCACAGAAAAAGATAGAAAACAATAACTTTGGCATCCGTAAGAACCTGCTGGAGTACGATCAGGTAATGAATGAGCAGAGGGAAATCATTTACGAAGAAAGAAGACAGGTTTTAAGCGGCGAAAGCATGAGGGATTCCATCTTCAAGATGATTACGGATATCGCGGAAAATGCAGTGGATATCAGCATCAGCGATGAGGCGGACATTGAAGACTGGGATTTTGGAGAACTGAATGCTTTATTGCTGCCGACGATACCTTTACGTCCGGTAAATACCGGAAGAGTGCTTAAACCGAAAAAAAACAGCTTAAAGCAGCAGCTAAAAGAAGAAGCGGTGAAGCTGTATGAGACGAAGGAGGCGGAATTCCCTAATCCGGAGGCGATGCGCGAGATCGAAAGGGTGATCCTGTTAAAGGTTATTGACAGAAAATGGATGGATCATATTGATGATATGGAACAGCTCCGCCAGGGCGTAGGGCTTCAGGCTTACGGGCAAAGGGATCCTTTGGTGGAATATAAACTGAACGGTTATGAGATGTTTGACGAGATGACCCAGAATATCAAAGAGGAAACGGTGCGCCTTCTGTTCCATGTACGTATCGAGCAGAAGGTAGAACGGGAGCAGGTCGCAAAGGTGACAGGGACTAATAAGGATGATTCCCTCCCGAAAGGGCCGGTAAAAAGGGAAACGGAGAAAATATACCCCAATGCCCCCTGCCCTTGCGGGAGTGGGAAAAAATATAAACAGTGCTGCGGCAGGAAATAAAGGGCGGCCTGTATGCGGGATATCATACCGAAATCTAATAAAAGAAAGAGTGGTGAACGTTAAGTGGTAGAATTGGATCAGATGAAAACAGAATTGCAGACTTATGAAAGCCCGCTTGCGGAAGTGAGGGATTCACTTTGACTTAGCAAATAAGTCAAGGCGTGTGGAAGAACTGGAAAGGGAAATGGAAGCCCCCGGCTTCTGGGATGACCCGGAAGTGTCCAACAAAAAAATGAAGGAACTGAAAAACCTTAAGGATACGGTGGAGATCATTTACGGATTGGAGCATCAATACGAGGATATCGAAGCTTTAATTGAAATGAGTTATGAGGAAGAGGATGAGGAGATGGCGGCGGAGATCCGCTCCGAACTGGATGCCTTTATTGCTGCTTTTGACATGATCCGCATCCGTACATTGTTGTCCGGGGAATATGATAAAAATAATGCGATCCTTAAACTGAATGCGGGCGCCGGCGGAACGGAAAGCTGCGACTGGTGCAGTATGCTCTATCGCATGTATACAAGGTGGGCGGAACGCAAAGGATTCTCACTAGAAGTATTGGACTATCTGGACGGGGAAGAAGCAGGCGTTAAATCGGTCACTTTTCAGGTAAATGGAGAAAATGCCTATGGATATCTGAAATCGGAAAAAGGAGTGCATCGTTTGGTGCGTATTTCCCCGTTTAATGCCCAAGGGAAGCGTCAGACTTCTTTTGTATCTTTGGATGTTATGCCGGATATTGAGGAAGATATGGATGTGGAGATCAACGATGATGATTTGCGCATTGATACGTACCGCAGCAGCGGCGCCGGAGGGCAGCATATTAATAAGACTTCTTCAGCAATCAGGATTACCCATTTGCCTACCGGGATTGTAGTACAATGTCAGAACGAACGTTCTCAGTTTCAGAATAAAGACAAGGCGATGCAGATGCTGAAAGCGAAACTATATCTGCTTAAGCAGGAGGAGAATGCGGAAAAACTCTCCGGCATCCGGGGGGAAGTAAAGGAAATCGGATGGGGAAACCAGATTCGGTCTTATGTGCTGCAGCCTTATACCATGGTGAAGGATCATAGGACGGGAGAAGAGTCCGGGAATGCGGACGCCGTATTGGACGGCGGGCTGGATCCGTTTATCAATGCTTATTTAAAATGGATGAGCGTGGGCGGGAAAATGGCAGAAGAATAAATATAGGATCCGGGCGTCAAAAAGCCCGTCCGGCGGCCCCGCCTGGCAGATGGCACAATAGATTTGTGCGGACTCTGTTGCACGGGGCATTCCAATGAGCCTCGGAAAGCAAAAATCGTGTTCAGCAGAGGCTTCCACGATTTTAGAGTCTCATCTCCATCGTGCAAAAGCCGTTTGCACAAATCTATTGCGCCATCTGCCAGGCGGGGCCGCCGGATGGGCCTTTTGACGCCCGGATCGATATAGACGAAAAAGAACCGTATAATAAGGCCAATATGCAGGAACGATTGGAAAGCCCCGCATATTGGCCTTTTGTATTTTACAGATATCTTATAACATATCCATATTCCCCTGCTTTGGGGTATTGACGCGGTTTTTCATTAAATCCATGTAAAAATTGGTCATCACGGTATTGGAATAAGGTATCAGCCATAAATAAGCGATAAAGAAGGAAAAGGCACCGAGCAGATATAAAGGGAGGAAGCTAATGGATATATAGAACAGCCTTCCCTTATGGCCCTTCATAATCTGACAGCTTAACTTCATCAGTTCTTTGGCGGAATATTGAGGAAAATCCTGCAATAAATAAAAAACCTGCGAAAGCATTAAACTAATAACGATAAGGATTGCCATGCCGATTACAAAAGTAATGGACATAAGCAAGATATAATAAGTATGGTAAGTGGTTAGATAAAGATAATAAAAAACAAGCGCAGGCGCCGAGCATACATAAGTAAGCGATGAAAGCACAAACTGCAAAAGGATCGCCTTATCGGGATAAGATCTGAAACCATAGAATACATCCCCGGCGGAAACCGGCTGTCCACAGATTAGCTTTAAATAAAGATAGGCTTCGCCGGAAGCCAGTATACCCGTCAGAAGGCTGACGATAAAACTTATCATATAATAAATGATAAGTTCCGGTATGTTTCTTGCCGAAATCAGCATAGAAGGAAGATAAGTGACAAATAAAGTAGTGATCGCAACAAGAAGGACCGCACCAATTGCAGTGCCATAGTGGCCGAACAACTGATCCTTGGAAAGGCCTTTCAGTTCGGCGGAGGATTTATAAGTATTCATAGGTTTATAGTCTCCCATTCAAACAATTCTTTTTATACTGCCATATTAATGTTCATGCCCTGATATTTTATGGAATCGGCAGCTTTCAGATCCTTTTGGTAAGGATTATCTTCGTTGTAATATTTAATCTGCGTAGAGGTGGTCCCCCCGGATACATAACTGCGTCCGCATTCCGGGCAAACGCTTGTGTGGATGGACACATTAGCCGAAATCACCTTTCCGTTATTTTTTGCCGCTTTTTTATAAGCATTGGAAACATGTTCCTGCTCATGGGAACGGACTGCCGTTGCTGCGGACTGGGGGGAGATATGCGTGGCTGACTTAAAAGACACCATTTCATCGGAGCCATCTTGATATTTTCGGTTTTTGCATGTTTCACATTCTGCAGGCGAAGATTTCCTGCCGGGGGATTTTACATCGGATTCTCCCGGATTCCTGGCAATGCCGGATCCCCCGGTATTGTTTACGGAATAGCCGCCGTAATTGGCCGAGTTGCTGATTGGGCTTATTGTACTCATAAAATCACCATACCTTTCTTAAAATATATTATTCCAGACCGAAAGTTTCGTTAATCATGTCTTCCAAAGACTGCCCTAGCACATCTTCCGTGGATTCGCCGTAAATCTGCTCGAATTGGGTATCGTAGATCTTGGCGGCATCCTGCAGCAGCTTCGGATGCGAGAAGATGAACGAAAGAGTGGTCACGAGGATGCCCAAATTCATGATAAGGCCGCCGATGCCGCAGATAAGCCCGGTCATAGCCTGCCCTGCCATCCGTGGTTTTGTGCCTTTGGATAAAATCGCCAAAATAACGGCAATGCTTCCTAATATGAAAGGAATATATATCGTCATTAAAATCGTTGATAAGATAGAAATTATGCCCAGGACCATGGCGGCATTGGCAAGCTTTTGCCCCGGCGCCATATACGGCGGGGAGTAGCGGTAGCCGGAAGGGCGGCCTGCGTCAAAATGGTTCCCGGCCGGACTGCCGTTCCTTTGGCTGTCAAAACCGTAATCCGGGTTCCCGTTATAGCCGGAAGGGCGGCCTGCTTTATTGATATCGTTTTCTTTATCTGTACGAACGCCGGTATCCGTGTTGTTTTCCTGTCCGTCACGGTTTTCGTTGTCCTTATGATCAAAGTCCATATTTTTCACCATTCCAATTCCATAATATTGAGAGAATGCAATTCTTAAAATATATAATCCTATTGTATCACTTAATAACTCATAATACAATCTTGAAAATTGGTTAGTTTTCGTATAGGATATAGCGTGAGAAGAACTTCTAATCACTCGCAGCAGAGGCTGCTTCGCGAAGAAGT
>CAOKPU010000067.1 GCA_948470755.1 uncultured Lachnospiraceae bacterium | reverse complement strand
TTATGAAGCTGAGAACGCGAAAGAGTAAGAAAAGTTATACAGTAATGATAATCTCCGATTCGGCAAAAAATAAGAGAAAAGAATTTCACATTAATGCCGGGTTGGCGGGTACAGTAATGTTAGGAAGTTTCCTGCTTCTTGTCTGTGCAGTCTGTTATGTGGTATATAGCGCGATTACTTTATCCGATTCTATGGAAAGGTATAAGAAACAGGCGGAACAGACCGTCAAGCTGCAAGAGGAAATAGAGCGGCTCGAAGCAGAGGCAGAAGTGCTGGAAGCGGAAAAGGAGGAGATGGCAGAACAGATAAATATCTTGAATGATACCGTGAATCAACATGCGGAAGTGGAAGAAGCTTTGGCAGCGAAAGAAGAAGAGGAACATATCCCGAAGGGATTTCCTTTAAGCGGGACTGCCCAGCTAAAGACGGAAGAAGCCGCAGAGGATGATGATGACGATGATGACGATGCGCAGGAAATGCGTGCGCATGAAGACCGTAAAGAAGTCATATTTGCTGCGTCAGAAGGAATCAACGTAATCGCTTCCGGTACAGGAACAGTTTTATCTGTGGATGTGGATGTGGATTATGGGAATGTTGTCAGCATAGACCACGGAAACGGTTATATTTCTGTCTACCGTAATAACGGTAATGCAGTAGTAAAAGCAGGAAGCGAAGTAACAAGAGGAGATATCTTATATGTAGTCGGGGAGGATAATACCGAGATGGGATACAGCATCAGTAAAGACGATACATATATAGATCCAATGGAAATGATTGAAATCAACGGTTAGGAGGAAAATATGTTGGGGAGTAAGAAAACCGCGAATGTAAATGCAAAGATTGGGAGTATTATTGGCGCTGATATGGTAGTGGAAGGTACGATCACATCCAATGAAGCGGTCCGCATTGATGGGAAGGTAAAGGGGGATGTAAGCAGCGAAGGGGCATTGGTTATCGGCGCATCCGGAAAAGTAATAGGGAATATAAAAGGTGCGGATATCATGGTTGCCGGGATAGTGGAAGGCGATTTGACTTCCGGCGGCAGGACGGAGGTTGCCTCTACAGGAAGCATCCGGGGAAATATCCAGACGAGAAGCCTTATTGTGGATGAAAATGCTATTTTCCAAGGGCAGTGCAGCATGAATTCCGGAGAAACAAAATTGATAGAAGAGATTATGGAATAGAAGCATCCTGTTAGTTGGCATAAAAAACAGAGGGCGGAAGCAAAATTGCTTCAACCCTCTGTTTTTTAAATGTTTTCTTTATTTTCCATCCGGCTGAATACGATTTCATAACCGTCGTTCCCATAATTAAGGGAACGGTTGACCCGGCTGATGGTAGCGGTGGAAGCTCCTGTTTTTTCAGCGATCTCTAAGTATGTCCTATGATTGCGTAGCATGGATGCGACTTCAAATCTTTGGGAAAGGGATAGAAGTTCATTTACTGTACATAAGTCCTCAAAGAAAGTGTAGCATTCTTCTTTATCCTGAAGATTAAGAATGGCGTCAAATAAGTAGTCTACGGCATCTGTCCTTATTTTCTTGTTCATTTTGAAACCTCCAAATGCTTTTCTGTATGAATATCTTACAGATGAACATGCAACCATTTTATCATATTAAAGTTATAAAGTAAAGATGGCAGTTATCATATCCTTTATAACGCAATGGGGGAGAAAGCGGAAAAATAAGCAGAAGATAAAGCTTGTCATGTGGTTTTGAATACTATATAATGAGGTATATTGAAAGTGTATTTGGCTATTCTATGAAAATGGTTATAGCCGGACAAGGACATGACGGTAATTTAGTGGAGACGGAAGAATAGCCGGAAACCGAATATTTTTTAAGCGGTGGATTTGGCGGCTGTATGGAGGATGGGCATGACGATTGATAAGGAAGATTTATTAAACAGTATACTGGAAAGTCTTGACAGGATTAAATATATTAAGCTGGAAGATATCCCGAATATTGATTTATATATGGATCAGGTAACGACTTTTATGGAAAAACAGTTGAGAAACACGGTCAGGAATCCGGGTACGGATAAAATCCTGACAAAGACAATGATTAATAATTATGCGAAAAATAATCTGCTGCCTCCTCCGATGAAGAAAAAGTATTCCAAGGAGCATGTGCTTTTGTTGATTTTTATTTATTATTATAAAGGCATTTTGACGATCAACGATATACAGACTTTGTTAAATCCTTTAACGGAAAAATTCTTTCAAAAGGAGGGATTTAACCTCGGCGATGTCTATTCAGAGGTATTTGGGCTGGAAAGCAAGTACGTGGATTTGCTGAAAGAGGATGTAGTGCGCAAGTTTCAGGAGTCGAAAGATACATTTGGGGATGCACCTGAAGAGGAAAAAGGATTTCTTCAATTCTTTTCCGTTATCTGCATGTTGAGTTTTGATGTGTATGTAAAGAAGCTGATGATTGAAAAGATGGTGGATTGCCTGGATGCTGCAGCGGACGAAGAACGCAGGGAAGGGAAACGGCAAAAAACGGATGTATAGGGGATGATCCTTCAGGCTTTGCCACGGTACAGCGTTGTCGTATTGACTCCCATGGGCAAAGAAACTGGTTTGTGCCGGGATAGATTCCGGCGAGGGACTGACTCGGCTGGGTGATGAACAGCCTTTCGGAAAGCAGGAAGAAAGAGCGGAAAGAGTTTAGTGATTTTCTAAAAAAGTGAACGGAGGCGGCATATGGCCCTGCCTCCGGCGCGAGTGTGCGTCTTGACGCACACTTTTTTACTTTATAGGATTCGGGTATCAAAAGGCTCATCCGGAGGCCCCGCCTGACCGTTTGCAGAAAAGATTTGCGCGCATTCCGAATTTCATATAAAAATCAAAAATCTGAAGATAAATGAGAAGGGAAAACGTTATAAGGGATATAAAGGGAAAAGGAAGGGGTGAAAGTATTCATCGTATGTGCAGCATTCAAAAATTGAATAAAGAAGAGCGGCTTTCCATGATGGTTGATACTTATCAGAACCTTGTTTTCTCTGTATGCTATAAAGTCACCGGGGACTATTTTATGTCGGAAGATCTGACGCAGGAGGTTTTCTTATCCGCATATAAGAATTTGGATGCTTTTGAAGGAGAGAATGAAAAAGCGTGGTTATGCAGAATAGCGACAAATAAAAGCATTGATTATTTAAGAAGCGCAGGCAGGAGGGCGGTGCCGACGGAAGATGTTTTCTTTGAACAAAAGAGCGAAGATGCCGGTTCGCCGGAAGACATCTGCTTAGAGAAAGAAGTAAAAGAAAGGCTGCTTACATACTGCAGCAGATTAAAACCGCCTTATAATGAGATTGCTAAAAATGTCTATTATGACGAAAAAAAAGCGGCTGAAATTGCAAAAGAAAGAAATGAAAACTTAAAAACTGTGCAGACCCAAATATATAGGGCAAGGGATATGCTGAGGAAAATATACAGAAAGGAGATAAGCGCATGAGAGAAGGGTACAACGATCTGGATGACAAAGAGTTAGAGGCTTTGATCGCTGATGTGGAAAAAAACGGGATGATTGCGCCTCCGGTATATTTGAAGGAGTTAATCATGAAAGCGGCGGCGGAGGAAGAACAGGCTGCCAAGGGCACCGGGCGGAGTATGGCCGTGGGAAATAGGGATATCGTCATACAAAATAAGGAATATATGCTGCGAAAGGCAAAAATCCAATTCTTAGCCTACAGTTTTAAGATAGCGGCGGCAGCGGCAGTAGCAGTTTTCTGCCTGACAGCAATACCGATGGATATAGCCGGAGGCGCGTTGGAAAAGGGCGATTATATGGAGGAACGGATAGAAAGGGATATCGAACGGTATCAGCAGGAGAAAGAAAAAGCGCTGGCGGATGAGGAAGGCGGCGGTTTGGAGAGTTTTCTGGGAAGATGGTTAAAATCCCGTTCCGACATAGACGTGGACGGGATATGGAATAATTTTATCAATTGATTGAGAATGGAGGAATCAAATTATGGTCAGAAAAAGGAAGAGCGGATTTTTAACATTTTGTTTCTCCCTGATGCCCGGTGCAGGGGAGATGTATCTTGGCTTTATGAAGATGGGCGTCAGCCTGATGGGGTTGTTTTTAGGGATATGGATGTTATGTTCCTTGTTAAATGTATATACTCTTTCGTTTATCGAAGTGGTAGTGTGGTTTTACAGTTTCTTTCATGTACACAACCTGGCGGGGCTGGAGGATGAGGAATTTTTGAAGGTGGAGGACGAATTCCTGTTTCATCTGGATGCATTTGCCGATGTCAGGAAGAATACGGGAAAGTATAAGAATATTATTGCGGTCATATTGATTATTGCAGGCATCCTGCTTTTATGGAATGGAATAAAAACGGCATTGATGCCTTGGATCCCGGATGGCATTTTCAGGATTTTAAGCCGATTTGAGAATACTGTGCCAAGGATTTTGGCAGGGGTTGGGATTATTTTTGGCGGTTTGAGGATGATACGGGGAAAAGAAAAGGAATTAAAAGAAGTAATTATTGATGTGGAACCTGAAGAAATGAAGGAGGAAACGGTATCCTCCAATCGTAGGGAAAATCCGGGCATGGATTTGGCACCGAAGTTTGATGCGGAAAGGAAAGCATATGGAACAGAAACGGAATGTAAAAATCCGTAGGATAGGTACGGTGACTTTTGGCTGTATGATGATATTATTCGGCATATTATTTCTGATACACATTTTTGTGCCGCAATTGGATTATAGAATTATTTTCAGGTGCTGGCCGTGCATTTTGATTGCTTTGGGAATAGAAGTCCTTGTGGGGAATTATAAAATAGAGGGATGGGCTAAGGAAGGGCAGCAGGTGCAGTTCCTCTATGATAAAACGGCAATTTTTTTGACGGTACTCATTACTTTTTTTGCCATGGCGATGGCAGTGGTGGATTTTGGTATGCAATGCGTCTTCTTATATGGGGATGGATGTATAAGATTTTAAGCGACGGTAATGTGAAATGGTGTAAAAACTGCTGTTTCCGGGAATGATAAAAAAGGAAACGGGAGGTCGCCATGCAGGAATTATTTATGAAATATCCGGTAGGAAGCATTGTGAGATATAAGGGAGGCAGTTATCGTATATTAGGATACGAAATATATGACGGCAGCCGTCTGTTAATCTGCGGGGATGGGAAGGATGTGTTCAGAGTCCGTGCGGAATGTCCGGAAAGGGGCGTTCCGGGTGAAATGGCAGAAAAGATAAGGAAAAGAAGATGATAAAATGGCGCCAGCCGCCAAGTGTTCTACGGGATGATCACTGTGTTTGAACCTAGACACTGGCGATACGCAGGAAGCGTATTCCTCCCGGAACTGGCACTATTTCTAATTATATAACAACGAAAAGAAATATGCTATATCAATTTAGACTATTTTAGAGAGATTCATTTGGCTGTTTCGGCAAATTGTGTGGTAACGAGTGATTCATAAGGAACCCGCTCGGATAACTGTCCGGCTTCATCAAGGATGTTTTGCAGAAGGGTAAACGCATCTTCTTCAAAGATCAGGTTGTCTTTCCAAGTATCCTGTTCGTAATATCTGGTTACAATGGCGGTGATGGTTTCAGGGGCTGTTTCTTCAAATTGGGGAGCAATGGCTTTGGCTATCTCTTCGGGGGAATGGCTTTGTACGTAGTCCATCCCTTTTTGCAGCGCGTTGGTGAAAGATTGGATAATATCCGGGTTGGCGTCTATAAAGCTTTTTTTAGCGCTGAATGCGGTGTAGGGAACATAGCCGGAATCTTCCCCAAGGGAAGCGATCACATAACCATCGCCTTTTGCTTCAAGCGAAGTAGCATGAGGCTCGAATTCGACGGTAAAATCACCTTGCCCGCCAGAAAATGCGGCGGCTGTAGAGCCAAAATCGATGCTCTGGTCGATGGACAAATCTGTTGCAGGGTCAATATTGTTCTTTTTCAGGATGTATTCAAATACCATTTCCGGCATACCGCCCGCCCTTCCGCCGAGGACATCCTTTCCTTTCAGCATATCCCATGAAAAGTTTTCCACAGGCTCTCTTGATACGAGAAAATTCCCGGCGCGCTGAGTAAGCTGGGCAAAGTTTACGACGTAATCCTGTGCGCCTTCCAGATAGGTATAAATGGTGCTTTCGCTCCCCATAAAGCCGATATCGGCTTCGCCGGAAAGTACGGCCGTCATTGTTTTGTCTGCGCCAAATCCTGTAATGAGCGTCAGATCGATTCCCTCTTCGGAAAAATATCCTTCTTCTATCGCCACATACATAGGGGCGTAAAAAATAGAATGGGCCACTTCGTTTAATGTCACTTTGGTAAGGGAGCCGTCTGGGCTTTCCACGGAAGCCTTGCCGCAGCCGGTTAAAGCGGAACATATAAAGATGAGGCATAGGCTCAGGGCGGTAAACTTACGTAAAAAAAGGCAGGTATTTTTCTTGGATATTTTTTTCATAATCCCTCCATAATTTAATTGATGTTTTATTATATAAAAAGGAGCGGAAAAGTGTGCTTGTACATGAGGAGGCGGGAAGGGATACCGATGATGGGAATACGCTCCGTGCTTTTATTTCCGCGGGCAATGAGGAAAATAGCCATGATTGCATGGATATTGGACGAATGCCGAAAAGGCAAAATACCCCGCTGACCTGCAGCGCTGCAATCCTGCTTTGATTCTTAGCTAGACATTCCCGCTTAAACTAGTTATAATTATATTCATTAAAACAGGAAGGGGCAGCCGCTGTAGGTTGTTATGGAGGAAATGCAGGGATGGGATTGATAAAAGCAATAAAAAGTGCGGTAAGTACGGTCACGGCAGATCAGTGGAGGGAATATTTTTACTGTGATGCATTAGATAATGAAGTTTTGGCGGCAAGGGGAAAGAAAAGGATTAACGGCAAGGGGAGCAACACCAAAGGGGAGGACAATATTATAAGCAATGGTTCCGTAGTGGCTGTGAACGAAGGACAGTGCATGATGATTGTGGATCAGGGGAAAGTCGTAGAGTTTTGTGCGGAGGCGGGTGAGTTTGTTTATGATACTTCTTCGGAACCCAGCCTGCTTTATGGGGATTTTGGGGAAAGCTTGGGCAATACGTTTGAGATCATCGGCAGGCGCTTTACTTTTGGCGGAGATGCGGCGAAAGAGCAGAGGGTTTACTTCTTTAATACAAAGGAGATTATGGGCAATAAATACGGCACGGCCAGCCCGGTGCCTTTCCGTGTCGTGGACGCGAATATCGGGCTGGATATGGACATTACACTGCGGTGCAACGGGGAGTATTCGTATAAGATTACGGATCCGCTTTTGTTTTATAAGAATGTATGCGGGAATATAGCCGGCAGTTTTATGAAAAATGAAATAGAAAGCCAATTGAGAACAGAACTGTTGACCGCTTTGCAGCCGGCATTTGCGCGGATTTCGGAAATGGGCATAAGGTACAGCTTGATCCCAAAGCATACAACAGAGCTGGTGGACATATTAAATGGGGAACTTTCCGCTAAATGGTCGGGGTTAAGAGGCATAACTATGATTTCTTTCGGGATAAATTCGGTAAAAGCGCCGGAAGAAGACGAGGCTATGATAAAAGAACTGCAAAGGACGGCAGTATACCGCAACCCGGGCATGGCGGCGGCTAACCTTGCCAATGCACAGGCGGATGCGATGCGTGCGGCGGCTTCCAATACTGCAGCAGGGCCTATGATGGCATTTGCAGGGATGAACATGGCCAATATGGCGGGCGGCATGAATGCCAATGCGCTGTTTGCTATGGGGCAGCAGCAGACATCAGGCTCTTTTGGAATGCAGCAAGGGATGCAGGCCGGGCATGGGAACGTGACAGGCTGGGCGTGCGGCTGCGGGCAAATAAACAAAGGGAAATTCTGTAGTGAATGCGGGGCGAAAAAGCCGGCGGGGGAAGTTCTTTACCGGTGTGATAAATGCGGATGGGAGCCGGAAGATCCCGGGAACCCGCCGAAGTTCTGCCCGGAGTGCGGCGACCCTTTCAATGAAGACGATATCCGGTAGGGTATACGGCTTTGCGGTGGTCGTTAAAAATACGTACGGGCATAACGGAGGATTGGCTGTCCGGGCATGACGGCAATTGGGAAAGAATGCATAAATGGTAAAAAACAGAAACGAAAAGGATAAGACGAGATTTTATGAGTATTTATGATACATTGAATGAACAGCAAAAACAGGGAGTGTTTACCGTGGATGGGCCGGTACTCCTTTTAGCAGGGGCGGGCAGCGGGAAAACCAGGGTATTGACTCACAGGATTGCCTATCTGATAGATGAAATAGGGGTTCAACCGTATAATATCATGGCTATCACTTTCACGAATAAGGCGGCGGGGGAGATGCGGGAGCGTGTGGATTCGATTATCGGCCATGGCTCCAGCCAAGTATGGGTATCCACTTTCCATTCCACTTGCGTGCGTATACTGCATAGATACATAGACCGGATTGGGTTTGACAATAACTTTACGATTTATGATGCGGATGACCAGAAAACAGTAATGAAAGATGTCTGTAAGCGTTTGCAGTTTGATACAAAGATACTGAAGGAAAGGACGATTTTAAGCGCAATATCCTCTGCGAAGGATGAATTGGTTGCCCCGATGGAATATCAGCTACAGGCGATGGGGGATTTTCATAAAGAGAAGATTGCAAAAGCTTATTTAGAGTATCAGGAAACTCTTAGAAAAAATAATGCGCTGGATTTTGATGATTTGATCGTAAAAACCGTCGAGCTTTTTAAAAGCTGTCCGGAAGTGCTGGACAGTTATCAGGACAGATTCCGGTATATCATGGTGGACGAGTATCAGGATACGAATACCGCCCAATTTGAACTGATAAGGTTGTTGGCGGATAAATATAGGAATCTTTGCGTGGTAGGAGATGATGACCAGTCGATTTATAAATTCCGGGGTGCAAATATCAGGAATATTCTGGATTTTGAAAAAGTATATCCGGAAGCGGCAGTGATTAAGCTGGAGCAGAATTACCGTTCCACCCAAAATGTGCTGGATGCGGCTAATGCGGTGATAAAGAACAATATGGGGCGCAAGGAGAAAGCGCTTTGGACGAAAAAGGGGCAGGGCAGCCTGGTGCATTTCAGGCAGTTGGATACGGCTTATGAGGAAGCGGGATTTGTGGCGGACGATATAGTAAAAAGAACGCGGAAAGATTCTGCGGATTATGGTGATTTTGCAGTCCTTTACCGGACGAATGCCCAGGCCCGTGTGTTGGAGGAGCGGTTTATCCTGGATGGAATCCCGTATGACGTAGTAGGCGGTACGAACTTTTATGCCAGAAGAGAAATTAAAGACATGCTGGCTTACTTGAAAACCGTGGACAATGGCAGGGATGATTTGGCGGTAAAGAGGATTGTCAATGTACCCAGGCGGGGAATCGGGGCTGCTACGATTGCCCGCGTACAGGAATATGCGGACATGCGGGGCGTCAGCTTTTATGATGCGTTGCGGGAGGCGGATCAGATTGCCGCAATCAGTAAAAGCGTCAAAAAGTTGGAAACTTTTGTGACGATGATTCAAGGCTTTAGGAGTAAATTAGAATATTATGGGTTGGAAGGGCTGATCAAAGATATTATTGAGGCCACCGGGTATGTGAAGGAACTGGAGTCTTCGGATGAAGAGGATGCGGAAGACAGAATCCATAATATTGATGAGTTGATCAGCAAGATAGTGGCTTATGAAGAGACTCATGAGGAGGGTTCGCTTAGCGAGTTTTTGGAAGAGGTGGCTTTAGTGGCAGACATCGACCGGATTGAAGGCGGCAGCAGCAGGGTATTGCTGATGACGCTGCATAGCGCCAAGGGATTGGAGTTCCCCTGTGTCTATCTGACAGGCATGGAGGACGGGGTTTTCCCGGGCTATATGGCGATTACCTCCGATAGCGATGAGGATATGGAGGAAGAGCGGAGGCTTGCTTATGTGGGGATTACGAGAGCAAAGGAGGAATTGACATTAACATGCGCAAAGCAACGTATGCTGCGGGGGGAAACCCAATATAACCCGGTGAGCCGTTTTGTGAAGGAAATTCCTGAAAATCTGCTGGATCATAGACCTCCGGCTATAAAAAAGTGGGACTTTGCGGAATATGATGAGGAATCCAGTGAAAAAATGAGGTTTAAGTCGAAGCCTTTCGGCATGGATTATATCTCATTGGATAAGGGATTTTCCGAAAGCGGGACCCCGGAGGAATACCAGAAAATTTTTGACAAACCAAAGGCTTCCCCGGTCAGGACAAAGCCGAGGGCGGTAGCGGCGCCGAAAAGGACCCCGGCGGAGAATCGTCCCTATATTGCAGGCGGAGGCCTGGGAAGCTTAAGAGATGTCAATGGATTGTCAAAAGGGATGTCGGGAAGCGGCGAGGTCGACTATGGGATCGGAGATAGGGTAAGGCATATCAAGTATGGGGAAGGAACTGTTATGAAACTGGAAAAAGGCCCAAGAGATTATCAGGTAACAGTAGTTTTTGACGGGGCCGGACAGAAAATTATGTATGCGGCGTTTGCAAAATTGAAAAAGTTGTAATTTTATCAAATTTTTATAGTAAATTTCTGGAATTAGTGTTATATTATATAGTAGAAAAAAGGTTTGAGATTTTGCAGAAGTTGGAAATTGTATTAATGATCCTATTAATCATACTATTAATGGTAGCATTATTAATAATTTGCATCCGGCAAGGCAACAATAAACCAAGTAAAGACGAAGAGAGGTATGAGTTATGAACAGATTAAACAAGTTAGAAGAATATATTGATATGTCAAGGATTAACGAACTGTTGGGTAAGAAGGAAGAAGAAAAGAAATGTAAATGCTGCAATACCGTATTTTGGGTTTTGGCAGTAGTTGGTGCAGTGGCCGCAGTAGCCGGTATCGCATATGCGGTTTACCGTTATCTGAAGCCGGATTACTTAGAGGATTTTGAAGATGATTTTGACGACGACTTCGATGATGATTTTTTTGAGGACGAGGATGATGAGGAAGAAGAGGCTCATGAGGAGGCTTCGGAAGAATAGTGGCGGCAGATATTGCTTGCGCAAGTGTGGATAAGGAATGATTTTAGGGCGGAATGTACTTGCTTTGTACATTCCGCTTTTATATAATAGGATTCGGGCATCAAAAGGTTCATTCGGCGGCTCCGTCAAATGGGCTTTTTGACATTTGAAGCATAATAGGGGATTAGATTGAAAAATCAGCTTGATAGCTGATTTTTCAATCGGCAATTTGAGTTAGAGGCAGGGATGTACCTTGATCGCAGTCGGAAATTTGAAATTTCCGACGCGTGTCATCGCAGTAAACTGCTCTGACATGGAGGATAGCGTGAGAAGAACTTCTAATCACTCGCAGCAGAGGCTGCTTCGCGAAGAAGTTCTAAGTCTCACGCAGGAGAATGCCTGAAATGCGGCATTCTCCGCATTGATTTGAGATTCCGCGCAGCGGAATCATGGGGGTTAGTGTGAGAAGTACTTCTAAAGCTCAACAGCAGTGGCTGTTTCGCTAAGAAGTTCTACGACTTGCTTTGCAAGTCTTTCTCACACCGAAAAATGCCCAAAATACAGGCATTTTTCACCAGGATTTGCACCGCTGCGAAGCAGCGGCATGGGAGTTAGTGTGAGAAGTACTTCTCCGCGAAGCGGAATCATGAGGGTTAGTACGAAAATAAAACGGAGGATAGGAAAAAGGAAGGAGAAAGGAAAGGCGGATGAAAAAGGGTGATATATTGGAGGGAATGGTGGAAAGGATAGAATTCCCGAACAAAGGAATCGTAATATGCGAAGGCGGAAACTGTATAGTAAAAAATGCATTGCCTGGGCAGAGGGTTTCTTTTGTGGTGAGTAAGGCCAGAAAGGGAAAAGCGGAAGGGAGGCTTTTGGAGGTTCTGGAAAAATCCCCTTTGGAGGCAGGAAGTCCGTGTCCGTGTTTTGGGGCTTGTGGAGGGTGTACCTATCTTTCGCTTCCTTATGATGAACAACTGAGAATAAAAGAGGGACAGGTAAAAAAATTGCTGGATTCCGTACTGGGAGGGCAGGATGGGGAATATGTGTATGAGGGTATTAAACCCAGTCCGGTTCCTTTTGGCTATCGGAATAAGATGGAGTTTTCTTTTGGGGATGAGCGAAAAGACGGCCCTCTTGCCTTGGGAATGCATAAACGTGGCAGCTTCTATGATATTGTGACGGTAGACGGTTGCCGGATCGTGGATGAGGATTACCGGAAGATCTTATTATGTGCAAGGGATTATTTTGCGGAAAGAAAGGTGAGCTTTTTTCACCGGTTAAGGCATGAAGGGTATCTGCGGCATCTGTTGGTGCGTAAGGCGGCAAAGACGGGGGAAATATTAATCGCACTGGTGACGACGACGCAGGAGGAGCATGATTTAAAGCCTTTTACGGATGCCCTGCTGCATTTGGATCTGGAGGGAAAGATTGTAGGCATCCTTCATACGAAGAATGATTCCAATGCGGATGTGGTAAAAAATGATGGGACGGATATTTTGTTTGGACAGGATTATTTTTATGATGAATTGCTGGGGCTGAAATTCAGGATATCAGAATTTTCCTTTTTCCAGACGAACACTTATGGCGCGGAAGAGCTATATCGGACGGCCAGGGATTATATCGGCTTACTGCCGGGAGAAAGTGGGAAAGGCCCTGTTGTTTTTGATTTATATAGCGGTACGGGAACAATCGCGCAGATGCTGGCTGGTGCGGCGGGAAAAGTGGTTGGCGTGGAAATCGTAGAGGAAGCGGTAGAGGCAGCGCGGGAAAATGCCAAAATGAATGGTTTGGATAATTGTAGTTTTATAGCAGGAGATGTGCTGAAAGTATTGGATGAGATAGAAGAAAAGCCGGATTTTATTATTCTGGATCCGCCAAGGGATGGTATTCATCCAAAAGCGCTGCGGAAGATAATCGATTATGGGGTGGAACGGCTGGTCTATATTTCCTGTAAACCAACCAGTCTTGTGAGGGATCTGGAGGTATTTTTGGAGAAGGGTTATGAGGTGGAACGGGCTGTGGCGGTGGATCAGTTTCCTTGGACGGCGAATGTGGAGACGGTGGTCCTGCTTTCCCACAAAAAGCCAGATAGTCATATCAACGTAAAAGTTGAGTTTGGCGAGGATAAATTGCCGCTTGATAATATTGCCAAGAGAGCCGCAGCATATAAGCCGAAAGAGCGGGTTACATACAAGATGATTAAGGAGTACATAGAAGCGAAGTATGGCTTCAAGGTACATACCGCATATATCGCAGAGGTAAAGAGAGATTTAGGATTGCCGATGTATGATGCTTCTAATGCGGTAGAGGAATTGAAACAGCCGAGGAAACATCCGACAGCGGAAAAGGTAAAAGCAATCGAAGATGCGCTGAAGCATTTTGAAGTTATGAGAAGTTGTTAGCACTGAGGAGGAAGATAAAAGATGGATGATATTAGAGAAGGCTATATAATTGATTATATTTCTGGGTTGCAGGTAAAAGAAACTCCTGAAGAAATTGAGGCGGTTCAGCCTTTTGCAAAAATTTTAGTAGATGATTATGGGTATCCGAAAAAGTATGTGCATACCCGTCCTCAATATAGGGTAAAAGTTCGCCCTTCAGATACAAAAAAGGAATATCCTGTTGATATTGCTGTTTTTACAAGTCCAGAGCATACGGAAGATACAGCTTATATTATTGTTGAATGTAAGAAAAAGAATAGAAAAGATGGAAGAAGTCAATTAGAGGATTATCTTCGCTTTTCCAAGGCATATTTAGGGGTTTGGTTTAATGGTGAAGAAAGGCTTTATTTGCAGAAGATAGAGAAGGATGGCAAGATTCTGTTTGAAGAAATTCCCAATATTCCACGCTTTGGTGAAAGAGTTGAAGATATTGGAAAATTCAAGCGAAAAGATTTGCGACCAGCAGAAAATCTTAAACCAACTTTTAAGACAATAAGAAATTATTTGGCAGCAAATGCAGTTGGAATAACACGTGATGAGGTGTTCGCATCTCAGATTATTAATCTTATATTCTGTAAAATTTATGATGAACGTTTTACTCGTCCAGATGATACTGTAAAATTTAGAGCTGGTATAAATGAGAAAAATGAGGATGTAAGAAAGAGAATATTAGAGCTTTTTGAGCGAGTTAAGAAACAATACAATGATGTAATTGATGTTGCAGATACAATTATTATTGATGCTAAATGTCTTAAATATATTGTAGGTGAATTACAATTATATAGTCTTAAAGATAGCTCACGCGATGCTGTTGGTGAGGCATTTGAGATTTTTATTGGTCCATCATTAAAAGGTGCACAAGGTCAATTTTTTACTCCTCGTAATGTGGTCAATATGGTAATTCGTATGCTTGATCCTGATACCGAAGAAAAAATTTTAGATCCGGCATGTGGTAGCGGTGGTTTTTTAGTTGAATCGTTAAGGTATGTATGGAATAAATTGGAGGAAAAATGCACAGAACTTGGTTGGCCAGAAGCGGAAATTGAGGCTGAAAAGCAGAAGGTTGCTATTAAAAATTTTCGTGGTATTGACAAAGATAATTTTTTGAGTAAAGTAGCCAAAGCTTACTTAGCTATTCTTGGTGATGGAAGAGGTGGTGTTCATTGTGAAAATAGTTTGGATAATTTTGTTAATTGGGGTTCTAAGACAAAAGAGGATATCCAGCCAGGGACATTTGATATAATAGCAACTAATCCACCTTTTGGGAAAAAACTTTCTATTGACACTACAGAGATATTAGGACTTTATGATCTTGGTCACAAATGGTCACAAGATGATGATGGTCAATTTATCAAAGGAGATCTTGTTGATAAACAGCCTCCGCAAATCTTATTTATAGAACGTTGTTTCCAAATGTTGCGAGACGGTGGACGAATGGGAATAGTTCTTTTAGAAAGTATTTTCGGTATGCCAAAATATCAATATGTTGTAAACTATATTCGTAGTAAAGCGAAGATACTGGCAGTGGTGACTTTACCAGAGGATTTATTTCAGCCACATACTCATGCTAAATGTTGTGTCCTAATATGTCAAAAATATGAATCTGGAAAAGATAGAGAAACTTGTGGTGATTATGACATTTTTATGAGTGATGTGAAATGGTGTGGTCATGATAGTCGTGGAAATGTGACATATAAGTATTCAGAAAATGGAGAAAAAATTATTTTAGATGAAATACCACTTGTTGCAGATAAATACTGGGAAATGCGGTGAAATCATGTTGGCATATAAACTTAAAAGCGATGATATTAAAAATAATATCTTTATTCCTAAATATTATGATCCTGAGTTATATGATAAGATATTAGAACTTGAACCTACACATGATTTATTCAACCTTGGAAGTCTCATAGAGGAAGGAAAAGTCATTGCTCAAACAGGTCACGAAATTGGTAAGATGGCTTATGGCACAGGAAACATTCCATTTGTTAGAACATCAGACATAACAAATTGGGAAATAAAAACTATTCCCAAACAAGGTGTATCTGAAGAAATCTATCAGCAGTATGCTGAGCGTGAAGATGTTCAAGCAGGAGATATCCTTCTTGTAAGAGATGGAACCTATTTGATTGGGACGAATTGTTTAATTACGGAAATGGACATTCCTATGGTTTTCCAATCGCATATTTTAAAATTTAGAATTGTTGATAAAGATGCAATTAATCCATATTTGTTTTTTTTGAGTTTAAATTGTTCTTTGGTACAGCGACAAATTAGGAATATGCAATTTACTGCCGATATTATTGATACTCTTGGAAGCCGATATAAAGAAATTATTCTTCCTATTCCGAAAGCGGTAAAAACTAAAGAAAGATTGATTACAAAAATGACATCGGCTATTGAAACGCGTATGAAGTATAAGGCTGCAATAAAGCAAATGCCAATTTTGATTGAGAAGGTATTGGACACTAATAGCACTGAGCCATTTGACATATTTTTCGCTTGTTCATTAGATGATATATTAGAAGAATTGGTACAGGATACAACAACTTTGGAATTTGGTGAGTTTTCAGCCTATAAACTAAAGAGTAGTTCTATAATTAGTAATATCTTTTTACCAAAATATTATGATCCGTCAATTTCAGCTGTGCTAGATAAGCTGAGTGCAAATTGTATATTAAAAAGTGTACGAGAGCTTATAAGCGAGGGGATCTTAGAACTGGCAACTGGAGACGAAATTGGGAAAATGGCTTATGGTACGGGGAATATTCCATTTGTGAGAACGTCTGACTTTTCTAATTGGGAGATAAAAGCCGATGCAAAACAAGGCATATCTGAGGAAATTTATCAGCAGTATGCTGAGCGTGAGGATGTTCAAGTTGGGGATATCCTTCTTGTGAGAGATGGAACTTACTTAGTTGGTACGTCTTGTATTATTACTGAATGTGACAAGAAAGTGCTTTATTGTGGTGGGTTAATAAAAATAAGGAGTAAGAACAGTATTTTGCTGAACGAGTATCTTTTGTTAGGTTTACTTAATTCATATATTGTTAAAAGGCAAATACGAACTAAACAATTTACGAGAGATGTTATTGATACGCTTGGCCAGCGATTAAAAGAAGTAATCCTACCTATTCCTGATTCAGTAGAGATTAGGACACAGATTGCCGAAAAAGTCAAATTGATTATTCAAAATCGTATTAATGCAAGAGAAATTATAACTCAATTATCGGATGAAATAATTGAATGATAAAAGAAGTTGAGGCTGCGTAACTGATATTAAGCATAAAAAATATTGAATATATCATTATTCCTTTATTAATAGCGGCACAGGCGGCTATTCAGAAATAATGCCATAGGATTTTTGGTACTCGCAG
>CAOKPU010000066.1 GCA_948470755.1 uncultured Lachnospiraceae bacterium | reverse complement strand
GAGTCTCCTCTCCATCGTGCAAAAGCCGTTTGCACAAATCTATCGTGCCATCTGCCAGGCGGGGCCGCCGGATGGGCCTTTTGATGCCCGAATCCTTATAATGCCGAAGGCATTTTGTTCCATAATAAAGAAGTCCGTCATCAAGCGGACATAAATTGATGAAGAACCGAAGGTTCTTCCGAACACAATGCCGAAGGCATTTTGTTCTAAGATAGGAGAAGAAATATGTATGAATTAGTTCAGGCAGGGGAGAAGACGTATTATGTGGATTGTCCCTCCAAAATCGGGATCTACAGGATAGATGATACAAGCGTTTGTCTGATTGACAGCGGAAACGATAAGGATGCGGGGAAAAAGGCGCTGAAGATATTGGCGGCGCAGGGCTGGAAAGCGGAGCTGATATTGAATACCCATTCCCATGCGGATCATGTGGGCGGTAACAGGGTCATTCAGGAAAGGACGGGATGTAAGGTTTATTGTCCGGGAATAGACAGGGCTTTTGCAGAGAATACAATATTGGAACCCTCTTTTTTGTATGGGGGGAGCCCTTATAAGGAATTGCAAAATAAATTCCTTTTGGCGCAGCCAAGCCAGGCAATGGGACTGACGGAAGGGGTTTTGCCAAAGGGGATGAGAATGGCGCGTATCGATGGACATTCCTTTTCTATGGCGGCCTTTGGTACGGAGGACGGCATATGGTTTATAGCCGACGGAGTGACTGGGGAGGCGATCATACGAAAATATCATATCCCGTTCCTGTATGACGTGGGGGAATTCCTGCAAAGCCTGGATAAACTGGAAAAATTGGATGGAAGGCTGTTCATCCCTTCCCATGGGGAAATATATACGGATATGGGGCCGGTGGTAAAGGTGAACCGGGAAAAAGTATACGAGATTGCAGATACGCTTCGGGAAATCTGTAGGGAAAAAGTGGGGACGGAAGATATTATCCAAAGGGTTTTTGAGAAATACGGCTTGGCAATGGATCAGAACCAATATGTATTAACCGGTGCGACCTTGCGTTCGTATCTTTCCTGGATGAAAACGCGCGGGGAAGTAGAGGCGGGATTTTTAAGAAACCGGCTGTATTGGCACATAACAGAAGAGCAAGGTACGGGCGAAAAAGGTTCCCGTCCCTTGGCAGGATGCCTTTCGCAGGCAGCCCGGGGAATGACGGCAGCGGTGAATGAAGATAAGAAAGGCTTGTTAAGAGAGATCGAATGTTTTGCCTTGGATATGGATGGAACGGTATATCTGGGGGAGCAATGGATCGACGGGGCGAAGGATTTTCTGGAAGAAATCGTCCGGCTTGGGAAAAAATATGTTTTTTTAACAAATAACTCATCCAAAAGCCCGGAAGTATATGTGGATAAATTAAGACGCATGGGCTTGGAGGCAGGGGCGGACAGGATTATTACGTCCGGGCAGGCAACGGTTTTCTATTTACAGCGGAATTACCCGGGAAGGAGGGTGTTCCTTTTAGGGAACGATTTGTTGAAAAAACAATTTGAAGAAGAAGGCATCGTATTGGATGGGAAGACGCCGGAAATCGTGGTAACGGCGTTCGATACAACGCTTGACTATGGAAAAATGTGCAAAGTATGTGATTTTATAAGGAAGGGGCTGCCCTATATCGCCACCCATCCGGATTATAATTGTCCTACGGAAGATGGATTCATCCCGGATATCGGCGCTATCCATGCCTTTATCCATGCATCGACCGGCAGGCATCCGGACCGCGTTATTGGGAAGCCGAACGGGGATATTATCCGTTATCTGATCGAAAGGGCTTCTATAAAACGGGAAAAAACAGCCATGGTAGGGGACCGCCTTTATACGGATATCGCCGCAGGGAAAAACAGCGGGCTTACAAGCATATTAGTCCTAAGCGGGGAGGCGTCCCTTCAAGACGTTGTAAAATCGGAAATCAAACCGGATCTCATTTTCGATTCGGTAAAAGACATCATTCCTTATCTCAAACAATAAATCGGGGCCGCTGGAGGGGCCTTTTGACGCCCGAATCCTATGAAATCAAACCCTTCGGGGCGCGAGTGTATGTCAGGACGCACACTTTTTATAGAATATAATTTCCGTTCTTGACCGTCCCCTGACGGTACGGTTTATAATGGAATCAAAATTTGATGAAGAATCCGTATACAGGAAGGCATAGGGGCTATTGCCGCGAGATTGTTTTGCAGGGTATGACAAAGGAGGAGGATTTATGCAGACGGATTATAAAAATAAAGGGATCACCCTTTTGAAAAAAGGGCAGAAAGGCATTATTCACGCGATATTCAGCCGTTTCGGGCTAATGTTGGTTTTATTGGTGGCACAGATTTTTATCTTGTTTGGCATTTTCCGGTGGTTTGAAGAATTCCTGCCCCATATCTTAGGCGGAACAGTATTATTTACTTTTGTCATGGTAGTTTATTTGTTGAACAGTCCCATTAATCCCACCGCTAAAATCACATGGTTGATTGTGATTATGCTCCTGCCGGTGTTCGGCGTGCTTTTGTTTCTGTACACGCAAAGTGACATTGGGCATAGGGCTTTGAAAAAATGCGTCGATGATATGGCTGCGGAGACAAAAGAGAAGATCCCTCAGGAGGAAGAAGTGATGACCCGGCTGTCGGAGGAGAATGGGGGAGTGGCGGCATTGGCCCGCTATATGCATAGAAGCGGGTGCCATCCGGTCTTTGCAGGCACCTCCGTAACGTATTTTCCTTTAGGCGAGGATAAGTTTGAAGAAATGCTGAAACAGCTTGAAATGGCAAAACATTTTATCTTTATGGAATATTTTATCGTGGATGAGGGGGTTATGTGGGGCAGGATATTGGAAATACTGGTCAAAAAGGCGAGCGAAGGAGTAGATATCCGTATGATGTATGACGGGGCCTGCGAGTTCGCATTGCTTCCCCATGATTATCCAAAGAGGCTGAAAGCGCTGGGGATCCGGTGTAAAGCTTTTGCGCCCGTTTCGCCGTTTGTCTCCACGCATTATAATTACCGGGATCATAGGAAGATCCTGATCATTGACGGTCATACGGCTTTTAACGGAGGGGTCAACCTTGCGGATGAATATATCAACCGGAAACCCAAATTCGGCCACTGGAAGGATACCGCCGTTATGTTGAAGGGGGAGGCGGTAAAGAGCTTTACCTTAATGTTCCTGCAGATGTGGGGGATCGGCGAGCAAAAGAAGGAGTATGAGCATTTTCTTTCTTATCCGGCATACCCGGTAAAAGAGGCGGGCGGCTATGTGATCCCCTATGGGGATTGCCCTCTGGATCAGGATAAATTGGGCGAAAGAGTGTATATGGATATCCTGAACCGGGCTTTGGAATATGTGCATATTATGACGCCTTACCTAATCCTGGACGGGGAAATGGAAACCGCTTTGAAGTTCGCGGCGGAAAGAGGGGTGGAGGTAGTCTTGCTGCTGCCGGGAATCCCTGATAAGGCGGTCCCGTATGCTTTGGCAAAAACACACTATGCTTCCCTTTTGGAATCGGGGGTAAAAATTTATGAATATACGCCGGGTTTTGTCCATGCAAAAGTATTTGTCAGCGATGCAAAGGAGGCGGTGGTTGGAACCATTAATTTGGATTACCGTAGTTTATACCATCATTTTGAATGCGCTACCTATATGTATCGGGCGGACTGCATTGCGGATATAGAGGCGGATTTCCAGTCCACTCTGGCTAAGTGCAGGCAGGTTACGGCGGAAACAGTCCGTAAAGAAAAGTGGGGAGTAAAAGCGGTAGGCCGCCTGATGAAAGCGGTGGCTCCATTAATGTAGATTCAAGATGCAGCCATTCTTTCGATTGATGATTTGTGCCTGCGGGCCGGGGTAGTATGGTTATTTTATGAGTTTTTTAAAAGGAAAGGTGAGGCCGCTTTGCGGCAAGAGGATAGCAGGATGGGGCTTCGGTTTTATTTTGGGCCTTCAGGGGCCGGGAAAAGTACAACATTGCATAAAGAGATAGTAGGACGGGCGATGGAAGAGCCGGGAACGAATTTTCTCGTTATCGTGCCTGATCAGTTTACGATGCAGACGCAGATGGATCTGGTAAAGGCGCATCCCAGGAAAGGGATCATGAATATTGATGTGTTAAGCTTCGGAAGGCTTTCCCATAGGATATTGGAAGAGGTGGGCGGGGAAAGATATACGGTATTGGATGATACGGGAAAGAGCCTGGTATTGCGTAAAGTGGCGGAAAATATTGGGGAAGATATGCCGGTGATAGGAGGCAACCTGAATAAGATCGGCTATATCCATGAGGTAAAGTCGGCAGTCTCGGAATTTATGCAATACGGTATTGGCATTAGGGAGCTTGGGGAACTGACGGAGTTTGCAAAAAAAAGAGGTGCGCTTTACTATAAGCTGAGAGATCTGGGGGTGCTTTATGAGCATTTTTTAAAGTATATCCAGGAGAAGTATGTAACTACCGAGGAAACATTGGATCTGCTCTGCAGGATGCTGCCTGAATCCAATATTATCAGGAACAGCGTAGTGGCTTTTGACGGATTTACCGGTTTTACGCCGATCCAGAACAGGTTGATCCAAAGGATCATGGGATTGTCGAAGGAAGTGATTGTAACCGCAGTGATGGATGGCGGGGAGAAGCGGCCGTATATGCCTGGCGTGGAGCAGGAGCTTTTTTATCTAAGCAAAAAAACGGCGTCTGATCTGATCCGGTTGGCGGAGGAAGAAGGGGCATCCCGGGGGAAAGATGTGTTTATCCGAAGCAAGGAAGGGGGGCTGCCAAGATTTGCCGGAAACCGGGAGATGCAGCATCTGGAAAAATATTTGTTCCGTTATCCCATAAAGCCTTATGAAGAAGATAATAAAGCGATTCATTTGATAGAAGCCTCTTCGCCGGGGGAGGAAATAAGGCAGGCCTGCATTAAGATGAGGGAGCTGATCCGTAAGGAAAATTATAGTTATAGGGATTTTGCCATTGTGACCGGGGATCTGGAAACTTATGCTTCCCATGTGGAGACGGAAGCGTTAAAGTACGGGATTCCTGTTTTTATGGATTATACAAAAGGGATCCTGCTAAACCCTTTTATTGAATATATACGCAGCGCATTAAAGATGGTAATGGATCGTTTTTCGCCCCAGGCGGTGTTTCACTATCTGCGCAGCGGGCTTACCGGGTTTGACAGGGAAGATACGGATCGGTTGGAAGATTATGTATTGGCCTGCGGCATCAGGGGGAGGAAAAGGTGGTCGTCTCTTTTTACCGCCATGCCAAGAGGGGTGGACGAAAAAGCATTAAGGCTTTTCAACGGCATCCGCCTGCGCATGATGGAACAATTGTCCCCGCTGACGGATGGGGGAGACGGGACGGCAGGGGAAAAAATAAAAGCTTTGTACCGGTTCATTACAGGAAATCAGGTGCAGGAAAAACTGGCGGCGTATGAAAGGATGTTCCGGCAGAAGGGGGATATGGCGCGGGCGAGGGAGTATGGGCAGATTTACCGTCTGGTTATGGATCTCCTCGATCAGATGAACAGCCTGCTTGCGGAAGAGAAGATGGGCATGAAGGAATTCGCCGATATTCTGGATGCAGGATTTGGCGAGATCCAGGTAGGGACGATCCCGCAGGACGTGGACAGGGTAATGGTGGGGGATATGGAAAGGACCAGGTTAAAGGAAATCAAGGTGCTTTTTTTCGTAGGGGTAAATGACGGGAATATTCCGAAAAATACCGGGAGCGGAGGGATTATTTCCGATATCGACAGGGAATTTTTAAAGGCTTCTCCTTATGAACTTGCGCCTGCCCCCAGAGAGCAGATGTATATCCAACGGTTATATTTATATATGAATATGACAAAGCCTTCGCAACGTTTATATATTTCGTATTGCAAGGTAAATAACGAAGGGAAGAGCATAAGGCCGGCGTATTTAATCGATACGTTAAAGAAATTGTTCCCTATGCTGTTGACGCAAAGGCCGGAGCAGAAGAGTATGATCGGACAAATGGAATCCAAGCGGGCCGGCATGGATTATCTTGCGGATATGCTGCGGGAATATGCGGCTGGTATGATGGGAGCGGAGGAAGAAAAAGAATTTTTCACGCTGTATCACATCTATTACGGCGATGAAAAATACAGGGAAGAAGTCCGCCGTCTGGTTGACGGGGCTTTTATCCGTTACAGGGGGACCGGGCTCGGTAAAGAGATTGCCCGCCTGTTGTACGGACAATTGTTAGTGAGCAGCGTAAGCCGTCTGGAACAGTATGCTTCCTGTGCGTACGCCCATTTCCTCCAATACGGCTTATCCTTAAAGGAACGGGAAGAGTATGGGTTTGAAGCGGTGGATATGGGGAATGTGTTCCATGGGGCGTTGGAAAGATTTGCCGCAAAGCTGGAGGAAAACGGCCATAGCTGGTTCGACTTTAAAGAAGAAGAGGCGGATGCTATCCTTAGGGAGACATTGGAGGAATACGCGGCAGCTTATGGCGGGACTGTGTTATATAGCAGCGCGCGGAACGAATATGCCTTGGAAAGGATGCACCGTATATTAAAACGGGCGGTGCAGACCTTGCAGTATCAACTGCAAAAGGGCAGATTCGTGCCGGAAAATGTAGAGGTTTCTTTTACGATGGCGGAGGATCTTGAATCTGTCAATATCGCTTTGTCCAATGAGGAACGGATAAAATTGCAAGGAAGGATAGACCGGATCGATACGTATAAGGAGGGGGAAAATGTCTATGTAAAAGTGATTGATTATAAATCGGGCAGTAAGAAATTCAATCTGGCTGCATTGTATTATGGGCTGCAGCTACAGTTGGCAGTATATATGAATGCAGCAGTGGAAATGGAAAAACGGAAAAATCCGGGGAAGAAGATTATCCCTGCGGCTCTTTTATACTATCGCGTTACCGATCCGATGGTAAAATCTGACGGGGAGATGACGGAGGAAGAATTGGATGCAAAGATTAAAAAAGAATTAAGTATGACCGGGATAGTCAACAAAAGTGATGCGGTTATCACTTATTTGGACAAGGAATTTACAGATAAGTCTGATATCCTGCCTCTGGAGCGGAAAAAAGACGGTGCTTTAAGTGTCAGATCCAGTGTCATAAGCGAAGAAGATCTTCAGGAAATATCCCGATATGTGAACCGGAAAATAAAGGAAGCCGGAAGGGAAATATTGGATGGAAGGATAGAGGCCAGCCCTTGCCGGCAGGGAACGGAATTGGCTTGTGATTTTTGCAGTTTCCGTCCGGTATGCGGGTTCGACGGCAGGATTCCGGGATACCGTTACCGGCAGTTGGATGGGCTGAAGGAAGAAGAAGCGATGATGAAAATAAGGGAAGAGAATGCGAAAGAGTAGGATTGTAAGACTTATGATAAAGCGTGAACCCGCAGGAATTTGGCGGATGTATAAAGAAGATTGCGTATGAAGGCATAAGCCTATAGATTGAAAAACCAGCTTGATAGCTGATTTTTCAATTTGATCGCAGTCGGAAATTTGAAATTTCCGACGCGTGTCATCGCAGCAAGTTGCTTTGACATAGAGGATAGTTTGGAAGAAAGGCATGGTTACCGGTATGGGAATCACATATACGAAAGAACAGCAGCAAGTCATCGATGTAAGGGGGAGCGATGTTTTGGTATCGGCGGCAGCCGGTTCCGGGAAGACCGCTGTCTTAACGGAGCGTATTGTAAAGATGATAAGCGATGAAAAAAAGCCTGTGGATATCGACCGGCTTCTGGTAGTTACATTTACGAATGCAGCGGCGGCGGAGATGAGGGAAAGGATCGGGATATCGATCGCCAAAAGGCTGGAAGAAGAACCGGATAACGAACATCTGCAAAAACAGGCCGCTTTAGTCCATAATGCCCAGATTACCACGATCGACAGCTTTTGTATGTTTGTGATCCGCAATAATTTCAACGATATCGGTTTGGACCCCGGTTTCCGCGTAGCGGATGAAGGGGAATTAAAACTGATGAAACAGGATGTGATGAAGGAGCTTTTGGAAGAACGGTTTGCCGGCGGGGAGAGGGAGTTTTTGCATTGCGTGGAATATTTCAGCACAGGGAACAGGGATGATGCCATTGAGGAGCATATTTTAAAATTGTATCAGTTTGCGGAAAGCAATCCATGGCCGGAAGAATGGCTGGAAGAACGGAAAAAAGATTATGGGATAACGAGCCTGGAAGAATTGGAGCAGACGGGATTTATCCGGTTTGGGATGGAGCAGGCGGCTCTTATGGCAGAGGATTGCCTGTTAAAAATAGAAGAGTGCATAAAAATATGTGAGCAGCCGGACGGGCCTTATATGTATGGGAAGACGCTGGAGGCGGAAGCGGAGGGGTTGCGGAAACTGGTAAATATAGAAAGGTATAGGGAAGGGTATGCCTTATATCAGGGAATGGCGTTTGGACGGCTTCCTTCAAAAAAGGATGAGAGCGTTTCACGGGCGAAAAGGGAGATCATACAGGGAATCCGTAAAGAAATCAAAGATATGGTAAAGCGGATATGCGGAAAGTATTTTCCGGCGCCTCCCGAAACGGTATTGGAATATATGCAGGGAAGCAGCGGGGCGGTCTGCGCCTTGGTGGATGTCGTCCTTGCTTTTAAAGGAGCCCTGGATCAAAGAAAAAGGGAAAATAACCTGATTGATTTTTCGGATATGGAGCATCTGGCTCTTTCTATCTTAGTGAAAAAGGCGGAGGGAGAAGATGGGCGTAAAACCTATGAGCCAAGCCGGGCGGCGCTGGATTATCAGGATTATTTTGAAGAAATCCTGATTGATGAGTACCAGGACAGCAATCTGGTGCAGGAAATGATTCTGGAAAGTATTTGTGGTGAAAGAAGCGGCAGGTTCAACCGGTTTATGGTAGGGGATGTGAAACAGAGCATCTATAAATTCCGTTTAGCCCGGCCTGAGATTTTTATGGAAAAATTTGAAGAATATGGGAAGGGAATGGAAGGGAAGCGGAGGATCGATTTGCATAAAAACTTCCGCAGCAGGAAGGAAGTCCTGGATAGTGTGAACTTTATTTTCTCCCGCATCATGCACAGACAGTTGGGTGGAGTGGAATACGATGAGGCGGCGGCCCTTTATCCCGGGGCTTCCTATCCCGTGCAGGACGCGGAAAAGGGGCATTTGCAATACCGGACGGAATTGCTGCTGATAAGGAAAGGGGAGACGGAGGATGAGGAAGCGGAAGGAGGGATAGAAGCCGGCAGTACAGATAATCCCGGAGGGATAGGGGATTTTTCACAAGAGGGGGAGGAAGCCCTTTCCGGCAGGCAAAGGGAAGCTTACGTCGTGGCAAAGCGCATTAAGGAACTGGTGGGGCATTTCCCGGTAACGGATAAGGAAAGCGGAGGACTGCGGGCGGCTTCTTATAAGGATATCGTGATCTTGCTGCGCACAAATGCGGGTTGGGATGAGGATTTTAAACGCATCCTGAAAGAAGAAGGGATCCCTTCCCACGTCTTGTCCAAAACAGGATATTTTGCGGCAAGGGAAATCAGGACGCTTCTACAGTTTTTACGGGTATTGGATAATCCCGGGCAGGATATTCCGTTGTTCGGTGTCCTAAAATCCTGTTTCGGCGGTTTTACCGACGAGGAGATTGCCCGGATAAGGGGACGTTCGGAGGATAAGAAGAAAAACCTGTATTTTTGTTTAAAAGAGCAGGCAGGAATGGAAGGGGAATTGCAGGAAAGGATAAGACGGTTTCTGTTTTTCCTGGGGGAATACAGGGATCGGGCGGTTTATATGCCCATTCATGAATTATTGCAGGATATTATAACGGGGACGGGATATCTGAACTATGTTTCAGCCTTGCCGGGCGGGGGGCAGCGGCGGGCAAATGTGCAGATGCTTTTGGAAAAAGCGGCCGCCTTTGAACGCACCAGCTATTATGGGCTATATCATTTTGTCCGTTACATGGAAGAATTGGAGAAATATGACGTAGACTATGGGGAAGCCAATATTCTGGATGAAAATGCGGATGTGGTGAGGATTATGAGCATCCACAAAAGTAAAGGGTTGGAATTCCCGATCTGCTTTGTCAGCGGGCTTGCCAAAAAATTCAATATGCAGGATATCAATGGGAAAATGATTGCGGATGTGGATATGGGGATCGGCGTGGATTACGTGGATGTGGAACGGAGATTGCAGGGAAAAACGGTCCGGAAAAATATAGTCGGCGAAAAAATGCGGCTGGATAATCTGGGGGAAGAGCTGAGGATATTGTATGTAGCCCTGACCCGGGCGAAGGAAAAGCTGATTATGACGGGAATGCTCGATAAGCCCGAAAAGAAACTGGCGATGTTGATTCCCGCCGCTATGCGCAGTTCGGGGCAGTTGATGTACGGGGAGCTGGCGGGGGCCGGAAATTATCTTGATTTTCTGCTCCAGGCGCTTTGCGTGCATCCGGCGATGGAATCCCTCTGGCAATCCTGCGGATTGGAGATCCCGGGGAAAAATGCAAAAAGCGCATGCCTGTGGGATGCGCCGATAGGGATTAAGATTATAGGGGACGAGGACTTGCGGTCGATAGAAGTGAAGGAGCAGATATTGGCGGAAGGTTCCAGAAACAGGCTGGAATATTCCAATCCATTGACCGATACGGACAGTGATCTTATGACGCGTATGTCAAAGATATTTGAATACCCTTATGGACATGCTGATTTAGCGGATCTGTATACAAAAACAACCGTGTCGGAGTTGAAGAAGGCGGGAGAGGAAGAGGAGTTCTCTTTCCGATTATATGAGGAAGAGCCTGTGATCCCTTATATTCCCCAATTTATGAAGGGGGAGGAAAGGCTTGGGGGCGCCGGACGGGGGACGGCGTTTCATAAGGCAATGGAATTGCTTGATTTTGGAGCCGGGGCAGAGCCATTGGAGGAGCAGATAGAGAAGATGCGGCAGAGGGGGATGCTTAGCCAGGAATATGTACAGGCCCTGTCCATTCCGGCCATCCGGTCCTTTTTATCCACCAGCCTGGCATGCCGTATGGCGGCGGCGGAAAAGAAAAACCGTCTCTACAGGGAACAGCCGTTTGTACTGGGGATCCCGGCAAAGGAGTTGAATGAAAAATTCCCTTCCGGCGAACTGGCGCTGATACAAGGGATCATAGATGTTTATTTTGAGGAAGACGGGGAAATCGTGGTGGCGGATTATAAAACCGACAAGGCCGGGTCGGGGAGGGAGCTGGCGGAAAAATACAGGGTACAGTTGGAATATTATGCGAGGGCATTGGAGCAGTTGACGGGTAAAAGAGTAAAGGAAAAGATCATTTACTCTTTTGGCCTGCAGGAGGAAATCGTGATATGATCATCCTGTAGTCTCGTTTGGTTGTCTGACGATGGCAATGAGCGGCTGCAGGAAGGGATGCGGGGATTCCCGTGTATTGACGGATGATCGAAGGAAAGGGACGGGAAAACATCCGGGAAGGCAAATACAATTGGAATATATTGATAAAAAATATGAGAGCGGCGTTGTTGACAGACATATTGGCATATGATATCCTAAAATCAGAATATTTAATGTTAGTATAGTGTTCAGAGGAAGGAAAGGAGGTCTATAGGATGATAAAAGCCTGGATGTTACTGACGGTATTGGCAGCTTGTGTACAAGCGGCATTTGGGGTCAAAAAGATAAACCATTTAGCTGGTATGATTTTGCCCGCCGGTTTTTTAGCTTTTGGAATATATGCATTTTCCCAGCTCCTGAAAGTAGGGATTGAAGTGAATGTATTGCTGGCCTTTATGATTCCTCCGGTTTTTTTAGCTAGTTTATTTGAATTGACGTATTGGAGGAGCCGCTTTAAAGAACAGGCAGCAGCGCAAGAGTAGGATGGGGCCGCATGGCGTTGTTCTTTATTTGGTAAAGGAGGGATCCTATGATTTATAACAACCTGAAAATATTAATTGCAGTCGTTATTGTGGCGACTATTGTTCAGATAGCAGTATCCGGAAAGGGAAATTGGCGGCTCGGCTGGGTAGTGCCTGTTGTATACGGGATGATAGCCGGCCCGTATGCGCTTCGCTTTTTAAAGGTAGGCCCGATCAGGCATGTGCCGGATTACTATCAGGCAGCCACTTTCTTTTTCCCGGCAGTCTGGTTTTTGATGATTTTCTTTATCTTTTACTATTATCGGCAATATATGGAAGGGCGTCGGAGGTAGTGAACAGAATAAGGCTCATATGCTGAAAGGCTTTGGGCTAAAGTATGCGACGGCAGATTGTCCGGAACCTGAGGGTGAGGGGCAGTCTGCCTGACAGCGTTAAGGGGCGGGAGTTTGGTTGATTTGGATATGGTATATGGACAAACAGAGTTGTTTATCGATATATGAGGGAGCTGTAAGAGATGTCGAGTATCAAAGATGTAGCAAAGGAAGCGGGAGTAGGGGTTGGTACAGTGTCCCGCGCATTAAATAAGACGGGGTATGTATCGCAGGCTACAAGGAAAAAAATTGAAAAGGCAGTGCAAAAGCTGGAATATACCCCTAATGAGCTGGCAAGGAATTTATACCGGAACCGGAGCGGGATCGTAGGTCTTATTATACCTGACCTGGATCATCCGTTTTTTTCTTGTCTGGCAAAGAATATTGAAATGGAACTGTACCGCCAGGGATATAAGGCGATGATCTGCAATGCGGTGGGTATCAGCGACAGGGAACGGGAATATCTGGATATGCTGGAACGGAATATGGTAGATGGGATTATTACGGGTTCCCATTGCCTGGACGGGGAGGCATATTTAAAGCAAAAAAAACCGATAGTCTCCATTGACCGTGATTTTGGCCCCGGGATCCCTATCGTAGGGTCGGATCATGTGATGGGCGGGAGGTTGGCGGCAGAGTTGATGCTTGCGAACGGATGCAGGAAGGTGCTGCAGATTTCCGGCGTTTCTCCCAATATCTTTGCAAATGAACGGCATATGACGTTTCAGGGAATCCTGGAAAAAGAGAATGTGCAAGTTCTTCAGGAGATCATGGATTGGAATGTCTTTGAATGGGATGCTTATTATGAAACAGCGCAGAAAATCCTGGATGCGCACCCTGATATTGATGGCGTATTCGGCGGGGATCTGGGGGTTGTGGCATGCATGAACGTGGCGTTGCAGCGTGGGATGAAAATACCGGAAGACATTTGTTTTGTGGGGTTTGACGCCACGAATATTACAAGAATGGTCTATCCCCGCGTGACGGCAATTAGGCAAAATGTAGAATTATTGGCGGAGGTTTCCGTAAATACGCTCCTCGATCAGATAGAACAGAGGAAAAATGTACCCCATCGGCAGATTTTGGATGTGGAGATCCAGTTTGGACAAACTTCATTGCCCGGGAATCAAGAGCTTTCATTATAAGTATTGTATAAACTGAATAGATAAAAATTATGAAAAATTAATAAAAAAATTAGAAAACCTCGGTTTTTGTGAAATATGCACAATAAAAACCCCGGTTTTTTTTATGGAAAGAAAAAATACCGAAAGCAGGGATTGACAAATTGTAAAACCTGTCATAATATCAATATATGGAACGGGTTCCATAAAATTATAAATTATAAATGAATAATAAAATAAAAAATGCATTTAATACTATAATTTTTAATATGGAAACGGTTTTATATAATAAATACTGCGTGATATTTCTTGAAGGTATGGAAAGCGGCAGATGACTCTTATACAAAAGCAGGAAAAGCCTGGAAAGGAGGAAAGGGATGTATACAGGGCAATATACATGTATTGAAATTTTTGCAAAAGCGAAAGAGGACGGCGGGAAGGTCAGGGTGGCCTGCGCCGGGAAAGCCGGTATGGAAAAGGAGGCGAAGACAACATATTATACGTGGCTGAAATTCCCGGTGGAAATGGACGCGGAATACGAGATCGACAGTAAGACGTGCGACGTAACGCTTTGCTATCTGAGCGGGAATGAAAGGATGCTGGAAACCGGGGTAAAGTATTTGGAACAGGAAAAGCCGGGCGGGACATATTTTGTGGCAGATGAGGAAAAGCATTATGATTCGCCATTCAGGGAAACGTATCATTTTACGCCCTGGAAGAATTGGATGAATGATCCCAATGGGCTTTGCTGGTTTCAGGGGCATTATCATATGTTCTACCAGTTTAACCCGCATGGACAGAAGTGGTCGAACATGTATTGGGGCCATGCGGCCAGCAAGGATCTGATTCATTGGGTTCATCTTCCGGTCGTGCTGGCCCCTCAGGAAGAAATCTTAGATAAACCGGATGAGCTTGTGGGCGGGGCCTATTCCGGCTGCGCTGTTGCAGGGGAAGATGAAGTTGTCTTTTATTTCACCCGTCATATAGGGCCTCATAAAGATTGTGAAGAAACGCAGCAGCAGCAGTGGATGATGAAAAGCAAAGATTTGATCCATTTTACGGAGGAGGAATGCATTCTTAAGGAGCGGCCAAAAGAAGCGTCTTTTGATTTCAGGGATCCTAAAGTGGTGGAAATCGATGGAAACTGGTATATGGTCCTGGCCAGCGCAGTCAAAGGAAAAGGGGCTATTCTCCTATATGGATCAAAAGATATGGAGCATTGGAGTTATATACATCCGTTGCTGACCGAGGGATCCGAAGGGATCCGGTGTTTTGAGTGTCCGGATTTTATGGAGCTGGACGGGAAATATCTTGCAATGGGAGCGTGGATGGATCATCACGACGAGCATGGCAGATTCCAGATGAGCAGATATTACATAGGAGCTTGGAAGGAACGGAAGTTGGAAGTGGAAAGCAGCGGATGGTTTGATTTTGGAGGCAATTGTTATGCTATGCAGAGCTTTGAGCAGGGCGGGAGGCGGATTAGCATCGGTTGGATCTCCGATTTCTATGGGGAACATGTGGAACGGGAAAACGGGGCATATGGCAGCATGACTTTGCCGCGCCAGCTCCATATCAAGAATCGTAAGCTGTATATGAAACCGGTAGAGGAAGTTGCATTGCTGAAAGGAAGGACGCTTTACCAGGGGGCGAAGGAAAATGTGTCTTTGGAAAGGATCAAGGGCAACGCCTATCAGGCAAAAATCCATTTTCTGGAGGATACAAGGTTTTCCATCCTCTTAGGGAAAGACGGGGAAAAAGAGATTTCCCTTGTTAATGATGAAAATGGCCTGCGGATTGCGACTAAGGGGGTGAAAAGCCAGGGAATACGTTTTGCGGCGGATGTGGACGCGGTTGCCGATCTGGAAATATATATGGACAGGCGGGCGGTGGAAGTCTATGTCAACGATGGGGAAGCGGCAGGAACAAAGTTATTTTATAATTCTTCAAAAGAAGGATGTTTTTTGCTGAATGCGGAAAAGCCGGAAAATATCGGCGAAGCTGAAGTGTCTCTTATGAAAAAGATATAAAGCGAGGAGAGGGAAAATGAAGAAAAAAATAGTTGCGGCAGTGTTGATAGCTATGTTTACGGCAGGGATTGGTATGGGATGCGGGCAGGCAAAAGAAAGGATTAATGAAGAAGGGGAATCTGTAATCACCGTATGGAGTCCCAGCGATGAACCGGCCATTGAAGAATGGTGGGAGAAAAAAACGGCAGAGTTCAATGAAGCGCATAAGGGATCTATCCATCTTCAGAGGGAGGCGATCGTGAGGGCGGATTCTTAT
Source organism: uncultured Lachnospiraceae bacterium (assembly GCA_948470755.1). Classification (GTDB taxonomy): domain Bacteria; phylum Bacillota; class Clostridia; order Lachnospirales; family Lachnospiraceae; genus Kineothrix. The sequence continues at coordinate 1,240 of CAOKPU010000066.1, read as the reverse complement.
GCTTATGAAGATAAGGTGAATGCAGCCATTACTTCCAATGATCTGCCGGATATTTTATACGTAGACGGCCCCAATGTTTCCGTTTATGCGGCAAACGAGATTACGCTCCCGTTGGATGACTTTTTTACTCAGGAGGAATGGGATGATTTCCTGGATTCTTCTAAAAACCAGAATACATATGATGGGAAGATTTATGCGGTAGGCGCGACGGAAAGTTCAGTTGCCCTTTATTATAACAAAGATATGTTAGAGGAGGCGGGAATCCGTATCCCTGAGTCTAAAGAGGATGCGTGGACATGGAGCGAATATTATGAAGCAGCGGCAAAGCTTACAAAAGAGGGAGTAGTTGGGACAAATATCATTATGGACAAAGGGGAGGGGCTTCCTTACGTTCTGGAACAGTTTTGGATATCCAATGGGACGGATTTTGTCAGCGAAGACGGCAGCAAGGCGGATGGGTATATTAACAGCCCGCAAGGAGTGGAGGCGGCTGAATTTTTGAACAGCCTTATTCAAAGCGGCTATGCCAATATAGACCCGATCCAGAAAGAATTCCACAATGAAAGGGCGGCTACGATGCTGGGGGGATCCTGGGAAGTAGCCACATTGGAAAAGGATTATCCGGATCTGAACTGGGGGGTGACTTATTTTCCGGTAGCGGATGACGGCGGGATACTCACTTCACCTACCGGGGACTGGGCCGCATCGGTAACAAAGAATGTCCAGGATATGGATGCGGTAAAGGAAGTAATGAATTTCCTTTTTTCCGAAGAAAATGTCACTACTTACGCCCAGGCGATCTCTAAACCTCCCACAAGGGCTTCCAGCTATGATGTACTTACGGAATACGACGAATACCCGCGCTCGGTCTTCAAAGAACAGTTGATGGAAACCGGGCATCCGAGACCGCGGACGCCTTCTTACAGCGTGTTATCCGCAGGTTTTTCAGAAGCCATGCTGAATATTTTTACAGGAGTGGATGCAAAAACCGCTTTGGATGAGGCAGCGGCGGCGATGGATAAGGATTACAATAAATATTATAGCGGGGAATAGATTGAAAAATCAGCTTGATAGCTGATTTTATCAATCGGCAATTTGAGTCAGAGCCTCAAATTGCCCTGATCGCAGTCGGAAATTTGAAATTTCCGACGCGTGCCATCGCAGCAAGCTGCTCTGACATGGAGGAATAGTGTGAGAAGTGCTTCTAACCACTCGCAGCAGAGGCTGCTTCGTGGAGAAG
>CAOKPU010000065.1 GCA_948470755.1 uncultured Lachnospiraceae bacterium | reverse complement strand
TCAAATATGCTGATGAAGTGATCAGACGTAAAGTTGGTAAGACTGGTAAGAAATAGATAAGGAGAGTATGAGAATGGTTAAAAAAGAATCTAGAGCAAAAATCCGTGTGAAGAAACACAAGAGAATTCGTAACCGTTTCAGCGGAACGCCTGAGAGGCCGCGTTTGGCTGTATTCAGAAGCAATAATCATATGTATGCTCAAATTATCGACGATAAAGCTGGAAATACTTTAGTTGCGGCTTCCACACTGGAAAAGGATGTGAAGTCTGAACTCGAGAAGACCAACAACGTTGATGCGGCAGCATATATTGGGACGGTAATCGCGAAAAGGGCGCTGGAAAAAGGTATTACAACGGTAGTCTTTGACAGAGGCGGCTATTTATACCATGGAAAAGTTGCGGCATTAGCTGAAGCAGCCAGAGAAGCTGGCTTAGTATTCTAGGAAGGGAGAGAAAATCACATGAGACGTACAATCATTGATGCAAGTCAGTTTGAATTAACTGAAAAAGTAGTTGCCATCAAGCGTGTAACCAAGGTTGTAAAAGGTGGTCGTAACTTCCGCTTCACAGCTTTAGTTGTTGTTGGCGACGGGAACGGCCATGTCGGCGCAGGACTTGGCAAAGCGGCAGAAATCCCGGAAGCGATCCGCAAAGGGAAAGAGGATGCGGCAAAAAATCTGGTTAGTGTTGCGTTGGATGAAAATAATAGTATTACACATGATTTCCTTGGAAAGTTCGGTTCATCAACCGTGCTTTTAAAGAAGGCGCCGGAAGGTACCGGCGTTATTGCCGGAGGTCCGGCACGTAGCGTATGTGAGCTTGCAGGGATCAAGAATATCCGTACAAAATCTTTGGGTTCCAATAATAAGCAGAATGTTGTCCTTGCGACAATTGCAGGTTTAAGCCATCTGAAAACTCCTGAAGAAGTTGCTAGAAACCGTGGCAAGTCTGTAGACGAAGTTATGGCATAGCAATAGGAAATGTGTGGGCAGTTTCTATTGGAAAACGGCTATGAGCGGTTTTTCCTGAAAGTGCAGAAAGGAGAAATGAAAGTGGAAGGTAAGACATTAAAAATAACATTAGTGAAATCTCCTATCGGAGCAATACCCAAGCATAGGAAAACAATTGCTGCAATGGGGCTTCGTAAGCTGAATAAGACGGTTGAACTGCCGGACAATGCAGCGACAAGAGGGCAGATTCAGCAAGTAAGGCATATGGTTAAGGTAGAAGAAGCATAAAAAGATAAGGAGGTGTCAAGGAAATGGAATTATCGAATTTAAGGCCTGCGAAAGGTTCTAAACACGGCGATAGATTCAGAAGAGGCCGGGGGCATGGTTCAGGAAACGGTAAGACGGCCGGAAAAGGCCATAAAGGCCAGAAAGCCCGTTCAGGAGGAACAAGACCGGGATTTGAAGGCGGCCAGATGCCTTTATACAGGCGTATTCCGAAAAGAGGCTTTACAAACTACAATGCAAAGGAAATTGTTGCCATTAATGTGAGTGCACTGGAAGTATTTGACAATGGAGCGACGGTTGATGTGAATACATTGATGGAAAGAGGCATTGTGAAGAATCCCAGGGATGGCGTTAAGATTCTCGGACACGGAGACTTTACTAAGAGGCTCACTGTAAAAGCCAATGCATTCAGCGCATCGGCAAAGGAAAGAATTGAAGCTCTTGGTGGAACAGCAGAGGTGATGTAATGTTTACAACCGTAAAAAATGCATTTAAAATCAAAGAAATCAGGAATAAGGTCTTCTTCACTTTCCTCATGTTAGTTGTGATCCGTTTAGGGTCACAGCTTCCCGTGCCGGGAGTGGACAGGCATTATTTTTCTAATTGGTTTGCGGCTCAGACAGGAGATGCATTTAACTTTTTGGATGCATTTACAGGCGGTTCGTTCCTCAATATGTCCATTTTGGCATTGAACATTACCCCATATATCACATCTTCCATCATTATGCAGCTTCTTACGATAGCAATTCCGAAATTGGAGGAGATGCAGCGTGATGGGGAAGACGGGCGAAAAAAGATTGCATCGATCACCCGTTATGTGACAGTTGCCCTTGCATTATTTGAATCAGGCGCTATGGCCATTGGTTTCGGAAGACAAGGGCTGCTGGAGGAATATAATGCCCTGAATGTTATTACTGTCATTGCGGCTATGACCGCCGGCAGTGCATTTCTTATGTGGATTGGTGAACGGATTACGGAGAATGGGATAGGCAACGGGATATCTATCGTGCTTGTCATCAATATCATTTCCCGTTTGCCGCAGGATATCAATCAGTTGTTCGAGCAGTTTGTATATGGCAGGTCTACGGCGCTTGCAGTAGTGGCGGCAGTGATCATTATAGCAATCATTATTGCGATGGTGGCATTGGTGGTTGTATTGAACGGCGGCGTGCGGAAGATACCGGTACAATATGCGAAAAAAGTACAAGGCAGGAAGATGGTCGGCGGGCAGACAACGAATATCCCGCTGAAAGTAAATACATCGGGGGTTATCCCGATTATCTTTGCCTCTTCCCTTATGCAGCTTCCACTTATCGTAAGTTCCCTTTTTGGATATCAGGGGACAGGCGTATGGGCGGAGATATTAAGAGGGATGAATTCTTCCAACTGGTGCAAGCCCAGCCAGCCTGTTTATACTCTCGGGCTGTTGGCATATATTGTGCTTGTTATCTTTTTTGCGTATTTCTATACGTCAATTACCTTTAATCCGTTGGAAATTGCGGAGAACATGAAGAAACAGGGCGGTTTTATACCGGGTATCCGTCCGGGCAAGCCGACCAGCGAATATTTAACTAAAATATTAAATTACATTATTTTCATCGGTGCAGTCGGCCTGACGATCGTAGGCATCCTTCCGTTTATTTTCAACGGATTGTTTAACGCCAGCGTTTCTTTTGGAGGAACAAGCTTGATCATTATCGTCAGCGTTATTCTGGAAACGGTAAAACAGGTTGAATCGCAGATGTTAGTTCGTAATTATAAAGGTTTTTTAAATGATTAAACTGCAGATGGACACCCGCTTTGCGTGTGTCCGTTTGTCGTTGGTACATGTTCCAGGAAAGGAAGTATAACGATGAAAATTATTATGTTAGGAGCCCCTGGTGCGGGGAAGGGGACGCAAGCGAAAATGATAGCCGATCAATACGGGATTCCCCATATTTCAACAGGGGATATTTTCAGGGCAAATATTAAAAACGGAACGGAGCTTGGCATGGAAGCCAAGAAATATATGGATCAGGGCCTCCTTGTGCCGGATGAGCTGACGGTAAAAATCCTTCTGGACAGAGTGGCAAAAGACGACTGCCAAAACGGATATGTATTAGACGGTTTCCCGAGGACGATTCCCCAGGCCGAAGTGCTTGACAAGGCGTTAAGGGAACGCGGGGATGCGATTGATTATGCGGTGAATGTGGATGTGCCGGATGAACATATCGTAAGGAGGATGTCGGGGAGGCGCGCTTGCTTATCCTGCGGTGCAACTTATCATATGGAACATATCCCGCCCAAGAAGGAAGGCATCTGCGACCGGTGCGGCAATGAGCTGACCCAGCGTGACGACGATAAGGAAGAGATTGTACTGAACCGTTTGAAAGCATATCATGATCAGACGCAGCCTTTGATTCAGTTCTATAAGGAAAAAGACGTGTTAAAGACAGTGGACGGCACGAAGCCTATGCAGGAAGTATTTGACTCCATTGCAGCTATTTTAAATAAGTAGAGGCTATGTCCGGTTGTAGAAGTATAAGAAGCAAAGAATAAAAGATTTTCGTCCGGCGGGTGAGAATACCGCCGGCGGAAGGGATATGGAGGTTTGGCTATGGCGGTATCGGTGAAATCGGCCAGAGAGATTGCATTAATGCGCGAATCGGGCAAGATACTTGCAGAAGTGCATGAGCGTCTTGGAGAGTTGGTGAAACCGGGGATTTCTACGTTTGAAATTGACCGGATCGGCGAGGAGACGATCCGGAGTTATGGATGTATCCCCAGTTTTTTAAATTATAACGGCTACCCGGCTTCCATATGCGTGTCTGTCAATGACGAAGTGGTTCACGGCATTCCGAGTAAGAAAAGGATCTTGAAGGAAGGGGATATTGTCAGTCTGGATGCGGGAGTTATTTACGAAGGTTACCATTCGGACGCAGCAAGGACCCACGGGGTAGGGAAAATAAGCAGGGAAGCGCAGGCTTTGATAGATGCTACCAGGCAAAGCTTTTACGAAGGGATTAAAATGGCGAGGGCCGGGAACCGCTTATTCGATATATCAGGTGCGATCGATGATTATATTTCCGGTTTGGGTTATGGGATCGTACGGGACCTGGTAGGGCATGGAGTCGGCTCAAAGCTGCATGAAGACCCTCAGATACCTAATTTTGCCCAACGTCGGAGAGGGATCAAGCTTAGGCCCGGAATGACTTTGGCGATAGAGCCGATGATCAATATGGGCGGCTGGGAAGTGGAATGGCTGGACGATGATTGGACTGTAGTGACGATAGACGGTTCATTGTCTGCGCATTATGAGAATACGGTACTCATCACGGAAGGGGAACCGGAAATACTTACTCTGGTGCAGCATTAGGAATGTTGGTCCGGAAAGGGTAGATATATGGATACAGATATGACAGGGATGTTTGCAATATCAAGGATGGGACACGATAGGGACACGGTATATATCATAGTCAGGGAAGAGGCTGAATATGTATATGTATCGGATGGAAGATTAAAAACAATTGAAAATCCGAAAAAGAAAAATAAAAAGCATATTCAGATAATCAAAAAAGAAGCCGATGATATTCTAAGAGGGAAACTTTTAAACGGTCAGCATATATATAATGAAGAAATAAGAAAGGCAATAGGAGGTTTTATATGTCAAAGGCAGATGTAATTGAGATTGAAGGCACGGTGGTGGAAAAGCTGCCGAATACGATGTTTCAGGTTGAGCTGGAAAATGGCCATAAGGTATTGGCGCATATCAGCGGTAAACTGAGACAGAATTTCATCCGTATTTTGCCAGGGGATAAGGTTACCTTGGAACTGTCGCCTTATGATTTGTCTAAGGGACGCATTATATGGAGAGACAAATAGCGGGATTGATCTGCTGGCTGCTTAGGATAGTCCGATCAATTTGAAAAACCAGAGAAATCTTGGAAAAACAGCTTGCAAATGCTGGATTTCCATGGTATAATTTGAAACGGTCTTTTTTAAAAGGAGGTTAGATTGAGAAGCTTTTTGTTTTTCAATCGGTAAATTTGCATATTAGTGTAAATTTACAGGCTATTGGCATCTTGAGGGTTTCATAGGGAAGTATTTTATATGGAATCGGTTCATTTTGCGGATATTGTGCCTGCGGTTTAGGATCTGCAGGTTACGGAAAGGACAAAGGTAATAAGGCATGAAGGTTAGATCATCAGTAAAACCGATTTGCGAAAAGTGCAAAATCATCAAAAGAAAAGGAAGAATCAGAATAATCTGCGAAAATCCGAAACATAAACAGAGACAAGGTTAATCCCTGCCGGCGGTTATTTTGGCAGAGGGTTCTTGTCCGGTTATGATATATTTTAAATTGGGAAATCAGCGGCAGGCTTTTTAGGATGCCGTTTCAATATAGATGTGTTTTAACCAGCGATAGGAGCCTGTGGAATTACTTGTTGATACCAGAACAGAAATCCTTCGGAATTTTTGTTCCGAAAATCCGGATAGCCCATCTTTGAAAGCATTTAAGGATGGAAAGGACGGATATGTTTTGGAAAGGTCGGATTGATTTTTCCGGTTGGGTACGGAAGGTACCTCAATCAGCTTAGTAACTATTTTTTAGTAAATGGAGGAAATGTAAATGGCTCGTATTGCAGGTGTGGATTTACCTAGGGAAAAACGTGTGGAAATTGGACTCACATATATTTATGGGATAGGTAGAACAAGCTCGAACAAAATCCTTGCAGCAGCACAGGTGAATCCGGATACCCGTGTAAGGGAATTAACGGATGATGAAGTAAAAAGGATCAGTGAAGTAATCGATGGCGGTTACATGGTAGAAGGCGATTTAAGAAGAGAAGTGGCAATGAATATCAAACGTCTTCAGGAAATCGGATGCTATAGGGGGATCCGTCATAGGAAAGGCCTTCCGGTCCGCGGCCAGAAGACAAAGACAAACGCCAGGACAAGAAAAGGCCCTAAGCGCACAGTTGCTAATAAGAAGAAATAAGAGCAAAAGCGAAGTGCGCTTTGCGTACAGTTGCTAATAAGAAGAAATAGAAGCAGTTATAAAACAAGAGTGGCAAAAAGGTAAATGAATAGCAGAGAAAGTAGGTTAGTTTAAAATGGCAAAGAAAGTTGCAAAAAAAGTAACAAAAAAACGTGTCAAGAAAAACGTTGAACATGGACAGGCACATATCCAGTCTTCTTTTAACAATACGATTGTTACATTGACAGACAATGAAGGAAATGCCCTTAGCTGGGCAAGCGCCGGTGGTCTTGGTTTTAGAGGTTCAAAGAAATCTACTCCCTATGCAGCGCAGATGGCAGCAGAAACTGCTACAAAGGCTGCACTTATACATGGCTTAAAAACCGTTGATGTTATGGTAAAGGGACCGGGTTCAGGACGTGAAGCAGCCATCCGTGCATTGCAGGCTTGCGGGCTTGAAGTAACAAGCATCCGCGATGTGACGCCGGTACCGCATAACGGATGCCGTCCGCCTAAGCGCCGCCGCGTTTAGTTGCGGAATCCGTCTCTGGACGGATATATTGGCAAGTTGGAAGAATGCGTGGGATCACGCTGTAAACAATAATGCAGGGCAACGTCTGGAAAACAGCCGCCGTCCGGAAAACAGCCGCCGTCTAAAAGGCGGCAGGAAAGGCAGGCGGACTGCAGCCAAGACGCAGCTTGATTTAAGAAAGGAGCCGAAAATGGCAGTAAACAGAGTACCAGTTTTAAAAAGATGCAGGGCTTTAGGGCTTGAGCCGGCTTATTTGGGATATGACAAGAAATCTAACAGGACAAATGCGAGAGCAGGTAAGAAGATCAGTGAATACGGCCTGCAGTTGAGAGAAAAGCAGAAAGCGAAATTTATTTACGGCGTTCTTGAAAAACCTTTCAGGAATTACTACAAGAAAGCCGACAGAATGAAAGGAATGACCGGTGAAAACCTGATGGTCCTGCTGGAGAGAAGGCTTGACAGCATAGTATTCAGAATGGGGTTTGCAAGGACGAGAAGAGAAGCAAGGCAAGTGGTAGGCCATAAACATTTCCTTGTAAATGGCAAACCGGTACAGATCCCGTCTTATTTAATAAAGGCTGGAGATGTAATCGAAGTAAAAGAAAAGGCGAAATCTTTACAGAGATATAAAGATATCCTTGAAGTTACGGCAGGAAGGCTTGTTCCTGAATGGATGGATGTGGATCAGGAAGCGATGAAAGGGACGATTAAACAACTCCCGACAAGAGAGATGATTGATGTTCCTGTTAATGAAATGCTTATAGTCGAATTATATTCTAAATAAATTTAAGCGATTGGCAGCAAGCGGGCTGTGGCAGTTGAGCTTAAGAGCAGGCTGTGTCCGCTTGTTTGTTGACTTAAAAATTAGGATAGGATTGTTCGTAAAGGAGGGTATTTGCAGTGTTTGATTTTGAAAGGCCCAATATTGAGGTTGCAGAAATCTCTGAAGATAAAAAATATGGCAAATTCGTAGTAGAACCTTTGGAAAGAGGTTACGGTATTACGTTGGGCAATTCTTTAAGAAGAATTATGCTTTCCTCTTTACCGGGCGCAGCAGTGAGCCAGGTGAAAATCGAAGGCGTTTTGCATGAATTCAGTTCGATTCCCGGTGTGAAGGAAGATGTGACCGAGATCATCATGAACATAAAGAGCCTTGCCATAAGAAATAGCAGTGATACAAATGAACCAAAGACCGCATATATCGAGTATGATGGAGAGGGTGTCGTACGGGCGTCCGATATTCAAGTTGACCAGGATATTGAGATATTGAATCCTGATCTGGTGATTGCTACACTTAGCGGTAAAGAAACAAAATTATACATGGAACTGACCATTACAAAAGGCAGGGGCTATGTAGGCGCTGATAAGAATAAAACAGAGGATTTGCCGATTGGGGTTATTGCAGTGGATTCCATTTACACACCTGTAGAAAGGGTAAATGTAACGGTGGAAAATACCCGTGTAGGACAGATTACGGACTACGATAAACTGACACTGGATGTATATACGAATGGGACGTTGGTTCCGGATGAGGCTGTAAGCCTCGCTGCAAAGGTACTTAGCGAACATCTATGTCTTTTCATTGACTTATCTGAAAATGCAAAAACGGCCGAGATTATGGTGGAAAAAGAGGACGATGAGAAAGAAAAAGTTTTGGAAATGAGTATTGATGAGCTGGAACTTTCCGTCCGTTCTTATAACTGCTTAAAGCGCGCCGGCATTAATACTGTGGAAGAGCTTACAAATAAGACTTCTGAAGATATGATGAAAGTCCGCAATCTTGGACGAAAATCATTGGAGGAAGTGTTGGCGAAGCTAAAAGAACTTGGTTTGCAGCTAAATCCCAGTGATGAGGCTTAGCAATATGAAATCACATATGTAATAAGTCCAAAAGGCGTGCATGTGTGGGCTCATGATATGGCGATAGTATCCGGTAAGTAAGTCCAAAGAGCATAGCCGGATATGCCATAGGGGAAAGATTCCTAAAAAAAGAAAGGAGCCGTAAAAATGGCAGGATACAGAAAACTGGGCAGAACATCTTCCCAGAGAAAAGCATTACTTAGAAATCAGGTAACAAATCTTTTATATCATGGAAAGATTGTTACTACAGAAGCAAAAGCGAAAGAAGTCCAAAAGATTGCCGAAAGACTGATTACGATGGCGGTAAAGGAAAAGGACAATTATGAGACTGTTAAAGTTACTATGAAAGTCGCACGTAAAGACAAGGACGGAAACAGGATCAAACAGATCATTGATAAGGATACGAAAAAAGTCCTTTCGGAAACACATCGTGATAAGAACGGAAAGATTTTAAGGATTGAGAATGGTAAGACAGTAACCGTATACGATGAAGTGGAGAAGGAAATCAGGAAAGACCTTCCTTCCAGGTTGAATGCAAGAAGACAGATGCTTAGGGTTTTATACCCGGTTACCGAAGTTCCTGAGAAGAATGCGGGAAGAAAGCGTGGAACAAAAAAAGCAGATCTGCCCGCGAAGCTTTTTGATGAATATGGGCCGAGATATGCGTCCCGTAAAGGCGGTTATACCAGAATCATAAAAATCGGACCCCGTAAAGGCGATGCGGCTATGCAGGTAGTCCTGGAGCTGGTATAATAATATCATTATAATAATAATGGAAACAGCTTTTATCTTTATCTGAAGGTAAAAGCTGTTTTTTGTATGATCGTTTATTTTTTGGGATAAGGATTTTTGATTTGAGATAAACCGCATAAATAGTTTAAATCAACATTATAGTACTGGGCTAAGCGTATAAGATGGCGGATTGGCATTTCGTTGGCCCCGCGCTCATATCTGGCATACATTGTCTGTGATGTACCTAGATAGTCCGCAATATCCTGCTGGGTTTTATCACTGTCTTCCCTTAAGTTTCTAATCCGTATTTTGTAGTCCATAAGTGTACCCTCTTACATATAAGAACTATTGGATTTCTGCCCGATCTGCAGTCAAACATGATAGAAGCTCGAATAGCAATAAAAGTCTTGAACAGCCAGTTTTCCGGCTTCACTGTCACAAAGTTTAGCATAGTAAAAATGTTTACTATTGACATTAGTAAATATCTTTACTAAAATACAGCTATAATATAATGATGAGGGATGACAGTTTATGGAAAAATTAGTACAAGGTATATTGTTGCTGGCATTATGCGCAATGGTATCTTGCAACCAAAATATAATGGAAGATGGGAAAATGGAAGGAGAGGCCGCGTATAACAGGGGCATAGAATATAAAATGACTGCCGGAACAAATAAAGAGTTTTATTTTTATATAGATACAGGCAGGACAAAAAAGATCAACTATATCAGTTATCAGATTGAAACGAGAAAAAAGAATGATGGAAGCAGGAACGGGAAAGAAATAACGGTGATCAGGATTGTGGGAAGGTAGAATGGAAGCCGATGCTTTGTCCGTGGAAAAGATCGGCTTTTAAGGATTTAGCATTAGAGGGTTATTCAATTGTTTTTTGAAAGTGCTGATAATCTTTGCAGGAATTCCAGTTGCCGCCCCAGATAAACCCATGTTCCGTAAATAGTTGGTAGCATAAGTCATTTTGATCTATTTTATATGCAAAATCTTTGGAACGGTCTGCATATGTTTCGCTTCCTGACGGGGAAATATATGTGGAACCGTCGCTTTGATATACGACATAAGGATTAAAAAATGGATTAATGTCGATGGCAAGCCCCAGGGCGTGTTTGGAAAGGCTGGATGTGCCGTCAACTACCCGGTAATTAAAACAGGAGGTATTATTATCCAGCATGGAAAGGGTGTCGTCGCCATTGTATTCATCAATCAGCCGGATTTGTTCTATTTGGTATTCATTTCGGTATAATTCATAAAATATCTCCACAAGATCCTGGGCAATAGCCTGATTACAAATCAATTCCCCGGTACGCTCCACACCGTGAAAATTATAATGGAGAATGCTTACATAACAAAGTTCATCGTAGGATACTTGAATGTCTTCTTTGGAAGAAACGATATTGCAGGCTTCCACTGCAAGGGAATCCTTTTCGTTTTCCGTAACGGGATAAGAAATACCGGTAATATGGTTAATCATTTCCTCGGATAGGGGTTCGTAGTAAAAACCGTCCTTATAGGTGGTCCTGTCAGGATGAATGCCCATAGAAGGCTCCTCTCTTTCCTGTTCTTTTTTTTTGTCATGGATATGCCCAGCCCCTTTTTTATCACCTATGGAAACAGGGGGATCATTAGCAATATCTCCGTTTCCGTCAACTTCCGGTGCAGCGACGTCATTCTTTATTGTATTCCCGGGAGCCTGTTCGGGTTCTTTGGTGCGGTAGGCTATTTCCGGATTCTTTTGCGCATATTCGAGCAAAGTCTCGGAACCGGAAAACAATCGCGAAAGTACGGTGCAGAACAAAATGATGACAAAGATTAGAAGAAGAGGTTTGAACAATTTATTTTTATCCATGATGGTAATCCTTTTCCATAATGATTTTTTTCTGCGGCAGAGAGACAAATGTACATGCCGGCATGTTTATTTTAGCATAGAAAAAGGCAGATTTCACTAATGAAATGATGGAATTTTTAGACCTTTGCCTCTTTCTCTTGTAATCTGTATTTTTTTTTAGTAAAATAAAATGCGGCAGCTAATTGTAAACTATTTTTGAAGATAGGATAACAAATGGGAATCATTGAGACGAAGAAATTAATCTTTGAATATATCCGACGGGATGAGGAAGGGAATGTAGAGGGGATAACCCGTGCCATAGACGAGGTGGATCTTGATATAAAGCAGGGCGATTTTGTAGCGATACTGGGGCATAACGGTTCCGGGAAGTCCACGCTGGCGAAGCATTTGAATGCAATCCTGTATCCGACAGAGGGAACTGTCTGGGTGGATGGAAAGGATACTGCCAAGGAAGAATACTTATGGGAGATCCGGCAGAATGCAGGGATGGTATTTCAAAATCCGGATAACCAGATCATTGGACAGGTAGTAGAAGAGGATGTAGGCTTCGGCCCTGAAAATATGGGAGTGCCGACAAAGGAAATATGGGAACGGGTGGAGGAAAGCTTAAAAGCAGTGGGTATGTATCAGTACAGGAAGCATTCCCCGAATAAGCTTTCAGGCGGGCAAAAACAGAGAGTATCCATTGCGGGGGTAATTGCGATGCACCCGAAGTGCATTATTTTGGATGAGCCTACGGCAATGCTGGATCCAAACGGAAGAAAAGAGGTAGTCCGGGCAGTACGCGCCTTGAATCATGCAGAAGGGATCACCGTAGTCCTGATTACCCACTATATGGAAGAAATCATCCATGCGGATAAAGCAATCGTGATGGATCAGGGGCATATTGCAATGCAGGGAAGTCCAAAGGAAATATTTTCCAAGGTAGAAAAACTAAAAGAGTTAAGATTAGATGTGCCGCAGGTAACTTTGCTGGCCTATGAATTGAAAAAAAGAGGAGTCGCTTTGCCGGACGGCATTTTGACCAAGGAAGAATTGATAGAAGCTTTGTCAGGCATTTCACATATCCCATGGGGGAAAGCAAAGGAGTAAAACACGGAATGGCAATTATTTTAGACCATGTAAGTCATATATATGAAGCAGGCACAGCCATGGAAGCGGCGGCATTAAAGGACGTCAGCCTGATGATACCGGATGGGCAGTTTATAGGGCTTATAGGGCATACCGGTTCCGGGAAATCCACGCTGGTGCAGCACCTAAACGGGCTTATGAAGCCTACTTCCGGCCATATTTATTATAATGGGGCGGACATTCATGAAGAGGATTTTAATAAAAAGGAACTCCGCAGTAAAGTCGGGCTGGTTTTCCAGTATCCGGAACATCAGCTTTTTGAGATAGATGTATTTTCGGATGTTTGCTTTGGGCCAAAGAATATGGGGCTGGATGAAAAAGAGATACAGCTCCGGGCATATGCAGCGTTAAAGCAAGTGGGTTTGGAAGATGATTATTTCTATCAGTCGCCCTTTGATTTATCCGGAGGGCAGAAAAGAAGGGCTGCCATTGCCGGTGTGCTTGCCATGAAGCCGGAAGTACTCATTCTGGACGAACCGACGGCGGGCCTTGACCCCAAAGGACGGGATGAGATATTGGATCAGATAGCCGCCCTGCGGGAAGAAACGGGGATTACCGTAGTCCTTGTTTCCCACAGTATGGATGATGTGGCTAAGTATGTGGATCGCATTGTAGTTATGAATCAGGGGAGCGTGCTATATGACGATGAGCCAAGAAAGGTATTCCGTTATTACAAAGAGCTGGAAGAAGTAGGGCTGGCGGCGCCTCAGGTGACTTATATCATGCAGGCGTTAAAAGAAAAAGGGTTTCCGGTGGAGGCGGATATCCTTACGATAGAAGAAGCGAGAGATGAGATTTTAAGGGCATTGCGCCATAAGGGCATTGCGCCATAAGGGGCATGAAAAGAGGATAGGGCTGCAAAAATGCAGCATGAAAGTTTCGGAATGCCCGGCGTCATGTCCGGAAGACCGGCTATATAGGAGGATTTGGGAGAGGATGCTAAGGGATATAACATTAGGCCAATATTATCAGACTGACTCCGTGATCCATAGGCTGGATCCCAGAGTAAAGCTAGTGGCTACGTTTGTTTTTATTATTTCTCTTTTTTTAGTGGATAATTTTATCGGATATTTGATTGCAGCGGCATTTTTGGCATGTATGGTGAAGATTTCCAAAGTCCCTTTCCGTTTTATGGTAAAAGGGATGAAGTCCATTGTGTTCCTGTTGTTAGTAGCAGTCGTTTTTAATTTGTTCCTGACGCCGGGCGAGCCGCTTATTTCCGTCTGGAAGCTGACGGTGACAAAAGAAGGGTTAAGGCTGGCGGCGATGATGGCCGTCAGGCTGGTGTTTTTGATTATAGGTTCTTCCCTGATGACTTTGACAACGACGCCGAACAACTTGACGGACGGTATGGAAAAATTGATGTCGCCGTTGAAACGGCTGCATGTACCGGTGCATGAGGTGGCGATGATGATGTCCATTGCGCTTCGTTTTATCCCGATCCTTTTGGAGGAAACGGATAAGATCATGAAAGCGCAGATTGCCAGAGGAGCGGATTTTGAAAGCGGGAACCTGATAAAAAAAGCGAAAAGCCTTGTGCCTTTGTTGGTCCCGTTGTTTATTTCTGCATTCCGGAGGGCCAATGACCTTGCTATGGCGATGGAAGCCAGATGTTACAGGGGCGGGGAGCATAGGACAAAGATGAAACCATTAATTTACCATAGAAGAGACAGGTACGCATATGCGGTATTGCTTGGGTATGCGGTTGTAAGCGTATATTTTGGGAGAATTTTTACATTATGAGAAGGATCATGCTGACAGTGGCCTATGACGGCACTGCATATAGCGGCTTTCAGCTTCAGGACAATGCGCCTACCATTGAGGGGGAAGTGAACAGATGTCTGGGGGAGCTATTGCAGGAAGAGATTAAAGTGATTGGGGCAAGCCGGACGGACGCCGGGGTTCATGCGCTTTGCAATGTGGCGGTATTTGATACGGAGTCAAGGATACCGGGGGATAAAATATCCTATGCTTTAAACCAAAAGCTGCCGGAGGATATACGGATACGGAAGTCGCAGGAAGTGGCATCGGATTTTCATCCCAGGCATTGCGAGAGCCGGAAAACATATGAATATAAAATACTTAACGCTAGGTTTCCGGTTCCTACGAAAAGGCTTTATTCTTATTTCACCTATGTGCCTCTGAATGCGGATAAAATGCAGGAGGCGGCGGCATATCTGGTAGGCGAGCATGATTTTAAAAGTTTTTGCAGCGCCGGGGGGCAGGCGGAGAGTACGGTAAGGACGATCCATAGCCTTCAAGTGGTGCAGGAGGGGGAGGAGATCATGATCCGGGTGACGGGGAATGGTTTTTTGTACAATATGGTGAGGATTATCGCAGGGACCTTGATGGAAGCCGGGAAAGGGGCTTGGGAGCCGGAGCATATCAATGATATCCTTTCGGCAAAAGACAGGGCGGCGGCTGGGCCGACGGCTCCGGCATGTGGGCTTATGCTGGTAAAGTACGAGTTTTTATAAAAGAGGATGCGGACGTTATCGGATGGGCTTTTGACGTTCTCAACAACAAAGGAAATCGTAACCAAATTTATGGTTGAATTTATAAAATAATATTGACACACGTGGATGCGTATAATATAATATTTCAATGTGACAATGTTTCGTAATGTTGATGCCATAGCCCCGGCAGAACATTATAAATATAGGCGCAGAGAAGTGCCGGGATGGATTCGGAGCTTCCTGCAAGTCCGTCAGGGCGAGGCCTTACGGTGTGGCCGGACATCCGCACCATGGCAGCGGAGCTGGTGGAAGAAGAGATAACGGAAGTGTCCGGCGGATGGCCGGAGGAAAATTGATTGAAGGTTGGAGGTAACGTAATGAAAACTTTTATGGCTAGTCCAGCTACTATCGAGAAAAAATGGTATGTAGTTGACGCTACTGATATGACACTCGGACGTTTGGCATCTGAAGTTGCTAAAGTTTTAAGAGGTAAGAATAAACCTATCTATACGCCTCATATGGATACAGGCGATTACGTAGTAATTGTGAATGCGGCAAAGATTAAAGTAACAGGCAAGAAGATGGATCAGAAGATCTACTATCGCCACTCCGATTATGTGGGTGGCCTGAAGTCAACCACATTAAAAGAGATGATGGCTAAGAAACCGGAAAGAGTAGTTGAACATGCGATTAAAGGCATGCTCCCGAAAGGGCCTTTAGGGAGGCAGTTGTACAGGAAGCTTCATGTATACGCAGGGCCTGAGCATGAGCAGATGGCTCAGAAACCTGAAGTATTAACATTTTAATCCAGTGGATGAAAGGAGAAAATTAAAATGGCTAAGGCAGCAAATTGCTACGGAACCGGTAGAAGGAAAAAATCAATTGCAAGAGTATATTTAGTACCCGGCAACGGGAAAATTGTGATCAATAAAAGAGATATCGATGATTATTTTGGATTGGAGACATTAAAAGTTATTGTCCGTCAGCCTCTTGTGGCAACAGGGACGGTAGATAAATTTGATGTTAAAGTAAATGTATGCGGCGGCGGATACACAGGACAGGCAGGAGCGATCAGGCATGGCATTTCGAGAGCTTTGCTTCAGGCTGATGCAGATTACCGGCCGGTGTTGAAGAAAGCGGGTTATCTGACAAGGGATCCTCGTATGAAGGAAAGAAAGAAATACGGCCTCAAAGCAGCGCGCCGTGCGCCGCAGTTCTCCAAGCGTTAGTTCAAAGCGAATACAGAAAAAAACCAAGACCCAGGAAATGCTTATGTTTCCTGGGTTTTCTCTATTCCTGTAATTTTGTAGAGTGCCACAAAAAAGGTTAAATTTTCATCGGTAACTTACACATAACTTACACGTAACTTACAAATACAGAAAGAAAAAGATTGTGTCTTATGTAAGACTTTGCTACAACGTGGAAAAAGCGAAAGAAGAGGCAGAAGATGGACAGGACGGCTTATAAGAATCAGAATTGCAGGGAACATTACGACAGAATACCGTTAACAATTCCTAAAGGGGAGAAGGAAAGGGTAAAGGCTGCCGCTGCTGCCCTGGGAATGTCGGTTAATGAATATCTGTATGCCTTAGTGTGTGACGACCTGGCAGCAGGGGAAAGCCGATTAGGGAAGAAGAAGCAGGGCTTTAGCGAAGAAAAAAAGAGAATGTTAGAGAAGTGGCAAGTACCCAGGAAGTATTACGAAATGATAGAGGACTTATCCTATACGAAGGACGAAGGCTATTTTATCTATTTGAAAAAGGGCTATATAAACGATGTAACAGGCAGCAGGAATATACATTGTGAGAAGACGGCAGAGGTAAGAAGAATCATAGGGAAGACACACAAGAAATAAGGCGGGGCAAGCCCGCCTTAAGTTATATTTTGTTGATCGCGTTTAAAAGTTCTTCAATTTCAAAATGTGTGTATACTGTTTCCGTTACACCCTGCCCCTTGTGTCCTACGATCTTCTTTATGATCTTATCGGATATGCCAGCAACGGTGAGCATACTTATACAGGTGTGCCGGGTATCGTGCGGGCGGTGGGACATGCCTACAGCTTCTATAAGCGGCATCCAGTAACTATCATAATAATTTCTGTATTTGAAGTGTTCGCCTTCCGGGGTGCTTAACAGGTATTCGCAGTCATTAAGGTTATACCAGTATTCAAAGAACGGGTATACTTTTTCTGCTATGGGCGCGGTACGGATTCCGGCAGCGGTTTTAGCTTCGGTAATATGAAACCAGCGTTCTTCTAAGTTTACGTTTTCTTTTTTTAGGTCCAGCAATTCGCCGATGCGGCAGCCGGAATAGATCAGCATGAGGACAACCGTATAATATATATTGTAACGCGGCACTTTGTAGTAGACGGAAAAAGCATTTTAATTTCGACAGTAT
>CAOKPU010000064.1 GCA_948470755.1 uncultured Lachnospiraceae bacterium | reverse complement strand
CCATTTTTCGGAACACGAAAAACTCCGATGTACTCAACTGGCTAAAGCCATAATAGAGCCGGGAACCTTATTTTCAGATTCCCGGCCCATTAGCCTTTGTCTATGCACTTCTGTCAGCTTTTAACTGCTTGACTTCTTCAAGAGAAAGTCCTGAAATATTAACGATTTCCTCTAAAGCATATTTGCCAGCCGCCAACATACGGAGCGCAACTTCTTTCATTCCTTCTTTCAATGTCTGATTCCTCATATCTTCCATAGCACGGCACATAATCTCGATTCCCTCCTTGCTCTCTTTGAAAAATCTCACCCTGTCCGCCAGTGTCCCATAGTACATATCCGCTGCGTCTGTGCAGGAGAAGTCATGCATTAACTTCCCGATTGGCGTATCTCCACGGTAAGCACCATTTACATACAGTATGTGCGAACCGTCCTCAAATCTTTCTCCGGTTCCTAAAAAGCACCGCTCAATCGGATAGAGCGGCAACCCTTTTCCCATTACGTCATTCTCTGTGATAAAGATTACCCACGTTTCCGGCAGCTTGTCGAAGTCCTCGCCTTTCTTCAAAAGGTTTGCGTCCATCATGCTGCTGTTGTACCTTGCTCTTTTTCTTCCGGCTCCTTTATCAGAACGCTGTACTTCCACATTCAGTTTTGTCCCCGTACTATCCGTAGCCAGGATATCCAACTTCACCGAACGATTCAGCAAATTCTCCACAAATACCTGTGTGCGAACGTCCAGTACTTTTAAATCCGGTTTTTCCAGTACAATCTGCAATACCAGTTCTATACTTGCCGTATCTCCCTCAAAACATTTCGTGAGGAAATCATCATCAAGCAGGCGAAAACCTCTCAGCCTCTGTAAATCTTCCTGATGTTTCTGGTCTATCTGTTCCGTCACTGTCAAATTTCCCACCTGCTTTCCCCTCTATTTTCACATTTCCATACTACCATATAATCGAAATATTTTCAATCACATCCATACTATATACCACGACCCTGAAATGAAATTTTAAATCCCGAAATGAAATTTTAAATTCTACCTTCTCAAACTTTAGTGGCATTTACCTTTGCACAAGTAGCATTTACTTCTTCATACGCTTATGATATCATTCCTCTGCCTTCTGACAGCAGTAGAAGGAGGATTTATGAGCTATCTTATACCTGATAATCACAAACGCCTCTCCCAGCCGGATCGGCTTTACATTCAAAAGGCCCTTTCCGAAGATGCTTCTTTTAAGGACATCGCACGCTTCCTCTGCAAAGACCCCTCTACCATTTCCAAAGAGGTCAAAAAGCATCGGCTCAGCGACTGGTATCACAAGGGTACCTTCTACAATGCACATAACTTCTGCATCCACAGATATCATTGCCGAAAGACAAATGTCTGTGGAAAGATTATCCTCTGTGGCATCAAATGCTCTTCCTGTCCAACCTGCAATCTGACCTGCAAAGATTTTGTGCGGGAACGCTGCAGCCGGCTGGACAAGGCTCCTTTTGTCTGCAATGGCTGCAGCAAAGCTATCCATAAATGCACCATCGCGCATAAATATATGTATGATGCCCGTTTTGCTGACCGCAAATACAAAGAGAACCTTACCGCTTCCAGAAGCGGCATTAACATGCCAAAGTCCGAGTTAGCAAAGAAAGATAAGCTGGTGTCACCTAACTCCATATTTAATTTTCACGATGCACAGAATTTCTCCTTTCTGCGTTCCCTCAGCCTCTATGTTGTTCCCTCAAAGGTTCCCTCGTGATTTTAATCCCATGCCGACTTCCTAATTTACAGAAATAAAAAACACCGCAAACCTGATAAAATCAAGTTTCCGGCATCCTTTAGGGTTGGGCTGTTATAAGCATGAAATATCATGCAACAGTCAACAGCTCGTAGGGGAATCGAACCCCTGTTTCCGCCGTGAGAGGGCGGCGTCTTGACCGCTTGACCAACGAGCCGTATACGCAAATAAACAGAAAACCTCCTATTCATTTGCCGACTTGATTATTTTATTATAAAACGACAAATAATGCAAGCCTTTTTTTTAATTTTTTTAATTCATTTCCAATACTCGCTTAATCGCCCCCAGAATCTGTTCCGCATCGAAAGGCTTCGTTACAAAATCATCCGCCCCCTCCCTGATAGCCTGCACCATTTTTTCTTTCTGCCCTGCTGCAGTTATCATGATCACCTTAGATTTATTGTCTTCCTTCTTAATGCATATCAAAGACTCCAAACCATTCATAGTAGGCATTGTAATATCCATCGTGACAATGTCGGGCTTTAATTCCTTATACCGGATTACCCCTTCTTCCCCATTGGACGCTTCTCCTATAACCTCATGCCCTCCGCCTTCCAAAAGTTCCTTCAAAATCTTACGGGATGTCCTGGAATCATCCACAATTAAAATTTTCGCCATAATCTTCTCCTCCTCGTTTCCTGCTTAATCCCTGCGGTCAAAAATGAAAACACATATACACATATTGGGAATCTGCCTCACTTACAACTGCCGGCTACAACAATATATTATGCTTCCACACGGATAGGCGTATCCGCTGCTATTACAATCCTTACCTTACGATTCTTGATATAAACCGGCACGATCAACAATTTATCTTCCGCTTTCAGGCAGCCTGCCTTGTAATAAGCGGGCGGGACCATATCCACCATCACGCCTCTTGCGCTAAGCGACGAGGCATATAAACCATTGATACAGTTAATAAATTCACACACTGCATCAAAAGCATACAGATCCATGGAAGGGAATTCTTCCCTTGCAAAAATATCCGCAATCGTCAAAAGATTATTGCCTTCCCCTGCCAGCCCAAGCATCATTGAATGATCCCCGGCTACCCCCTGGACCGCAATATTCTCAAATTCATAACTGTAAGAACTATAGGAAGGTTCAATAGCTATTTCACTGTCAATCAACCTGGCGATCGTACGAACCGCAACGCCTACCAGCCCGGATAAAAGCTGATTTTCCGTCCTGACATAAAGGGGGATCATCCGATCCATATCCCCGCTTTTGAAAGCTTCCAGATCCGTATTTGTAAGGCCATTCTCACGACGGTACAAGTCCATGGCGTTTTCGATTTCCTCTAACGACATCACACCCTTTTCCACCATAGCCTGGATAAACGTCAAATAGGGATTTCCTTGCAACTGCAGAAGCCTGCTCACCTGGCTTTCCGTCAGGTAGCCCATTTCCACCGCAATATCTCCAAACCTCTTATCTTCAAAAGCCTGCCTGTCGTTAATCCTATCCGCTTGTTCCCTGGACAGCAGCTTTTCGCTGACTGCTATAAGGCCCAGCTTTACCCTCACTTTCTTTTGAGCTTCCAAAACCTCTTCCAGCGTCTGTTGAGAAATCATTTTCTGCTCTACAAGAAACCTCCCAAAAATGTGACCAAACATACATATCCTCCCTATATTGTCGTATTCAATAAAATTATTACTATTATAGTCTATTTATGAAACAAAATCAAATAAACTTATTTGATTTGACTCAGGTAAATTTCCAAGCAGATCCAAGGAAGCCATCAGATCTACGACCGTCTTAGAAACCTTCGTCCTTTGCCGGAAATCATCTTTAGATAAGAAAGGGCCATCTTTAGCCGCCTCCACAATAGCATCCGCCGCTTTTTCCCCCAAACCGTCAATACTGCTCAAGGAAGGCATCAGTTTCCCTTCCACAATCTGGAAATTTCTGGACTTCGCCGAAAAAATATCAATCGGAATAAATGCAAAACCTCTGGCATACATTTCCTGAACCAGCTTCATATCCCGGTATGAATCCTGCTCTTTCTTAGATAGGGCATCCATTCTTTGCCGGTAATCCGCCATCACTTTCTCCAAACGTTCCTTGCCCTGACACATTAGTTCGTAGGAAAAAGCTGACGCCCGGATACTGAAAAACGCCGCATAAAAAGCAAGCGGATAATTTATTTTACAATAAGCAATGCGCCACGCCATCATAACATAAGCCGCTGCATGGGCCTTGGGGAACATATACTTTATTTTTTTGCAAGACCAAATATACCAATCCGGCACATTCGCAGCAAGCATCGCCTCTTCCATTTCCGGCTTTAACCCCTTTCCTTTACGGACGCTTTCCATAATTGTAAAGGCAAGGGAACTTTCTACTCCCATCCCAATCAAATATACCATAATGTCATCCCTTGTACAGATTGCTGTGGAAATCGTCGCCTTCCCCTCCTGAATCAATGTCTGTGCATTGCCCAGCCATACGTCCGTACCATGGGCAAGCCCTGCGATCCGCACCAAATCCGAAAATGCCTGCGGTTTCGTATCAATCAGCATCTGCATGGCGAATTCAGTGCCAAACTCCGGAATTCCCAAAGCCCCCAGCTTACATCCCCCTATCTGATCCGGCGTAATTCCAAGCGCCTCCGTATTCTTAAACAATGACATCACCTTCGTATCATCCAATGGGATTTTTACCGGGTCAATACCGGTCAGATCCTGCAGCATACGTATCATCGTCGGATCATCATGCCCAAGAATATCCAGCTTTAACAGGTTATGGTCTATGGAGTGGTAATCGAAATGGGTAGTAACAATATCCGTCGTCATATCGTTAGCCGGATGTTGTACCGGAGTAAAAGAATTGATATCCTCTCCTAACGGCAATACGATAATTCCGCCCGGATGTTGCCCTGTACTTCTCCGTATGCCCGTACATCCTATGACGATCCGGTTAATTTCACAAGTCCTTTTCCCTTCCCCTCTTTCCTCAAAATATTTTTTTACATATCCAAATGCCGTTTTATCGGCTAACGTGCCAATCGTTCCCGCCCGGTACGTCTGGCCTGCGCCAAAGATCACTTCCGTATATTTGTGCGCCTTGCTTTGATATTCGCCTGAAAAATTCAAATCGATATCCGGCTCTTTATCCCCTTTAAACCCTAAAAAAGTCTCAAAGGGGATATCAAACCCGTCTTTTTTCAATAAGGTCCCGCAGACCGGGCAGGCTTTATCCGGCATATCACACCCCGCCCTTCCTGCATATGCTTTTACTTCCTCTGAATGAAAGTCGCTATAATGGCATTTTTCACAATAATAGTGAGGGCTTAGCGGATTCACCTCTGTAATTCCCGCCATCGTCGCCACAAAAGAAGATCCTACGGATCCCCTGGATCCCACCAGATATCCATCTTCTACTGATTTCCATACCAATTTCTGGGCAATGATATACATCACGGCAAATCCATTGCTGATAATCGAATGCAATTCCCTTTCCAACCGCTGTTCCACAATATCCGGCAGTTCTTCCCCATAAATCTCATGCGCTTTACTATAGCAAATATCCGTCAGCGTCTTATCGCTGTCCTCAATAACCGGCGGACACTTATCCGGGCGTACCGGCGATATCGTCTCCACCATATCGGCAATCCGGTTTGTATTGGTAATTACCACTTCTTCCGCTTTATCGCTCCCCAAATAAGCAAATTCCTCCAACATTTCCTCCGTCGTCCTCAAATACAGGGGAGCTTGATTATCCGAGTCGGCAAATCCTTTCCCTGCCATAATAATGCGGCGGTATACTTCATCCCCTGGATCCAAAAAATGGACATCGCAAGTAGCTACAACAGGCTTATTAAACTGTTCTCCCAAATCCACAATCTTTTTGTTAATGTTTTCAATATCTTCCACCGAATTGACATCCCGCACCTTTTCGGAGCTAATCATAAACTTATTATTCCCGGTAGGCTGGATTTCCAGATAATCATAGAAATTTACAATCCTCGCAATCTCTTCCTCCGCCCTTCCATCCAATAATGCACGATACAGCTCCCCGGCTTCGCAGGCGCTTCCAATAATCAGTCCCTCCCGGCATTCCATCAACAGGCTTTTCGGAACCCTCGGCCGTTTACTGTAGTATGTCAGATGAGATTCGGATACAAGACGGTATAAATTTACCCTCCCCGTATCGTTCTTCGCCAGGAAAATAGCATGATAAGAAGGCAGCCGTTTAACAATGTCCGGGCTGGAGGCCCCCATGGCATTAATCGTTTTTAAGTCATATGCCCCTTCTTTCATTAACATAGGTATGAATTTTATAAAGATCTCTGCCGTCGCCTGGGCATCGTCTATCGCACGATGGTGGTTTTCCAAAGAAACGCCCAGTGTTTTGGCAACTGCATCCAGCGTATGCTTTGCCTGATGCGGAAGGAGAAGCCTTGCAATCCCTACCGTATCCACATAGGTAAATTCTCTTTGCAGTTTAAGCCTCGCCGCATTTTCCAAAATGAAACTCATATCAAAATTTGCATTATGAGCGACCAATACGGCATCCTGGCAAAAATCCATGAATTGAGGGAGTACCTGATCGATCATAGGAGCATCTGACACCATCCCATCATTGATCCCTGTTAATTTTTCAATCTCAAACGGGATCGGCACATCAGGATTCACAAATGAAGAAAACCTCCCGATCATTTCCCCTTTCGCGACTTTTACCGCGCCAATTTCAATAATCTGGTTATGGATCGGGGAAAAGCCGGTCGTTTCTATATCAAAGACAACAAAAACGCCATCCAGATCCTGCCCTTTATCTCCAGTTACTATCTCTTTCAGGTCATCCACCAGATAAGCTTCCATCCCGTAAATCACCTTAAAGAAATCCTGTTTATCCGGATTAGGATCTCCTGCATCCTTTCTTTTCGCCTTCTCTTTCTTCCATAAGTCCTCCCATACATGGTTTGCATCCGGGAATGCCTGTACCACTCCATGGTCAGTAATCGCAATAGCCGGGTGGCCCCATTGATAAGCCCTTTTTACAATATCCTTTGCTTCCGACACCCCATCCATATCGCTCATCTTCGTATGACAATGGAGTTCTACCCTTTTGCGTACGCTGTTATCCGAACGGGACGTTGTAAAATCAGGAATTTTCTTAATACCGCTTATCGATCCGATCGTCAATTCATTATCAAATTTATCAATGACAGCCATTCCCTTTACCTTAACAAACGCACCCTCACATATACCTTTTCTTATTTCCTCCACTTGATCGTTATTCACAAAAATCTTAAATGTAAGAGTATCCGTAAAGTCCGTAATATCATAGAAGAGAATTGTCTTCTCGTTTTTTATTTCTCTTTTGTCCTCATGGATGATCTTGCCCCTTATAATTACCTGCCCGATTTCACCAATGATATCCTCAATATTCATTGCCGGTTCTTCAAAATCCCTTCCATATAGTACATCAGGGTTGTCGGAGCGTTTGACCTGACGCTTGAAATCCCCGCGTCCGGGATCTTTTTTCCACAAACCTCCTTTGTCTGTATTTTCGTCCTGCTTTGATATACTGCTCTTTTTCTCTTCCGGGGCATCTTCCTTTATACGTCTTTGGGAAACCATGTTTTCTTTTTCCGCTACACTGTCCGGCCTTTCTTCCTTTGCCCCTGCCGTTATTGCCCTTGCGCTGATTTCCGCCACTTGTCTTGCAATTTTAAGTTCGTCTTCTTCCTTTCTTTTCCCATCCCTCTCTTCTTTATAAGAGACTTCAATATTTACCTGAAAACCACATCTTTCATTATATATTTTTTCCAGCACCCTGGCTAATTCCCCACTCCGGCTTCTGGCCGGCACAGAATCCTCTACCGTCAAAACCATCTTATTTTCCGATGGATAAACGATATCCCCATTTTTAAAGAGATTGTACTCTACAGGGCTATACTCCCTTAGTTCCAATAAAATACTGCTCCTATATACCTTCATCAGCTTTTCCGGGGTATATTGGGAAGATAAACGGTATTTTTCATAAATCTTGACATGCATTTGAAAAGAAGAAAGCATTTTTTCAATCCCTCTCTCCGTTTTCCATATATACGCCTTGTCAATCAACCGGTCGCTAATTATGTATACTCTTAAAAGATCCTTCTTTTTTGTTGAAGAAACCCTCTCTACCTCGGCTTCCTCTAAAAACTGTTTCGTTTTATCATCAATCTGCAAAGCAGGAAAAACATCAAAAAATTTCTTCACCGTACACCTGTCCTATCAGCTCCAATGGAGCAATTCTTCCCTAAGCGCGGAAAGAAGCTGTCCTTCCGGGACTTTCTTAATAATCTGTCCCTTTTTTATCAAAAGCCCTTCCCCTATGCCCCCTGCAATCCCTATATCCGCTTCCTTTGCTTCTCCAGGCCCGTTTACGGCGCATCCCATAACCGCCACTTTAATATCTAACGGGAAATCCTCCACCATTTTTTCCACCTGGCCTGCAAGCCCAATTAAATCAATTTTCGTCCTTCCGCAGGTAGGGCAGGATACAACTTCAATGCCGCCCTTCCTAAGCCCTAAAGAACGCAGGATCAATTTGGCCGATTTAATCTCTTCTACCGGATCGCCGGTCAACGATACCCGGATCGTATCGCCAATCCCCTGATAAAGGATAATGCCCAGCCCTACTCCGGATTTCACATTGCCGCTAAAAACCGTCCCGGCTTCCGTAATCCCTACATGAAGCGGATGATCTGTTTCTTTAGCCAGGATTTCATGTGCTTTGATACACATTAGTACGTCGGAAGATTTGATGCTGATAACCAGATTGTCATAATCCAGATCCTCTATCATTTTTACTTTATCCAAAGCGCTTTCCACAAGGCCTTTTGCCGTAACTCCTCCGTATTTTTCCACAATATTTTTCTCCAGGGAGCCGCTGTTTACACCTACCCGGATAGGGATTCCCCTTTCTTTTGCCGCTTTTACCACTGCGGCCACCTTTTCCCTGCCGCCAATATTCCCCGGATTGATCCTTATCTTATCCGCGCCGTTCTCCATAGCGGCAATTGCCATCTTATAATCAAAATGGATATCCGCAACAAAAGGTATGGATATCTGTTTTTTGATCTCCCCAATAGCGAAGGCCGCCTCCATAGTCGGTATCGTACACCGGATAATTTCACATCCTGCTTTTTCCAAACGGTGAATCTGCTCCACCGTTGCATTCACGTCCTCCGTCCTTGTATTTGTCATAGATTGTATCAGGATAGGGCTGCCCCCACCAATCACTTTATTCCCAATATGTACCGCCTTTGTTTTCATCCCGCCGCTCCTTGTTCCCATGTGTCCTATATCCGTATGATCTATCATACCCTATTTTACTATTCGGATTCAATACTTTTTAAATAGAAAGTCCGGCTGTTTTTTTCTTCCGTCTCACAATTCATACATTCCAACCGCAGCCGGTAAACTCCTCCTTTTTCAAAGTTGCACAAAGGCAGTTCCAATTTCAGGGCATCCATTAAGGGATATACGGCATCGAATTGTATCAGGATCTTCTGCCCCTTTTCATTCCTCACATTGACAAAAAGAGTATTTTCCTCTTTGGCAAAGGCTTTGGGAACATTTACTGCCGCCCTTGATAAAATAACAACAACCAACAATAAAGTAAGACCCCTTCCTTTTTTCTCCGTCAGCAAAATGCTCCTTTCCCTGCATATTCCCCGCTTTCCCCGCCCCCGCCCGGCAAAAACAAAAAAACGGAGCAGGCAGGCAGACAAAATCAGGGAAGAAACAATCAATATCCGCTTTTCCTGCCTGGGAAAACGACATGCCGCTGCAAATAAGAAGCTAAGGCCAAATAAGATGCCATAATATAGGATACTTGCCCCTTTCCCAATGCACTCCCTCATGAAATCCTTACTCTTATAACGTTCCATCGCTGTTTTAAACTGCCGCATCGTCTGATACCTTTTTCTTTTATCCCCCTCCACCGCTTTTCCCACAATCTTTTCCAGCTCCATTGACAGCCTTCTGTCAAAAAAACGGATAGGATGCATCAAAAATGGCGGTTGTGACGGATCATCCCCTGTCAGCATAAAATATAAGGTGGCCCCAAGTCCGTAAACATCGCTTCTCTCATCCGCCCCCTCCGGCCCATCTTCCCCTAGCTGCTCGGGAGCCGCATAACCATAAGTCCCTACACAAAACTTTTCCCCTCCCGCCTGATAACGCAGCCATGCCGTCCCAAAATCTACTAATTTCAGTTTCCCGTCCGGCTCTACAATAATATTGGCCGGTTTCATATCCCGGTATATCACCGGGCTGTTTCTTTCATGAAGATAAATCAACAAATCCGCCAGTTCCACTGCCCATTCCACTGCCTGATCCTGAACGATATGGCCTTTCTCCTTCACATAATCCTCCAGATTCTTCCCTTCTATATATTCCATCACCAGATATCTGTCATTATCTTCTTCCATAAAATCCGTAATCATAGGCAGCAATGGGTGCCGCAGCCCCTTTAATATCTCCAGTTCCTTTTTCCATACCTCCTCTCCCGCAGTAAACTTTTTAACCGCCCTGTCACATCTTAAATGCCGGTCAAACGCGCGGTATACTTTCCCGCTTCCCCCGCTTCCCAGCTCCTCATACAAAATATATTTTCCTTTCTCTATCCCTTCCATGCTAATAACCATGCCCTTTCTCTCAGCCCGCGAACTCCAAACCAATTCCAACAACATTTTTACACAAATTTTATAAAACAAACATTTTTTATACTTCTCTTCACATTATCCTATCCTGACCGCAACCGCAGAAATATTGTCGTTTTCCCCATGCCTTTTTGCATATTCCGTCATTTCCTTTAACCGCCTGTAAATCTGCTCTCTTCCATTCAGCAGCCCTGGCAGCATCGCTTCCATCATTTTCTCCTCTTCCAACTTATTCCTCAAACCGTCCGAACAAAGGAGCATGGTGCTTTTTTTAATAAAATAACCGCTCTTTACCTGGGGCTTTTTCCACTCAAAACTGCCAATGCACTGCAGCAAAGTATGATTATCCATCGTGTGATCCCTTGTCAATTGTTTCATTTTCCCGGAATGACGCCTTCCCATCACAATCCGGTATGCCCGTGTGTCTCCGCTATGCCATAAAAAGAAACGTCTCCCCGTCAAAAGCAAGGCTGTAACCGTTGTTCCTAGTTTTATCCCCTTTTCTTTTCCAAACCTTAGCAGTTCCCCGTTACAGCTATACAGCATACGAAGGCCTGATTTTTCTATCCTTTTTCTACTTTTATGCCTCTTTAACAAAATAACCGCTTCTTTATAAAACCATTCCGTCATCCTTTCCGCGACGAATCCGCTCGCTGCCTCCCCGTTTTCCAGCCCCCCAATCCCATCGCAGATTAAGGCAAAAACTACTTTTTCCCCTTTTACCCACACTTCCTGAAGGGAAACGGAATCCTGATTGACGCGCCTTCCTCCCTTATCCCAGTATACTTCTGAAATAAACTCCATCGTTCCTCCTTTATACAATTTTTTTCATTGAAATCCGTTACGGAACTCGTAACATTGAATACAGATTTGAATTAAAATGAATTGCCATAGAAAATGGACATCCATTTCCCATGGCAATATTATATACGAAACATAATCGTTATGCAAGGGACAATCCCTCCATGCAGTCAAAAACAACAAAACAAGCAAGAAACTTATCAGGAAAAAATGCGCGCAATGTCATTAAACAGCACCATCACCATCAGTACCATTAAAGCCGCCATCCCGGCTAAGTGAACCATCCCCTCTTTTTCCGGCGGAACCGGCTTCCCTCTTATCGCTTCGATCAACAGAAAAACAAGCCTTCCCCCATCCAGGGCGGGAACGGGCAATAAATTTAAAATACCCAGATTTACGGAAAGCAGGACAGCAATATTCATCATGGAAAGGATAACGCTGCTGATCCCGTATGGTTTCGCCTCTTCATAAGTATCTCCCACCAACTGCGCAATGCCCACCGGCCCTGCCACATCATCCTTTGTTACTTTTCCGGAAAAAAGCATCCCCAAACTCTTAAAAGTGGAACTTACCCAATATTCCAGTTTATAATATCCATGCTGAAATACCTCAAATCCCCGGCATTTAAAATATTCACTGACTCCGGCAAACCCCATATAATAGCGTCCTGCGCTGCTGTCATAAACCGGAGTTATCGTTACGCTGCCTGTTTCTCCGTTCCTAAGATATTCTACCGTAAGGTTTTCCCCCCTGTTTAGCGCTGAAATCAAAAATACCTGATCTCCCAAGTGGATTTTTTCCCCATTAATTTTCGTTATTAAATCCCCATTTTGCATTCCAGCCGCTTCCGCCGCGCTGCCTGGCAGCACATTCTGGATCACCGGACGGTTGGATCCATCAAAGGCCACCACGATCAGACACAATACATAGGCTAAAATCAAATTAAAGAACGGCCCTGCGGCTACAGCAGAAATCCTCGCCCACACACTTGCCGAAAGAAAGGATCCTTCCGTCGCCTCTCCCTCTTTGGAGGAAAGGCCGTCCTCCCCTTCAAACATACAAGCCCCGCCAATCGGAAGCGCTTTTAAACTATATTTCGTCTCCCCTTTTTGAAAATGAAATAATGTCGGCCCCATGCCTACCGCAAATTCCACCACATGGATCCCATTTAATTTCGCCAGCAGAAAGTGTCCAAATTCATGGGATATGACAATCAACCCAAAGATTAAGATAAACAAAACCACCGTTATAATCAATTTATCACCCGTTCGATAAATTCATACGTTTCCTGTTCCGCCTGAAGGATTTCTTCTATCTTAGGAGCATCTATTTTCCTATGCTGCCTCATGGAAGCCTCTATCAGCTCCGGAATCTGCATGAATCCAATCTTCCTTTCCAAAAATAAACTTACGGCCCTCTCGTTTGCCGCATTATATACGGCAGGCATGCTCCCGCCTTGCCCTGCCGCTTCAAAAGCAAGCTTTAACCCTGTAAAAGTCTCCGGATCCGGCTTCTCAAATGTAAGGGTACCCAATTCAAAAAAATTTACACGCTTTCCTTCCAACGGCCTTCTGTCCGGATAAAACAAAGCGTATGCTATAGGAAGCTTCATATCCGGCATACCCATCTGTGCGATCACCGCGCCGTCCACATACTCTACCATGGAATGAATGATGCTTTGCGGATGAACCACAACTTCGATCTGATCCAGCCCCATGCCGAAAAGCCATTTTGCTTCCATGACCTCCAGCCCTTTATTTACCATAGTTGCTGAATCAATGGTGATTTTCTTCCCCATCGCCCAATTCGGATGCTTTAAGGCATCTTCTACCTTCATCCTTTTCAGTTCTTCCACTGTTTTTCCCCGGAACGGTCCGCCGGAAGCTGTCAAAAGTATCTTTTTTGCCCTCTTTGCATTTTCCCCGTTCATAGACTGGTAAATTGCGCTGTGTTCGCTGTCCACCGGCAAAATCGAAACCCTCTTTTCTTCCGCCAGAGGCATGATGATATGCCCTGCCGTCACCAAAGTTTCTTTATTCGCAAGGGCAATCGTTTTCCCGCTTTCTATTGCAGCAATCGTCGGCTTTATCCCAATCATGCCCACAATTGCCGTAACCAATACTTCCATCTCCTCCATGACGGCAATCTCCAAAAGCCCTTCCATGCCGCACAATATTTTCACGTCTGTGTCCTTTACCCTCGCCCGCAGATCTTCACAGGCTTTCCTGCTCCACATCGCCGCAACGCGGGGCGAAAACTCGCGGATTTGCTTTTCCATCCGTTCCACATTGCTTCCCGCGGCAAGGGCGACTACTTTCAAATCATCATTCGCCCTTATAATCTCCAATGTCTGCGTTCCTATGGAGCCAGTAGACCCTAAAATGGCTATCTTTTTCATCCGTGCCTCCTATTTCTGTTCTCAGTCCCGTTTTATTTTATCAGAAGCAGCGCCAAGCCATAAATCATTGGGGCAGTAAATATTACACTGTCAAAACGATCCATAATCCCGCCATGCCCCGGTATCAGATGTCCATAATCTTTGATGCTATGATTTCTCTTGATCGCAGAAGCTGCTAAATCACCTATCTGGGATATCGCGGCCCCGGCTGCGCCGATTACCGCAAAAATCCATGTGATCTTCTGCTCCGGTACCACTCTTTCCACGATAAAATACCCATACAGCCCTCCGGCTAATGCAGATCCTACCGCTCCGCCTATCGCGCCTTCTATAGATTTTTTCGGGCTTAACTTAGGAGTCATCTTATGTTTCCCAATCAAAATCCCCGTCAGATAAGCACAAGTATCGCAAATCCAGGAACTAATAAAAATCATCCATACAAGATAAACGCCATGTTCCAACTCCCTTGTCTGATATACGAAAGAAAACATCACCGGTCCGTAAACAAAACAAAAAAAAGCTGACATTATCTGGGCAGCCTGATACTTGGGAAATGTAAATACATAAACAAACATAAAGGCTATCATTGTAAATAGGACGGCAAGCATCTGCGCAACCTGAGAATAGGTAAATACCACGATCCCATAATAAACCAGAATCCCTATTGCCCCCACTGCCTCCAACGGATTCACCGGCTTCCCTCCGGTATGGATCTGGCAGGCTTTGCACAGTTCGCTATAAGCTGCCAACGATATGAATAAAAGTATGGCTGCCAATAAATAACTTCCCTGCAGCAGCGTCACAAGAGCAATGATCACCAAGACGATGCTGCTAAGCAAACGGGTCAAAAACATATGCTTTCCCTCCTAATCATTCTTTACCAGTCCATATCTTCTATCCCTTTTATTATATGCTTCGATGGCTTTTATCAATTCTTCTTTTGAAAAATCCGGCCATGGCACCGGAGTAAAATAAAATTCGGTATAAGCCAGTTGCCATAAAAGGAAATTAGATATTCTCTGCTCGTTGCAAGTACGGATCAATAAATCCGGATCGGGAAGGTTGCAGGTGTCTAACATTTCCCCAAACATTTCTTCCGTCATCTCTTCCACGTTTATTCCGCCTTGGGCTGCAAGAAGCGCAGCCTTTTTCACCGCACGGATAATTTCATCCCTGCCTCCATAATTTAAAGCAATCTGGAAATGCAGCCCTTCATTATTTTTCGTTGCTTCTTCCAATTCCCCAATCCTCGCCCGGATATCATTGTCCAAACCAGTTTTGTCGCCCAATATACGGACGCACATCCTGTTTTTTTCTGCAGTCTTTAAGCAAGTTTTTAAATAATTGCGCAGCAGCTTCATTAAAGCATCCACTTCATCTTTTGGCCTGTTCCAATTTTCCGTGGAAAACGCATATACGGTCAAATATTGTATCCCCATCTTATATGCCTCTTCACAAATCGTTTCTACTGTTTTCGCCCCCTGCACATGCCCGTAATTTCTTGGCATTCCTTTGCTTTTTGCCCATCTGCCGTTTCCGTCCAGGATAATCGCCACGTGATTGGGAATCTTTAAATTTTCAAGCATCGCTACTCTCCATGCCCTTTCCTGAAATAAGCCTTTGATCCGGCCCTCTATGCCGATATTGCACGGCACGCTGCGGTCAAAAGGGACAATACGATTGGCATCGACTGTCCCTGCTTTATTATAAATTATACCGTAAGGATTTCTTTTGATTTCTCATCCACTAATTTGTCAATTTCCTTAACAAATTTATCTGTCATCTTCTGTAATTCTTCCCCTAGCTGTTTGATCTGGTCTTCCGAAACATCTTCCTTTGCCAGCTTTTTAAACGCATCGTTCCCATCCCTGCGGATATTGCGGACTGCAACTTTTCCCTCTTCCCCTTTTTTCTTTACTTCCTTTACCAAATCTTTCCTGCGTTCTTCAGTCAGCTCCGGGAAGACAAGACGGATGACCGCCCCATCGTTGGAAGGGTTAATCCCTAGATCGGAAGTCATGATCGCTTTTTCTATCTCTTTTATCAAAGACTTCTCCCAAGGCGCTATCTGGATCATTCTCGCTTCAGGCACCGTAATATTCCCTACCTGCTGAATCGGGGTAGGCGTTCCATAATAGTTTACTTTCAATTTATCCAATACATGAGGGTTAGCCCTCCCTGCACGGATCGTTGCATAATCGGAAGCCAAAAAGTCAACCGCCTTTCTCATTTTCTCATCATATATCTTTAATCTCTCATCCATTATAAAAATAACCTTGCCCTTTCTCACACTAACCAAATTTTACCGCTGCGTGGCAGCACAAATCAAACTGTCACCTTTGTCCCGGTAAACTTCCCTTTTACCGCGTTGACAATGCTGTTTTCCTCGCTCAGGCCAAAAACCCACATCGGCATTCGATTATCCCTGGCTAAAATCGAAGCCGTCATATCCACTACCTGAAGATTCTTTGCTATCACTTCGTCAATAGACACCTCGTCATATTTTTTTGCATCCGGGTCCGATCTTGGATCAGCATCGTAAACACCGTCCACTGCTTTTGCTAACAGGATTACATCCGCTTCCACCTCTACGGCTCGCAGCACCACCCCTGTATCTGTGGAAAAATAAGGATGCCCTGTCCCTCCTGCAAAAAAGACCACTTTCCCCTGTTTAAAATATTTATCCGCTTTATCTTTTTGAAACAGTTTTGTAAAAGAACCGCACAAAAACGGGGTAAGTATCTCCGTTTCCATTTCCACGGAGCGAAAGATTTCAGATACATAAATGCAGTTCATTACCGTAGCCAGCATACCAATCTGGTCTGCTTTTGTCCTGTCTATATTTTCACTGGATCGGCCGCGCCAGAAATTCCCTCCCCCAATAACAATTCCAACCTGGGTATCCTCCATCAATCCCTTTACCTGTAATGCCACTCTGCGCACTGTATCCTCGTCAAATCCCATCCTCTTGCTGCCTGCCAGCGCTTCCCCGCTAAGCTTTAACAATATTCTCTGCATATGGTTCTCCCTATCTGTTTTTCATGCTGTAACTATCCATCCTTTCGGAAAGTAAAACGGTCTATAACTCCTGAATCAGCGCAAGAGCCTTTTCATATCTGCTCTTGAATTCATCCAATTCACCTTCTAAGCCTTCCACCTCATTGGCACGCAGCTTTTCCACCATTGGAAGCAACGCCTGCAGAGGCCCGTCTACCCCAAGATTAGACATTACCCCCTTCAAAGTATGCCCGCTCTTGAATGCCGCCTCCGGATCCTTCTTTTCCACTGCCTCCACAAAAGCTTCATAATTCTGGTCTGCCGGAAGTTTTTTCAGGAATTTGAAATATAACGCCTCATTCCCCATAAAACGCTGCAATGTCATATCCAGCTCAAATCCGCTTTCTGTCAGTTTCTCTCTCAGTTCCTTATCCATGACCCATTTCCTTTCTTAACTTCAATCAATACCCTCTTTATATTTTGTTATTTCTATCCATTAAGCGTACTATAATAATATTTTCTTGTCAATCATTTTAAATGATCCAAACAAGGAAGAACAAAATGCCTTCGGTATTGTGTTCTGAAGAACCTTCGGTCCTTCGTCAATTTTTATCCGTTTGACGACGTGCTTTCCTATAAGGATCCGGGCATCAAAAGGCCCATCCGGCGGCCCCGCCCGGCAGATGGCACAATAGGTTTGTGCAAACGGCTTTTGCACGATGGAGAGGAGACTCTAAAATCGTGGAAGCCT
>CAOKPU010000063.1 GCA_948470755.1 uncultured Lachnospiraceae bacterium | reverse complement strand
ATTCGTGAAGAGTTGGCTGCCCAAAACAAAAATAAACAGAACAGGGACACGATCTAGCCGACAATTCAGCTAATCATGTCTTTTTTATTTCTTTTAATCTGGTATTACAATGCACATCTGTAAAAGTAGTATGAGGAACTAAAGTCAACTAACATGAGATTATGGCAGGAGGAAAAGTGATGGATGAGCGAAAGGAACGTATAACGGAAAATGGGATTGATTATATACTGGCAGGGGATTATTACATACCTGATTTGAATGAGCAGGCAGATATGGGTTTGTGGTATTGAAGAGATAGATTCAGTAGTCGTAGTCGCATTGTGGGAATGTGCATAACTGGCTATCTTATAAAGTTGTGGGAAAGTCTGTTTGCGGAATGTGGGAAAGCTGTTCTTTAGCTTTTTTATGACGCAATAGCCAGTTATGCAAATTTCCACGATGCAAGAGATTTATTGTTTTAGCATAGACTGGTACATTGTTCCCCATTCAAACATGGAATCAATGACAGGGCGCATGGTATTTCCCAATTCGCTCAAAGCATATTTCACACGAACAGGAACTTCAGGGTATACAGTGCGTATTACAATACCGTCATCTTCCATTTGTTTCCAATGAGCATGAGTGTGGTCGCAACGGGACAAGCTGGGAGTTCGTCTTTTGTCAACATAAAAACGCTTCCAAAAGTTATATTACATTCATTTTTACACCAACTAAGAAAAAACTTACCACATAATAAAATAGTGCGTACTTTTATTTTTGGCTGCTGCAAATTATACTAAGCATAGACCAGGGAGGTCATGTTGGCAAAGAATTTGGCATAAGAAGGTCAAGAAAACAAATTAAAGGAGGTAACTATCATGAGTAATCTTGAAAATGTGGCTACATTTTCTGGCACAAGTGCCGTATCGTCTTGCGGTTCCGCCTGCGGAGCGGCAGACCCGAAGCCGGAGGAAAAGCCTGCTTCTGCCTGTGGTCCGGCTTGTGGAGCGGGCGACCCAAAATCGAAGTAAAATTCGATTCGTAAGAAACATATTGTATCAAAATGGCCATGGACACACGAATTTCTGGCGTGTCCATGATGATGGCAAGAGGAGGGCTGCCAAAATGAACCATATTTTAATGGATGTCTTAATATTTGAATGTAAAGGTATGAAAAACGGAGAGAAATTCCCCATAGTAAATACAGGGCGAGGCCAGGATATCTCACCCGGATTTTTGATAAAGAATTTATCTCCATATGCAAAAACGCTTGCTATCACGCTTGAAGATATAAAGCATCCTCTTTTTAAGAATTTTACGCATTGGCTTATTTGGAATCTACCAGCAGATGAAAAAATAGGAGAGGCAATTCCAGGCGGAAAGATTGTTCCAGGCTTAGGGAATGCCAGACAAGGGATCGGTTATGGAGTATATAAGTATGCTGGCCCTAAACCGCCAAAAGGTAAACAACATTTATATCGTTTTACTATTTATGCTCTTAACAGTAAAATTGACTTGAAATTTCCGCACACAAAAAGCAATTTTATCAAAAAAGCAAAGGGGCATATTATTCAGCAAGGCAGTATTGTCTTTGAATTTGAGTAAAGGTAAATCGCAATGCGGCTTGAACGGAGCCGTGGAGGCGACTGATGATGAATTTGAAAAGTGAATGTTGTGATGCTAACGGTTATATAGTTGGTATCTTTTAATAAGGAAATTTTTATAAAGTGGAGAGTGATTTTAAGCTGAAAATTCCATTTGATGATTCCAAAATGATAGATGATATGGTATAATCTTAGCTTGTATCAAACTCTTTTTGTTGGAATACACCAGAAAGGAGTTGATTTTATGGGTAATAAAGTATTTTTACATGCATGTTTTAAGGCGTATAATGGCAACAAGATGTATGGAAGGCGGTATGCGTCCCAAGACTTTACAGGTAATTTTAGGTCATGCCAATGTGGGTATCACAATGAAGTTATACGTCTATGTGACAGACGATGAAAAAGAAGTGCAGATTGTTGAAAAAATGCTTAAACTCTTTTAAATTAATGTAGTAATTGGTGTAGTAAAAATATAGAGAAAGGCAGAAAACTTTGAAATATAAGGCTTTCTGGATAGGTATAGTAAATTATGAAACTAGGCATCGTAGGACTCCCAAACGTAGGGAAGAGTACTTTATTTAATTCACTGACAAAGGCCGGGGCGGAATCGGCCAATTATCCTTTTTGCACCATCGACCCGAATGTCGGCATCGTTGCAGTGCCGGATGAAAGACTGAAGCTGTTAGGGGATATGCACCGGTCGAAGAAGGTAACGCCTGCGGTGATTGAATTTGTGGATATTGCCGGGCTGGTTAAGGGGGCTTCCAAAGGGGAAGGGCTTGGCAACCAGTTTTTGAGCAACATTAGGGAGGTGGATGCTATCGTCCATGTGGTGCGTTGCTTTGAGGACCCCAATGTAGTGCATGTGGACGGCAGTGTAGATCCGTTAAGGGATATTGAGACCATTAACCTGGAACTGATTTTTTCAGATCTGGAAATTCTGGAGCGGAGGATTGCAAAAGTCGGAAAAGGGGCAAGGATGGATAAATCCTTGGCAAAAGAGCAAGCGCTTTTGGAAAGGTTGAAAGCCCATCTGGAAGATGGGAAGCTGGCGCTTTCTTTTGAACCCGGAGATGAAGATGAGATAAGCTTATTTGCTTCTTATAATCTCCTGACAGGGAAGCCGGTGATCTTTGCAGCCAATGTGGCGGAAGATGATCTGGCGGACGATGGGGCGGGCAATCAAGGAGTTGCCAACGTAAGGACGTTTGCGAAGGAAAACGGAAGCGGCGTATTTGTGATCTGCGCCCAGATTGAGCAGGAGATTGCGGAACTGGACGAAGAGGAAAAAGCCATGTTTTTGGAAGACCTGGGTTTGGAGGAATCCGGGTTGGAAAAGTTGATCAAGGCCAGCTATCGTATCTTAGGGCTGCATAGTTTCCTGACGGCGGGAGAAGATGAAACCAGGGCGTGGACGATTAAGATAGGGACAAAAGCGCCTCAAGCAGCAGGGAAGATTCACACGGATTTTGAAAGGGGATTTATCAAAGCGGAAGTGGTAAACTATAAAGACCTACTGGAACAAGGGTCTTTGGCAGCGGCCAGGGAAAAGGGATTGGTTGGAATGGAAGGGAAAGAATACGTGGTGAAAGACGGGGATGTTATTTTGTTCCGGTTTAACGTATAAAGAGTCTGGAATGGACGATGAAGAGCTTCACTGTCAAAGGGGCTGGTATTGATGGATAGGCTGCCGGTCCCTATATCTTGCATCAAGAACAATTGTTCCTACAACATATGGAAAATGTCGGAAAACCGCACTTTGCACGAGGCTGCAAAGTGCATTTTTTATAAATGAATTCCTGAAATTCGCTTGTCAAATGAACTATATTAGTATAAAATCTATATAAAAGTGGTGAAAAGTGGCATGAAGTGGAACAAAGTGGAGTGATTTCCCAACAAAAATAGTTCCGTGTGGCAGAATCTCATGCTGCAATGTGGCAGACCTCTTTTGGAACGGCAGGTGAGCTTTATGTTTATGGGAGAATACAACCATACCATCGATGCAAAAAACCGGCTGATCATCCCTTCAAAGTTCCGCGAAGCTCTCGGCGATGAGTTTGTTGTGACAAAGGGGCTGGACGGCTGTCTATTTGTGTACGATAACAAGGAATGGGCTTCCTTTGAAGAAAAGCTTAGGAACCTGCCGCTTACAAATAAAGAAGCGAGAAGCTTTGTCCGTTTTTTCCTGGCAGGGGCAGCCAGCGTGGAAGTGGACAAGCAAGGAAGGATACTGATACCTTCGGTGTTGAAAGAATTTGCAGGTATCAATAAAGAAGTTGCCCTTATAGGCGTGGCGAGCAGGATTGAAATCTGGAGCAAAGAAAGATGGGAAGGCGAGTCCGCTTATGAAGACATGGAGAACATTGCGGAGCATATGTCCGGGCTGGGCCTCGGCATATAAAACGGGAAAACCGGAATGCAGGAGGCGAAAGCGGTAAGGAGAAAGGGATGGAATTCAAGCACAGCTCCGTTTTATTAAAGGAAACAATAGACAATTTGAAGATAAAGAGCGATGGGATTTATGTAGACGGCACCTTGGGCGGAGGCGGGCATTCCTATGAAATTGCGAGCCGGCTGACAGAAGGGGGTAGACTCATAGGCATTGACCAGGATGGGGCTGCTATTGAGGCCGCAGGAGAAAAGCTTTTTCCTTTTAAAGATAAGATTACGATTGTAAGGGATAATTACTGCAATATGAAAGAGATATTAAGAGGGCTTGGCTTGGGGAAGGCGGACGGCATCCTTTTAGATCTTGGAGTATCTTCCTATCAATTGGATACTTTGGAAAGAGGTTTTTCCTATAAATACGATACCGCGCTGGATATGCGGATGGATACGAGGCAGGAATGGAACGCTAAGGACATTGTCAATACTTGTCCGGAAGGGGAGTTGTTCCGCATCATAAGGGATTATGGGGAGGATAGGTTTGCAAAGAATATTGCGAAGCATATTGTCCTTGCCAGACAAGTAAAGCCGATAGAAACGACAGGTGAATTAAACGAAATCATAAAAGCGGCGATACCGGCCAAGATGCGCTATGGGGGAGGGCATCCTTCTAAAAAGACATTTCAGGCCATACGTATCGCATGTAACCGGGAACTGGAAGCGCTTAAGGATTCTTTAGAGGATTTGGCGGATTGCCTGAATCCGGGGGGACGGCTTTGCATCATTACTTTTCATTCCCTGGAAGACAGGATAGTGAAGACCGCATTCAGAAATTATGAAAATCCTTGTACATGCCCGCCGGATTTCCCGGTGTGCGTATGTGGAAAAGCAGCAAAGGGTAAGGTGGTCACAAGAAAGCCGATCCTTCCGGGGGAAGAGGAAATGGCGTCCAATAAGCGGTCGAAAAGTGCGAAATTAAGAGTTTTTGAAAAGGAATAGTGTTATGGCGCAGTATAGGGCAAGAGGAGACAACAGAAGACAGCAGGCATACACAGGAAGAAACGTTGGCTATGTTTATGGAAACGCCGTACGGAAGACGGACGAAAGGATATACGTACCAAAGAGTCCTAAAAAGATCAGTAATACTGCGAGGAAAAACAGGGAAAAGGCCCGTCATATGAGCCTTGGTTATGTGCTTTTTTTATCATGTGCGATCATTATGGCCGGCTTTATTTTAACCATATATATCGGATTGCAGTCGGATATTACGAATAGTATCAAGAATATATCAAAACTTGAAAGCCAGTTGAATTCATTGAGGCTGGATAATGATGAGAAGTACAGCCGTATTACAAGCAATATCGACTTGGAAGAAGTAAAGAGGGTTGCAATCCAGGAACTGGGAATGAAATATGCGGAAGAAGGCCAGATTGTTTCCGTTGAAGGAGGCGGGAGCGATTACATGAGGCAGGTGGCGGATATCCCGCAGTAAAGCAGGTGATATTTTGAGCAGAAGAATACAGGGAAATATGGAAAGAAGGGGAATCAACGGCAGATTTACATTAAGGATGCAAAAGAAGCTGGTAGTACTTTTTTTATTAGTGCTGTCAGCTTTCGTTGGGCTGGGGCTGCGTCTTGTCAGCATCAATAAGGACGATGGGGCCAGATATGAGAAGCAGGTGCTTTCCCAGCAGTCTTATGACAGCCAGACAATCCCGTTCCGCCGGGGGGATATCCTGGATAGTAAAGGGACGAAGCTGGCGGCCAGTGAAAAAGTTTATAATGTCATCCTGGATGCCAAGGTCATGAGCGATAAGGACGGGAAGTATATAGAGCCTACGATAGAGGCGGTGCAGAAGGAACTCGGGCTGGATACCGGGGAAATCCGTTCCCGCCTTGCATCGCACCCGGATTCTTCCTATTATGTGCTGGCCAAACAAATGACGTATGAGGAGATCAAGGGATTTAAGGAACTACAGGCAGACGAAAAGGCAGGGGCTGATATTAAAGGTATCTGGTTTGAAGAAGAATACCGGAGAGTTTATCCGAATAACAGATTGGCCTGTGATGTCATAGGATTTACCAGAAGCGATAACAGCGGGCTGTACGGCCTGGAACAATATTATAACGATGTCTTGAGCGGTACCCCGGGGAGGGAATACGGTTATTTAAATGATGACGCCGCATTGGAAAGGACTACCATTCCTGCAGTAGACGGGAATTCTATCGTAACGACGATAGATGTAAATATCCAAAGCATTGTTGAAAAACATCTGAGAAAGTTTAATGAAAAGTATAAGAACAGCTATTTGGAGAGAAACGGCAGCAATAACAGCGCCTGCATAATTATGGAAGTAAATACGGGGGAAATCCTGGCAATGGCCAGCTATCCGGACTTTGATTTAAATGACAGGATGAACCCGGAAAACTTATATGGGATGCCGATGGTGAATGAAGTCGGGAATGTAGTGTTGGGGGAATATATCACTCCGGACAATTTTAATGCGCTGGATTCCGATTTAAAGATGCAGCAATTCAATGCCTTATGGAGAAACTTCTGCATAAATGACACTTATGAGCCCGGCTCCGTATCCAAGCCTTTCACGGTGGCGGCGGCTTTGGATTCCGGGAAGATTACAGGCGATGAATATTTTAACTGTACTGGATTTCGGGAAATCGGGGGACATGAGATCAGTTGCCATAATGAATGGGGGGATGGGGAAGTTTCGGTAGCCCAGGGAATAGAAATGTCCTGCAATGTGGCGATGATGGATATTGCCGCAATGACGGGGAGAGAAACTTTTATTGATTATCAGCACATTTTTAATTTCGGGCTTAAGACGAATATCGACCTTTGGGGGGAATCCAGGACGGCAAGCCTGGTATATAATAAAAATACGATAGGGCCTACGGAACTGGCAACCAATTCTTTCGGGCAGGGGTTCAATGTGACGATGATACAGATGATCACGGGTTTTTGTTCCCTGATCAACGGTGGAAACTATTATGAACCCCATATGGTGAGTAAAATCGTCAGCCCGAGCGGTGCCACTGTGGAAAATATTGAACCGCGTCTGTTGAAGCAGACGATTTCGGCATCGGTTTCCGAGAAAATCAGGGAATATTGTAATCTGGTGGTCAGCGGGGAAAAGGGTACAGGAAAGACGGCGCGGCCGGCGGGCTATATGATTGGAGGAAAAACGGGAACGGCGGAAACCCTGCCTCGTAAGAATAATGAATATGTTGTTTCTTTTATGGGCTATGCGCCTGCAGACGATCCGCAGATAGCGATTTATGTTGTGGTGGACAGGCCGAATGTCCCGTATCAGGACGATGCGAAATACGCAACTTATATTGTCAGAGATATTTTGACCGAGGTGCTTCCTTATATGGGCATTTTTATGACGGAGGAACTTACGGATAAAGAAAGAGAGGAATTGGAAGCTTTGCAGCAGGAAATCATGTCTCCGGTTGCAAAAGAAGAGGAAACGGAAGGCGAAGACGGAGGGACCGGGGAAGAGGGAGAAACTGTGCCGGAGGGAGACGATGGCGGCCCGGAAGAAGGCTCCACTGAAAGCGGGGAGGGCGACGGAACGGAAAAAGGGGATGAGGAAACGGCAGGAGAGGGAACCCGCTCGGAAGTCTGGAAGACTTTTCCGATTGACCCGGAATCGGGATATGCCAAAGACCCGGATACCGGAGTTTTGGTAGATCCGGAAACAGGGCATGTTGTGGGCGGGGCGGAAAGCACGCCGGCCGGGCTGGGCAGCGCCGGAGGGAACCGGACGGAAGACGCAGATAATAACAGCCCGTTTTAACGCGGTATACTCATTTTTCCGACGTTTAAATCCGGATGGGAATATACTCCGGGTGTTTGATAAGGCAAAAAAAAGAATAACCTTATAAGAAGAATAATAAATTGTAGTAACATCTTTTTATGGGGTTTGTTATGCTTATGCTGCCGGAAACAAAAAATAAAACTTATATCAGAAAAAAAATCGTAGTAGCGTTTTTCCTTTGCGCGGCTGCATTTCTCCTGTTGATAGGCCGGCTTGTTTATCTGATGGTAGGATGCTCCGGGTATTATACGGAAGCGGCAAAAAACCTGCATGAGAGGGAACGGTCGATTAAAGCCGCCAGAGGAAGGATTATAGATTCCACCGGGGCCGTATTGGCGGATAACCGCACGGTATGTACGATATCTGTGATCCATAATCAGATCAAAGACCCGGAGGCGGTAGTGAAAATCCTTTCTAAAGAGCTTGGCTTGTCGGAAGAGTATGTATCCAAAAGAGTGGAAAAGTATTCCGCTATAGAGAGGATCAAAAGCAATGTGGACAAAGCGACAGGGGATAGGATAAGGGATTATGACTTAGACGGGGTAAAGGTAGACGAGGATTATAAGAGATATTATCCATATGAAACGCTGGCGTCCAAAGTGCTGGGGTTTACAGGAGGGGATAATCAGGGCATTATCGGGCTGGAAGTGGTCTATGAGGAATATTTAAAGGGAAAAGAGGGAACGATCCTAACAGTGACGGATGCAAAAGGCGTGGAAATCTCGGAAGCCGGGGAAGAAAGGATTGAGCCGGAAAGCGGCAATGATGTCCATGTGAGCCTGGATGTGAATATTCAA
The DNA here is from genome assembly GCA_948470755.1 of uncultured Lachnospiraceae bacterium. GTDB lineage: Bacteria > Bacillota > Clostridia > Lachnospirales > Lachnospiraceae > Kineothrix. Next base: position 8,920 of record CAOKPU010000063.1, on the reverse strand, counting down.
AGCTACGCGACCCAGCTTGCTATGCAGGCCATGGAAACCAAACAGGCGGACAGTGTATCCATATTGGTTATGAACCCCCAGAATGGAGAAATACTGGCGATGGTAAATGTACCGGAATTCGACCTGAACGACCCGTATACATTGCCGGAGGGAAGCCCGGTCCCGGCAAACCAGGAGGAAAAACAAAATGCTTTAAACCAGATGTGGAGGAATGGATGTATCAATGATACGTATGAACCAGGATCCACTTTTAAAATAATTACGGCGGCGGCAGGGCTTGAGTCGGGGGCGGTTACGATAAATGACCGTTTCAGTTGTCCCGGTTATATTATGGTGGAAGATAGGAGGATCCGCTGCCATAAGGTGGGCGGGCATGGCGCAGAGGATTTTGTGCAAGGTACAATGAATTCATGCAACCCTGTTTTTATTACGGTAGGGATGCGGATCGGGGTGGATAGATATTATGATTATTTCAGGAAGTTTGGGCTTTTAACGAAAACGGGCATTGACTTGCCGGGAGAAGCCGGGACGATCATGCATAAAAAAGAAAATATCGGGGCCGTGGAACTGGCGACGATATCTTTTGGACAGTCTTTCCAGATCACTCCAATCCAGCTTGCCGCTACCGCATCGTCTATTATAAACGGCGGCAACAGGGTAACGCCTCATTTTGGGGTAAAGGTGGTAAACGGGGAAGGGAAAACGGTAAAAGTCCTGCAATACCCTGTACAAAAGGATATTGTATCAGAGAAAACATCTGAAACAATGAGGTATATATTGGAACAGGTAGTTGAAAACGGCAGCGGGAAGAATGGCTATGTGGAAGGATACCGGGTGGGAGGCAAGACGGCTACCAGCCAGACGCTGCCAAGAGGGAGCGGCCGCTATATTTCTTCTTTTTTAGGCTTTGCGCCCGCAGATAACCCTAAGGTGCTGGCAGTAGCCATTATCAATAATCCTCAGGGGGTTTATTATGGCGGACAGATAGCGGCGCCTATTGTGAGACAGCTATTTGAAAATATCCTTCCTTATTTGGAGGGAATGGATTATAATACATAGGAATCCATGATTGCATGGACGACAAAAGCACAGATGCGGCGGTAATGATAAGAATGTAGTCAAAAGCTGGCTGCAATGCTGATTTTGAAAGGATGGGAATGGGAAGATGAGTCGTGTAGTGATTATGTCCGTGGCGGTGTCTTTTGCTATAAGCGTTATACTTGGGCCGGTGATCATACCGTTTTTAAGAAAGTTGAAGGTGGGGCAGACCGAGAGGGACGATGGGCCGAAAAGCCATTTGAAAAAATCAGGCACCCCTACTATGGGAGGGATCCTTATCCTGATTGGCATAACGGCAACTTCCGTGATCTATATGAAGGATTACCCCAAGATCATGCCGATCCTGTTCGTGACATTAGGTTTCGGGCTGATTGGTTTTTTGGATGATTATATAAAAGTAGTACTGCACCGTTCTATGGGATTAAGGGCATGGCAGAAGATGCTGGGGCAGATTCTGGTAACCGGGATATTCGCTTATTATATGGTAAATTATTCGGAAGTGTCTTTGGCTATGAAGATCCCTTTTCTGCCGGGAAAATACGTGGATTGGGGAGCCTTAAATATTCCGGTATTGTTTTTTATCGTGATTGCCACAGTAAACGGCGCAAATTTTACCGATGGGCTGGACGGCCTGGCAAGCAGCGTAACGGTGATGATCGCTACCTTTTTTACGGCTGTCGCCATAGGCACGGCCAGCGGGATAGAACCCGTTACATGCGCCGTAGTGGGGGCCCTTTTAGGCTTCCTGCTTTTTAATGTATATCCTGCAAGCGTATTTATGGGCGATACCGGTTCCCTGGCGCTTGGGGGATTTGTGGCGGCTACGGCTTATATGCTGCAGATGCCGTTGTTCATACCGATCGTGGCGCTAATCTATGCGGCGGAAGTGGTTTCGGTGATCATACAGGTTGGGTATTTTAAAATAAGCGGCGGGAAGAGGTTTTTTAAAATGGCCCCTATCCATCATCATTTTGAATTATGCGGATGGTCGGAAACAAGGGTGGTTGCGGTGTTTACGATTGTGACGGCAATGCTGTGCCTGGCGGCGATGTGTTTGGGGATTTAAGTTAAGAATGTTTAGGCTTGTTGTTATACGGCGGCATGGAGGGTCATTATGGAACTTCGGAATAAAAAGGTATTGGTAATCGGAACGGGAATCAGCGGAATAGGGGCGGCGGAGCTGCTTTTTCGGGCGGGAGCCATTCCGGTTTTGTATGACGAAAATGAAAAGGCCAAGGAGGCAGAGGTAAAAGAAAAGCTGCCTGAAGGAGTACAGGCGGCGGTTTTTATCGGGAAGCTGCCGGAAAGCGTAATAAAAGAGACGGCTTTGGCGGTACCAAGCCCCGGAGTTCCGGTTGACGCCGGTTTCATGGCCGGGCTGCGGGAGAGAGGGATCCCGGTTTGGGGAGAGCTGGAGCTGGGATACCGGTATTCAAAAGGGAAACTGGCGGCCATCACAGGGACGAATGGGAAGACGACCACGACTACGCTGGTAGGGCAGATTATGAAAGCATGCGCTTCATCGGTGTATGTGGCAGGGAATATTGGGACTCCATATACCGGGACGGCGCTTCTTACACAGGAAGATTCAATAACCGTAGCGGAAGTCAGCAGTTTTCAATTGGAAACGGTAGAGTCTTTCCGGCCGGATGTATCTGCCGTCTTGAACGTTACCCCGGATCATTTAAACAGGCATCACAGCATGGAGAATTATGTGGCGGTCAAAGAAAGGATCGCAGGACGGCAGACGAAGGAAGACATATGCGTGTTGAATTACGAAAATAAATATACGAAAGAATTCGGGGAAAGGTGTCCTGCCCGCGTTGTATTTTTTTCTTCTGCAAGAAAGCTGGAAGAGGGCATATATTTGGACGGGGATGAAATCTGCATGGCGCAGGACGGCTTTGTGCAGAAGCTGATGAATATCCATGAGATGAAGCTGATAGGGATGTGCAATATAGAGAATGTAATGGCGGCAGTCGCAGTGGCTTATCATATGGGGGCTCCGATGGGGATTATCCTGGATACCGTCCGGAAATTCCGCGCGGTAGAACACAGGATCGAATTCGTTGCCACGAAAAACGGGGTGGATTATTATAACGACTCTAAGGGTACGAATCCGGATGCGGCAATTCAGGGCATCCGCGCCATGAGTAAGCCTACGGTGCTGATTGGGGGAGGGTATGACAAACAGAACGAGTATGACGACTGGATAGAAGCTTTTGAAGGAAAGGTAAAATGCCTTGTACTGGTCGGGCAGACTGCAGAGAAAATAGAAGCTTGTGCAAGAAAGCATGGGGTATGCAATATTGTCAGGGCAAAAGGTTTTGAAGAAGCGCTTGACATATGCGTTAAAACAGCGCAGAGAGGGGACGCCGTGTTGCTATCTCCCGCCTGTGCAAGCTGGGGAATGTTCCCCAATTACGAAGCAAGGGGAAATAAGTTTAAGGATTATGTCAATAGTCTTTAAGCAATGAAAGGGGCGGAAAGAAAAAGTGGCGGAAAGAAGAAGAAGGAAGCAGCCGGAAAATTATTTTGACTATAGCCTTTTGTTCATTGTATTGTTTTTGCTCGGGTTTGGCCTGGTGATGATTTATTCCACCAGTTCTTATGAAGCGAACATGCAGGGTCATAGTTCAACCTTTTACTTAAGAAAACAGGTAATGGCAACGATTATCGGATTGGCGGCGATGATCGTAGTAGCGAATATACCCTATCATTTCTGGGAGCGTTTTGCCACGCTTGCTTATTTTGGGTCGGGAGCAATGGTTCTCATGGTGCTTATCCCGGGGCTGCAATATTCGGCCAACGGGGCGACCAGATGGATCAGGATCGGAGGTTTGACCCTGCAGCCGGCAGAAGTGGCAAAGCTGGGTATGATTTTATTCCTGGCAAGCTTAGTATGCCGCATGGGCCGTGGGATACGGACGACGAAGGGCTTTTTTACGGTCCTTCTGATACCTATGCCTATCTGCCTTATGATCTGGCGGATTACAAATAATATGAGTTCGGCGATAATTGTTTTTGGGATTGCTGCGTTGATGTTGTTTGTGGCAAGCCCGGAATATAAAAAATTCATTATTATCGGGGCGGGAGGGCTGGCGGCAGTTGCAGCCTTGGTATTCTTTATTTCACAGGCGGCCTCTTCGGAGGGGATGGGTTTTAGAAGCGAACGTATTTTAGCCTGGCTGGACCCGGAGGCTTATGCCAACGGCAAAGGGTTCCAGACGCTGCAGGCCTTATATGCCATCGGTTCCGGCGGGATTCTTGGCAAAGGGCTGGGGCAGAGTATGCAGAAGCTGGGTTTCCTTCCGGAAGCCCAAAATGATATGATATTTTCCATTATATGTGAAGAACTCGGGCTCTTTGGGGCGATAGCGGTGATCTTAATGTTCCTTTTGCTGATATGGAGGTTTATGGTGATTGCTAATAATGCTTCCGATTTGTTCGGCGCATTGCTTGTAGTGGGCGTTATGGGACACATAGCGATTCAGGTCATCCTGAATATTGCCGTCGTTACCAATACGATACCGAATACGGGGATTTCCCTGCCTTTTATCAGTTATGGTGGATCGGCCGTTTTATTCCTGCTGATTGAAATAGGGCTTGTTTTGAGCGTGGCAAAGGGAATCCGGTTAAAAGACCTTTAACCGGTAAAAAAGCCTTTCTTTGTCATGGACAAAGTACGCGTAAGAGGAAACGGCCATATATATAAAATAGGTTATAGTCTAAAAAATGGTTTAGAAGGTGAATCATTGGATTCTATTTATATTTATGGCGGGAATTTCTTAAGAGGGGAAACAAAGATACAGGGTTCTAAAAATGCTGTATTGCCGATTTTGGCGGCGTCTTTGCTTATAAAAGGAACATGTGTGATTAAAAATTGCCCGCGTATCGCGGATGTCTGCCATATGCAGAATCTTTTGCAGGAATTGGGCTGTTTTGTTTCCTGGGCGGGCAGTACGGTTACTGTTAATGCCTTCCATGTGAACGATAGCCGGATGAATGGGGAATCGGTAACCCGGATGCGTTCTTCCATTATGCTTTTAGGGGCGGTATTAGGCAGGCTGGGGGAAGTAACGATGGCCTATCCCGGCGGATGCGTGATCGGCAGGCGTCCCATTGATATCCATTTATCGGCATTGAGGGATATGGGAGTCGAGATAAAGGAGCAGGAACAGTTTTTTACGGCAAAGTCGAAAAGGCTGCTTGGCGCGGAGTTGGAACTGCCGTTCCCCAGCGTGGGGGCGACGGAAAATGTCATTTTAGCCGCTGTTACTGCGGAAGGGACCACTGTTTTGAAAAATGCGGCAAGAGAACCGGAAATTGAGGCTCTTTGCGGCTTTTTGAAAGAAGCGGGGGCGGATATTGCCGGAGTGGGAAGCGGCAGGCTGACGATAAAGGGGGTAAAAACGCTGCATGAAACAAAATTTACGGTGCCTTCCGACCGGATTGTGGCTGGAACTTATCTTACAGCCGCACTGGCGGCGGGAGGGAGTATTTTTTTGGAAAATGCCCCGGCACAGCAGATGGGGGCGTTGCTTGCCGTAGCGGAGGAAATGGGAGGCTGCGTAACCGTAAACGGGGAAGGCATCGGCCTGGATGTGATCCACAGATTAAATGCAGTCCCTTATTTGAAGACAGAAGTGCATCCGGGGTTTCCTACCGATTTGCAGTCGCCCCTGATGGCTGCATTATGTTTTGCCAAAGGGCAGAGTATTATAGAGGAAGATATATTCGAGAACCGATTCAGGATAGTGGGTGATTTACAGCGGATGGGCGCGGAAATAAAAACAGTGAAAAATAAAGCCTATATAAACGGCGTGGAGATGTTGAAAGGGACGGATGTAGAAGCGGAGGAACTGCGGGGAGGCGCCGCCTTAGTGATTGCAGGGCTGGCGGCGGAAGGGAAAACCGTGGTAAAAAACCGGCACTTTATAGAAAGAGGATATGAAAATATCTGTAAAGATTTGCGTAATCTGGGAGCGGATATCAATGTAGGGTAGGTTATATGGACGGCAATGGAAAAGAAACAAAACAAAAAACGGAACAGGAAAAAAAGAAGGCAATAAAGCAGGGGGCGGAAAAAGGGATAAAAGCGGCTTCGGGCCAGATCAAACAAAAAGATAAAAAGAAAACCGGGGGAGAAAAGGCAAACAGGGCTTCCGGAGTTAAAAAGAAACCGCCAAAGGCAGGAAAGGCCGCAGACGTAAAAAAGATGCCGAAGAAAAAGACGACGGAATTCCCAAAGGAAAAGAAGGCGGCGAAAGGAAAGAAAAAGACAGGGGAAGAAAGAAATACAAAAGAAAAAAGCGCAAAAGAAATAAAGGCGAAAGAAATAAAGGCGAAAGAAATAAAGACAAAAGAAATAAGTACAAAGGAAAGAAATACAAAAGAAAAAAGCATAAAGGGAAAAGGGAGCGGGGATGGAAAAAAGAAACCAAGAAATCCTAACTTAAAGCTGGTAAAAAATGGGGACTTGCCGGTTAAAGAGAAAGGGATAACGGAGAAAAAGAAAAAAGAAACTGGAAAGGAAGAAAAGCAAGAGAAGAAATCGGAAGAAAAAACAGGAAAGGCGCCGGAAAAGGAACAGGAAAAAAAGCCGGGTAAAAAGATATATCCAAAACCGAAAAGCAAAGAAGCGGGAGGGATATATCAGGATGGGCCGGGGATTGGGGAATGGTTTGCCCAGCATAAAAGCCTGATTATTATAGGGCTTACATGCTGTGCATTCATTTCGATTATATTTGGCATTTATCATTATATAGTCACTGCTTATGAGGTGACTACTGTTTATGTGGACGGCAATATCCATTATACTAACGAAGAAATTATGGACATGGTAATGGGAGGCAGATATGGGAATAATTCCCTGTACCTTTCCATGAAATATAAAGACAAAGGGATAGAGGGCATACCTTTTGTGGAAAAGATGGACGTGCATATTCTTACGCCTAATACAATACGGATCAGCGTATATGAAAAAGCTTTGGCGGGATATGTGGAATATCTTGGAAGATATATGTATTTTGACAGGGATGGGACAGTGGTGGAGAGTTCGGAAAGCCGGACGTCCGGAATTCCCCAGGTGACCGGGCTTAAGTTCGATTATGTCGTGTTGAACGAACTTCTGCCTGTGGAAAACGATGAAATATTTAAACGGATCCTGGACATCACCCAGCTTTTAAATAAGTATGAAATTATGGCCGATAAGATTTTCTTTGATTCCTCTTATGACCTGACATTGTTTTTTGGTGATGTGAGAGTTACCTTAGGCTCCAATTCCGGTATTGATCAGAAAATTATCCGGCTGAAGAATATTTTGCCCGAACTGGAAGGGAAAAAAGGTACGCTGCAAATGGATAATTATACAGAAGATAAGAAAAATATAACATTTCATCAAGAATAAAATTCGGATAAAAAAAATACGGAAAAAAAAGACTATGAAAAAAAAGAAAAATAGGTTGCTAATTTGGAAAAATAATTATATGATAACATGTAGGAGTTTGATGGGAATTTAGAAGGTATAAAGAAGGAGGATACACCTTGCTTGAGATTAAGACAAACGATGCTGAGGCTGCAGCGAAGATTATCGTAGTAGGAGTCGGCGGTGCAGGCAATAATGCTGTTAATAGAATGATTGACGAGAGTATTGACGGAGTGGAATTTATTGGGATAAATACGGACAAGCAGGCTTTGCAGCTTTGCAAGGCGCCCAAGCTGCTCCAGATTGGGGAAAAGCTGACCAAAGGCCTTGGGGCCGGGGCGAAGCCTGAGATTGGGGAAAAAGCTGCTGAAGAAAGCAGCGAAGAGATAACGGCGGCGTTAAAAGGATCGGACATGGTTTTTGTTACCTGCGGCATGGGGGGCGGGACTGGAACGGGCGCTGCTCCTGTAGTGGCAAAGATAGCCAAAGATATGGGGATTCTGACGGTGGGCGTGGTGACGAAACCTTTTCGGTTTGAAGCAAAGGCTCGTATGATTAATGCCTTAAATGGTATTGAAAGGATAAAAACCAATGTGGATACGTTGATCGTTATCCCGAATGATAAGCTTTTGGAGATTGTGGACAGAAGGACGACGATGCCGGATGCGCTTAAGAAGGCGGATGAAGTATTGCAGCAGGCTGTACAGGGAATTACGGATTTGATCAATGTTCCGGCAGTTATTAATCTGGATTTTGCCGATGTACAGACGGTAATGAAGGACAAAGGCATTGCCCATATAGGCATTGGCTACGGAAAGGGCGATGATAAGGCAAGCGAAGCAGTGAAGATGGCAGTGGAAAGCCCGCTTCTGGAAACAACGATTTCCGGTGCGACTCACGTGATTATTAACGTATCCGGCGATATTACCCTTTCAGATGCGGCGGATGCGGCGGATTATGTCCAAGGCCTTGCGGGAGATGAAGTAAACATTATTTTCGGCGCCATGTATGATGAGAATAAAGCGGATACTTGCACGATTACTGTAATCGCAACAGGGCTGGAAGATGCGGCGGTGAAAGCAGCTCCGGCTTTTCCTACATATAAAGCGGGTTATATTTCCCCATCGTCTCTGCAGGGAAAGCCTTCCAGGGGATCCGGAATAGCGGCAGGGGGCGTATCGCCTTCTCTGGGAGTTGTGCCGGGCAATATGGGGACGGCCCCTTTAAAAAATATCCCCGGAATTAATAAACCGGGCGACATCAGAAGTACGGTAGAAGAGAAAACGCTTAAGATACCGGATTTCCTTCAAAGGAAATAATAATTGAAAACAGAGATTGTTTAGAAGACAGGCAAAAACCAGAAGGTTTTCGCCTGTTTTTTTGCATCATAGGATTCGGGTGTCAAAAGGCCCATCCGGCGGCCCCGTCTGGCAG
>CAOKPU010000062.1 GCA_948470755.1 uncultured Lachnospiraceae bacterium | reverse complement strand
AAGAAACATTGATGAATAAGGTATCTTTTGTATTTCAGAACAGCCGCCTTATCAAGGCATCCATATTGGAAAATGTGCGTATGTCAAAACCTGACGCCACACGCGAAGAAGTCGCCCATGCCCTAAAAGCCGCACAGTGCATGGATATTATCGAAAAACTGCCAAATGGCATAGATACGGTTATCGGTACAAACGGGGTATATCTGTCTGGAGGGGAACAACAGAGAATAGCGATTGCCCGTGCCATTCTGAAAAATGCGCCTATCCTGATTCTTGACGAAGCTACAGCGTTTGCCGATCCGGATAATGAAGTGCGTGTGCAGCAGGCTTTATCTGTCCTTTCAAAAGGGAAAACCGTTATTATGATTGCACACAGGCTGTCATCAATCACAGGAGCAGACTGCATTTATGTACTTCAGGACGGTGAGATTGTGGAAAGAGGCACACATAGCGGGCTGATAGGGAGAAACGGCATATTTACCCGTATGTGGAAGAATTATTCTGAAGCGGCAGAATGGAAAATCTCGAATGAGAAGGAAGGATTGGAGGTAAAAGCATGATTAAGACATTGCAAAGACGCTTTGCGTTATCAAAGCAGGGGGCTGTTGATCTGATAAAAGGCTGTATTGCCTGTGTTGCACAGGATATATCATTTATGCTCCCGGTCGGGCTTCTTTATTACTTTGTTATTGATGCCATGAATGGGGCGGTAACTGGAAGCCGTATTGCTTTCTATGTGGCTGGCGCTTTGGTTTGCCTGTGCCTGATATTCATCGCCACTTGGTTTCAGTACAATGCAACCTATTTGGCTACTTATGTGGAAAGCGGGGTAAGGCGTATATCATTGGCAGAGCAGCTCCGCAAAATCCCGTTGTCCTTTTTTGGTAAAAAAGACCTTGCCGATCTGACAAATTCCATTATGGGTGACTGCGCTACACTGGAAACGGCATTTTCCCATTTTGTACCCAGTCTGGCAGGCTCCCTCATCTCAACAACTTTGATAGGGATTTGTCTTTTTGCTTACGACTGGCGAATGGCTCTTGCGGCGGTTTGGGTTTTACCGATTGCGTTTGCAATCACATTCTTTTCCGCCCGCATACAGGAATATTTTCAGAGCAGGCTGGTAAAGGCGGATGTTGCGCTTGAAGAAGGCGTGCAGGAGTGCATAGAAAGTTTACAGGATTTAAAGGCGAATAATGCGGAAAAAAACTATCTAAAAGGACTTGGCAAAAAAATTGATGATGTAGAAAAGCGACATATCATAGCGGAGCTTGGCGTAGCCATATTTGTTGTTTCATCAACGCTGATATTAAAGTTTGGGATTGCTACGGTTGCGCTTGTAGGTTCTGCGCTGCTTATTCGTGGGGAAATTGATATTCCGCTGTTCTTTATGTTTTTGCTTGTGGCTTCAAGGCTATATGCCCCGCTTGAGGGTGCATTGCAAAATCTTGCTGCGGTAATCTCCACCAAAACGAACATAAACCGTATGAACGAAATCCTTGACCAGCCTATCCAGACAGGAACAGACAGGCTGACAAATAAAGGATATGACATTGTATTCGACCATGTAGGATTTGCTTATAATACTGGGGAAACCGTATTGAAAGACGTGTCTTTTACGGCGAAACAGGGAGAAGTTACCGCCTTAGTCGGACCGTCCGGCGGCGGCAAAACTACGGTATCACGTCTTGCCGCGCGGTTTTGGGATATAAACAAAGGAAAAATCACTGTCGGCGGTATGGATATATCGAAAATAGAGCCGGAAACATTGCTGTCACTGTATTCTATCGTATTTCAAGATGTGACGCTGTTTAATAACACTATCATGGAAAATATCAGAATAGGCAGGAAGGACGCGACGGATGAAGAAGTGATTACGGCGGCAAGACTGGCAAATTGTGAGGAATTTGCGGCAAAGCTCCCGGACGGTTATCACAGTATGATTGGAGAAAACGGCTGCGAGCTGTCCGGCGGGGAAAGGCAGCGTATTTCGATCGCCCGCGCTTTCCTCAAAGATGCACCTATCATCTTACTTGATGAGGCAACGGCAAGCCTGGATGTGGAAAATGAAACGTTGATACAAGCTGCACTGTCGCGGCTGATAAAAGATAAAACGGTACTTGTTATCGCCCACCGTATGCGTACTGTAAGCGGCGCGGATAAAGTGGTTGTTTTGTCAGACGGTTCCGTTGCCGAACAGGGAATGCCAGGGGAACTGATGGACACCGGCAGGATTTATCCACACATGGTAAAACTGCAGGCAATCAGCAGGGATTGGGGTATTTAATAGGAATACTGAATGGATCATATGTTCCATATGATCATATGTATTGAAAAAGCCGGATTTGAGAGTGCGGGATATCCGCACATCGCCATGTCCGAGCAGCATGCTGCGATGACACGCGTCGTAAATTTGAAATTTCCGGCTGCGATCAGGGTACATTTGAGGCTCTGACTCAAATTGCCGATTGAAAAATCAGCTATCAAGCTGATTTTTCAATCTAATCCTCTACAAACCCCGCCAAACCGTTCCGTGCGGCTGGATTATTCTGGCGACTGACGATACAGGGGTAAAGCTGAATGTGGAGATATGACAATCGGGGAACTCATGCATGATTTTTCCTGCACAAATGCAGGGGACATGTATTATGGGACACGGGCAGCCAGAGTGTGATTTTTCAAAGCGAGTAAGGAGGGTATCGAAATTATGTGCCGTGTTATGGAGGATATGAGAAATCAGATGTTGAAGGAGGGGGGAATAAATTTTGCGAAAAGAATGTTAGCAGGCGGCTCGCTCTCTGTTTCCTCCGCTTTCGGAAGAAGCATAGAGGTTGTTTTAGCGGAGCAACATATTCTTGCCAAATAATATTCCAAAAAATACTCTTTACAAAATTTCCAAATTATGGTATTCTATCATTAACCACTAAGGTGGTTATGTAAAAGGGAAATTTTACAAGGGAAATAGTAGGTGTTGGTGCAAGAGCAAAATGCCTGCTATTTTTTTCTATGTGTTTGAAACTGCCAAAAAGTTTATGAAAAAACTTTTTGGCGGGTTACAGATATAATTAGAAATATCTGGTAATATATGTACGGGGGATTTTATTATACAAATGATAAAGAGGGTATAAAGCAGTGATAAGGTCTTCCGTTTTATTTAGTATTGTTTTCTTCAGCAGTATAGCTATTGTTTTGCTGAAACTTGTTTTCCGCAATAATAATGCAGTGCTGCGTCTGGATGTCAGGTTCTTGTTAGCTTGTATGCTGCTTATTTTAGTTCGTTTATTTGTCCCGGTGGAATGGCCGGTGGCAAGCAATATTCCACTCTATAAAATATATCCTGATTTTTATATGGGTTTAAAAGAACCACTGATTAAGATTGCCGGTATCAAAGTGAGTATTCAAAATATCGTTGGCATTGTCTGGCTGATAGGGGCGGTCATAAGGATTAGCCAGTCCGTCTGCGAATATGTTGGCATAAGGAGAGAGCTGGACAAGTTCGATGAAATGGATAACCCGAGAATATCCGGGATAGCTGAGGCGATCGGCAGGGAATGCGGAAGGAAAGTCAGGTTCAAATTCCTGGTGGCGAAAAAGGAGGAAACCCCGTTTACATTTGGCATATGCAAGCCGGATATCGTGCTGCCTGCACCCACATTGCTGCTTTCGGATGAAGAGATTTACTTTGTCCTGAAACATGAAATGCTGCATTATTATCGTGGGGATACATTGATTAAGTTGTTTTGCGAGTTGTTAAGAGCGATATATTGGTGGAATCCTTTGGTCAAAACATTATGCCGTTTAGTAGCCAATATGCAGGAAATCAATGTGGATTTTAAAATCATAAGAAAGCTGCCTGACCTAAAACAATTAGATTATTCGGAGTGCCTGGTAAAAATAGCCATGGAAAGGGAGAAAAGAAAACAGAAAAGAAGGAAGAGAGAATCTTGGATGGTATCTTTTCACGGCGAGAGTTCAAAGGCGGTGAGGAGACGGATCACCCTTATGATGCAGAATTTGGAAATCAGCGGAAAGAAAACGGTGGCAAGCATCCTGCTGTCTGTAGTCATTCTGGGGCTTGTCGTGGTTTGCCCGAATGCTTTGGTTTTTGAGCCTTATCATATACCGGAAGAAGATGCGGCGGGAAGCTTTGGGATGCAGGATGGTGTTTTCTATTTGAGGAATCCGGATGGGACGTATGAATTTTATTGGAATGGAAAGTATATAGCAACAGTATCAGACGTGGTGGAAAATGCACAAATATATAATGACCTAGAGGAAGTAAAAGTAGAAAGATAAAAGGGATTATTGGTATTTTGTGAAATAATATTTACATAAAAAAATAAATATGATAAAATTAAGACATTATATGACAAAAAAAGACAATTTAGTAAATTTAAGAATAAAACGGGATAGATAAAATATAGAGCTTAATTTCAGTGTAGTATTATTGGATTTATATATTTGGGGAAAATATAAATACGAAACATTAAACTAGGTCATGGAGGAAATATTATGAAAAAGAAAGAAGATGTTTTTGATTTGCCAGAACGTGAAGTAGATATTCTTTACGTGTTATGGAATGCAGGCAGGCCGTTGCTTGCTTCTGAGATTGCAGAGGCGCAAGATGATTTAAAATTGGCAACAGTGCATACGACTCTAAAAAGAATGTTAAAAAAGGATTTAATTGAAGTGGTTGATTTTGCCAAGAGTGGAAATGTGTTTGGAAGGTGTTATAAACCGACAATTGATTTAAAGGATTTTGAGCTAAAAAGATTTTCTAATGATTTCAAGAAAAAACAATGTAGGGATATTACTGCATCAAATTTAGTAGCTGCTTTATTAGATGATGCCGATAGTGATTCTGTTTTGGAAGAATTAAAAGATTTGGAAGAAATGATCAAAGAGCAGAGGGAAAGAATTATGAAAAAAAGGTAAGTTTTAAAGGGTATTGAATAATGATTAGGGTTTCAGTGTTGATTAGTATTAGTCTATTTAGCAGTATAGCTGTTATTTTGTTAAAGATTGTCCTTAGGAATAATAATGCTGTGCTTCAATTAGATGTTAGATTTTTGATGACTTGTATGCTGTTTATTCTAATTAGAATGCTCGTTCCAATAGAATTCCCTGTAACAAATAATATTCCAATTCATGAAATATATCCAGATATTTATATTTTTATTCAGGAATCAGTGTTTCAGATATATGGTACAGAAATAAGCGTACAAAAACTGCTGGGCATAGTTTGGTTAGTAGGGTCGGCAGTAGTATTTATTAAGGTTTTGTATTCATATATTATGATAAAAAGGCAATTAGCAGGATTTCAAAAAATGGAAAATCTGATATTTGAAAAAGCAGCTAAAAAGATAAACGCAGAATATAAAAGGCGGGTTCCCTTTGAGATATTAACGGCGGAAGAAGTGAACACGCCATTTGTATTTGGAATTATAAAGCCAAGCATAGCGATACCTAAATATGAATTTACGGAAAGAGATGCATATTTTGTTTTAAAACATGAGATGCTGCATTATTATCGTGGTGATATGGTGATTAAGCTCTTATGTGAATTGTTGAAAGCTATTTATTGGTGGAATCCATTTATATATATGCTTTGCGATTTGATGGTAGATATGCAGGAAATTAATGTAGATTTTAAAATAATCAGGAATCTGCCAGAGTTAGAACAATTAAAATATTCAGAATGTTTGGTAAATGTAGCAAAAAGCAGAGAAAATAAAAAACGAAGAGAAAGTTGGTTGATGTCATTCCAGAATGAAAGCCCATTAGCGGTACATAAACGTATTAGCTTGATGCTGGAAAATCTGGAGATTGTTAAAAAGAAAACAATTAAGAGTATTTTCCTATCGGCTGTAATTATATTCTTGGTTATTATATGCCCGATTGTTTTCATATTTGAACCTTATTCCATACGTGAGGAAGATGCGGATGGAACGTTTGGTTTAAGAGATAATGTATTTTATTTGAGGAATTCAGATGGTACATATGATTTTTACTTAGATAGTCAATATGTAGGAACCGTATCAGAAGTATCCGGTGACAATACACAAATTTATGATAGCTTAGAGGAGGCAAAAAGAAATGAGTAGAAAAAACTTAAAAAGAAATATTTTGGTTGGCATATCAAGTATTTCATTGGCAACAATGTTAGCATTTTCCTTCAATGTTACTTCACAGGCATGTGAAGTTGCACCATCGGAAGAAGTGGTGGAATCCGAAGGAATACAGCCCCGCTCCCCGATTATTGAATGGAGATTTAAAGTAGAAGACGGAAAGCTTTATAGACGTTTATATAATTATACAGACCAATGTTGGGTTGGCGAATGGGAATTATACACCTAAAATGGTTTTAACGGTTGCCAGTAATTTTTACATATTGACTATTAAGTATCATAAAGGGCTGCTGCGCTAAGCAATTAGCGGGCGGCTCTTTTATTGTGCGTATGGCGGCGCATGTTTCTAAAGCCGGTGTTTAAAATTAAGAAAATATTTTTGAGCAAAAAATAATTCTATTAGGCATTTAGAATGATTTTTTCAGAGTATAAAATAAAAGGGAAAATTCAAAAGAGCATAGAAAAGAGGTTTGTGGAATGAGATTCCGATGGAAAAAAGAAGTTCCCTATTTATTATTTTTGGTTCCGGCATTTATCGTATATACAGTCCTGATTATGTGGCCATTAGTACAGGCGTTTGGCTTATCCTTTACGGATTGGAAAGGATATACTATGGAAGGGCTGAATTTTGTCGGCTTAAAGAATTATATAAAGATTTTCGGCGATAAGGAAATGGTGTATGCAATTAAGAATACGATTGTTTATGCTATTTTTAATCCGCTGTTCGTCACGGTTTTGGCGGTGCCGTTAGCGGTAATCCTCAATTCAAAAATGAAGACAAAGAATTTCCAGAGGGCGGCGTTTTTCTTTCCATCCGTTCCGAGCGCATTGATTTTAGGATATTTGTGGTCGTATATTATGTCTCCGTTGGACTATGGGGTATTAAACCGGTTAGTGACAGCTATGGGATTGGAACCCGTATTATGGCTGGCGCATCCGAAAGTGGCTTTGTTTTCGGTTATATTGGTCAGCGTGTGGAATGTGCTTGGCTGGCATGCCTGTATTTATATTGCGCAGTTGCAAGGGATCCCGGAAGATTTGTTTGAAGCGGCGAGGATAGACGGAGCGACGACGTTACAGATGTTTTTTAGGATCACGCTTCCTCTGTTGCGCCCGGCTATGGCAACCAGCGTTATGCTGTTGCTGATTAATGCGTTGAAAATATTTGATTTGCCGTTTGCGCTGACCGGAGGAGGGCCCGGCTACTCCACGACTATGCTTTCCCAGGTAATTATTCAGAGGGGGTTTGTGGATAAAATGTATGGCAGATCTATGGCGGCGGCTATTCTTTTTTGTATTTTTGTAGTGGCGGTAACCGTTGTGCAAAGGAAGGCGGCAAAGGAGGATTAATTATGGGATTTTCATGGAAAAGGGTGCGTAATATAACCGGAGAGGCGGTAATGCTGCTCATATGCTGCATTTTCCTGTTGCCTTTCTACTATCTGGTAGTAAATACTTTTAAAAACCAGCAAGAAGCATCATCCGCCCCGATGGCTTTGCCGGAAACGATAAGTCTGGACAATTACGTAAAAGCATTTGACAGCATGAATTTTTTCCGGAGCTTTGGGAATTCGTTGCTGATTACAGCAATATCGGTTGCGGTAATCGTCCTGTTCGGAGCGATGGCGGCCTATCCGGTGGCCCGGAGGAAACATAAAGTCTATAAAGGGATTCTGCTGTATTTTTTGTTAGGTTATATGGTTCCCGCGCAGACGATCATGATCCCTTTATACTTAACGCTGCAGAAAATGCATTTGTTGAACAGCATTTGGGGATTGGTTGTGATTTATTCGAGTTGGTGCAATTTTGCTCTGTTCCTGTATCAGGGGTTTTTCGGAAGCGTGCCGGAGGAGTTGGAGGAATCCGCAAAGATAGACGGGTGCGGGCCGTGGAAGAGCTTTTGGTTGATCACCTTTCCGCTGCTGCGTCCTGTAACGGCCACCATTGTCATTTTTGAAGTTATGTGGATTTGGAACGACTTCCTTTATCCCTATCTGTTTTTAAGCTCAAACAAATCGTTTACTTTGGTTATGCAAGTGTATAAAGGGGTAGGGCAGTTCAGCAATGATTGGGGGATGATGATGGCGACGATGGTAATTGTCCTGATACCCGTGTTGGTTTTCTATTTGTTTATGCAGAAAAATATTGTGGCGGGAATTACGAGCGGTTCGGTAAAGGGGTAGGCGGCCGGGCGGGTTGTCCAAAGAGCGATGTATCAGGCGGAAGGGTAAATATATTCAAAGGAGGAAGACGATGACGCCAAATGCACCTTTGTTCAGGGATCCGGTATTTGACGGGGCTGCGGATCCTGTGATTATATGGAATAAGAAAGAAAAGAGCTGGTGGATATTTTATACGGCTCGGCGGGCATATGCGCCGAATATTGGAGTATCCTATATGCATGGGAGTAATATCGGGATAGCCAGTTCCGGGGATGGCGGGAAGACATGGATTTACCGCGGAAAGGCAAAAGGGCTTGATTTTGAGGAGGGACGCAATACCTATTGGGCGCCGGAAGTGATTGAGCGGGATGGGGAATATCATATGTATTTGTCATATGTACAGGGGATTGCGTTTGATTGGAATTGTGAACGGGATATCGTACACTATACAAGCAGGGATCTGTGGAACTGGGAATTCCAGTCAAAGCTGGATCTTACTTCCAACAGGGTGATTGATGCGTGTATTATGGAGCTTCCCGGGCAGGAGTTTAAAATGTGGTATAAGGATGAGGCGCATGGATCTTACACTTATACGGCGTATAGCAGGGATTTGTACCATTGGCAGGCAGGAGGGGCGGAAATTACGGATTGCGCTCATGAAGGGCCTAATGTATTCCGGCTGGGGGGATATTACTGGATGGTGACGGATCCATGGGAGGGGCTTGGCATATATAGAAGCGTAGACGCCAGGAAATGGAAGCGGTGCGGTAATATTCTGGATAAACCGGGAACGCGCAGGGATGATGGAACGATAGGAGGCCATGCCGATGTATTGGTGCATAAGGGGCGGGCGTATATTTTCTATTTTACCCATCCGGAGGTAAGCATGGAAGAAAGGAGAGATCCGGAGTTTATATGGGAATACCGGCATCGGCGCAGTTCTTTGCAGGTGGCGGAGCTTAAAGTGGAGAACGGGGAACTTACTTGTGACAGGGATCATGTGGAGATCGATTTGGAGCCGTGATTATGTTTAGAAGATTGCAGGAGTTTATGAACCGGAATATAGTAAGAAGACTGACAGTGCTATTAATCCCTGCGGTATGCGGGATTTTTATACTGTCATTTCTTGCTGTGAGCCATATGTATTCCAGGGATTTGATAGAAAGCATTGAGGCGCAGACGCAATATTCGGTAGAGACAGCCAGGATCCATATGGATTATTGCGTGGAAGGGATCAAAAGCTCCCTGAACAGCCTTTCCGGCAATGCCAGCATCCGGGAAATAGTCAGCATGGATCTGGGCAGTATTAATTACAGGGACTATTTAAGGCATGAGAGGAATTTGAAGCAGGCAGTGAATTCTTTCGTATATGCGGACAGGAATCTCCAGGATTTGGTGATTGTCGGGAACAATGGGTATCAGTATGAATTCTTAAGCAGCTTTTATACGGATATTACAGAAACGGGATGGTTTCGCGCTTATGTGGATCTGGAGAAGAAAGGGTTCCAATACATCCTGCCGCACGATCTGGATTACTATTCTAAAGGGAAGCGGCCTATGTATGACCAGGCCGTTTCCGTCCTGCTTCCCATCAGGGAGGCGGGAGAAATCCTGGGATATGCCATAGCGGATATCGGCATCGGACGTTTGATCGATATGCCGGAAATGGCGGATGGGCCGGGGAATATAAAGACGTTTATCGTAAACCGGGAAATGGATTTTTACTATGACGTGGTAGACGGGACCAATCATATATGCGGGGAGGAGGCTTTTCTTGCCGTCCTTGAAGATAAAAGGAGCGATTTTGTAACGGTGGGCAATGAATTTATTGCCTATTCCAGAATGCAAAGCAATGGTTGGTATATTGTATCCGTTTATGAACATGAGGATATTATCCGTTCCGTCCGCAATATGCAGAGGATAGGAGGCGTCATGGTCTGCATTAGCTGCATATTGATCCTTTTTGTCAGCCATCTGATGTCTCGTTATATTAACCGGCCGGTACAGGAGCTGTTGGAAAGGATCCAGGCGGTGGAGATGCAGGACTTTCGGAATGTGGAATCCGATTATAAAAACCAGCCGGGGGAAATCGTGCTGATCAGGAAACGGTTTGAGGAGATGGTGCAGCAGATTGACGGGCTGGTCAACAAAGTATATTTGGATGAAATCTACAGAAAGGAAATGGAGTATGAACAGTTGGTAAACCAGATCAATCCTCATTTTCTATACAATGTGCTTCAGTTGATCCAATCCAAGGCCGTTTTAAGCGATAATTATGAAATCAATGATATTGTAGTGGCTTTGAGCAAACTGCTGCGGTATGCGATGAACAATCAGGCCAAAATGGTTACTGTGGAGGAGGAATGTGATTATGTATCCAATTATCTGTTGTTGTATGAGCAGCGGTATATAGGGAAATTTACGTATACGATCCGGATGGAAGACGGGGCTGCGAAGTGCAGGATTATAAAATTTATCATACAGCCGATCGTGGAAAACTGTATCAAGCATGGGCTGCGCAAACAAGGAGGAAATATAAATATTTGCGCCGGCCTGCAAGAGGGGATGCTGCAGATGAGCGTTTGCGATAATGGGAACGGGATCCCGCAGGAGCGGTTGAAAGATTTAAACCGGTATATTCGTGAAACGTCGGAAAAAGAAGAATCGATCGGGCTTCGGAATGTATACCAGAGATTGAAGCTGATGTATGATGGACAGGCGATGATGGAAATAGAAAGTGAAGAGGGGGGTTATACCAGGGTGACTATTCGGATACCGGTGGAAAAATGCAGCGGGGAGGAAGAAAATGTATAAGGTGGTTTTCGTGGATGATGAAGAGCAGAATCTTCTTCTTATGGAAAAAATCATTGACTGGGAAGAGTTGGGGTTCCGTGTAAGCGGTATGGCGCTGGACGGGGATGAAGGGATTGAAATGTACCGGGAAATCCGTCCGGATCTGATGTTGGTGGATATTAAGATGGACGAAATGGACGGGCTGTCCTTAATCCGCAGGCTGCGGGAAGCATATGGGGCTGAGGATACATTGTTTATTATTGTTACGGCTTATGATGAGTTTTCTTATGCGCAGCAGGCAATACGGTTAAATGTGGAAAATTACCTGCTAAAACCTCTGGAACGGCAAAAATTAACGGAAATGCTGAGGAAGATAAAAAAGCGTCTGGATATGGAAAAGGAAAGAAAACAGCGGCAGTTTTTGCTGGGGAAACAGCAAAGTGCATTTCTTTTTGAAAAAGCGTTGTCGCAGTTATGGGGTGTTTTTATCCGGGGAGAGACGGGCATATCTAAGGATTATGGGTTGGAGAATGTAATCGGAAAAGATGTTTACCGTTCTTTCGTGCTGTTCTCTCCGGATGAACCGGATGAGAAACTGTTGGAAATGGTGAAAACCTGGGGCGCCGGATTCTATTTTCAAAGGCAGGACGGCGTCTTTGGAATCGTCAAAGAAGAAAATTGGCACGGAATAGAAGAAGCATATGAAAAACTACGGGTAACGGAGGGCAGAAGACGGTATATGCTTCAGGTAAACGCTGCTTTTTCCAGTGAAGACGAGTTCATCGAAAGCATGTTCCAATGCGTTTTGAGCAGATATGAGTTGTTTTATGAAGAAAAAAGCAGGATGTATTACAGCGGGGAAGGGAAAGGACAGGCCGGGCGGTATGAGGAAGCCGACAAAAGGGAGTTTGTGGATGAAATGCTGAAAGAACTGATTTATCAGGGGAAAAGCGATTCTTCCGAAAAGATATTGGCACGGATTATGAAAGATGCAAAAGAGAAAGAAGAAAGCCCCGGACAGTTGGTTGATGCGATGCTCGATATGCTTTATCAATTGAAGATCCAATTGACGAAAACCTATAAGGAAAGGGCGTTTGCCCTGCTCCGGCATCAGAATTTTCTTGTGCTGCATGAATTCCATACATCGGAAAAGCTGCGGAGGATGTTGGAGCAGATCTTCAGGAGTGTGGCGGAACAAGTACAGGAAATAAAAAATGACAGGGGGAACTACGCCGCAGTGGGGAAAATCATGGATTATATACAGAAAAACTATTGGTGCAGGGAGTTTTCAGCCACAGAGGCGGCGGAAGCGGTGAATCTGAGCAGGAATTATCTGTTGAAAATATTTAAGGAGGAAAAAGGGATATCCTTTTGGGATTATGTGACGCAGCTACGGATGGAAAAAGCGAAGGAACTCCTGAAAAACACGGATCGTACGGTTTATGCGATCAGTTTGGATATTGGCTACGAAAGCCAGTATCATTTCAGCCGGAAATTTAAATCATTGTTCGGCGTATCGCCGTTAGAGTTCCGCAATTTATAAATAATAAGGATGAAGGGAAATCAATTTTTATAGTCGGCAGGCCGTGGACATGCCGGAAATGGTTGGACTCTTTTGGAAGGGATTGAGGTCGATTGAGCAAAAAATGATGGTATTTGGCATTTTAGGGGAAAGAGGAAGCCGTTAAAATAAGGTTATCAAACAAAAGAAGGGAGAGATTCTATGAAAAAAGTAATTGCTGCATTATTGTGCATCTGTATGACGGCAGGCCTGATCGGCTGCGGCAGCGGTGCAGCGGCAGAGGAGCCGAAAAACAGTGGGGAAAGCGCCGCTGAAGGCACCGCTGAAAGCGCCGCTGGAAGCGGGACGGAAACGGGACAGGTACAAGAGGGAGCTGCGGAAACGTCGTCAAAGACGACCATAACTTTGTTGTCATGGTATACGGAAGAGCAGTTAAAAGGGCTGAAAGATGGATTTGAAACGGCAAATCCTGATCTGGAGCTTGAAATCCAATATGTGCCGCCGACAGAGCAGTACACGGAGAAGATCATGCTGTTGATGAACGGCGACGAGCCGACGGATTTGTTTTTCTATGGCCCGGATTTTGGGGAGGCGATTGATGAAACCAACTTTGCGGAAGATTTATCCTCCCTGCCTATTATGGAAAAGCTGAGCAGCAACGCCAAAAGGACGATGAGCATTGGCGATAAGGTATATGCGGTTTCTTTGGATTCATGGGCAGGATGCATGTTCTATAATACGGAATTATTTGAGCAGGCAGGAATCGCCCAGATACCGCAGACATGGGATGAATTGGTGGAAGCTATGGGAAAATTAAATGACCTTGGGGTAGAACCTTTGGTAGCGCAGGCGGAAGACGCAGGAAGGCTCCTTCTTGGGCTGTTTGCGGCAAATGAAATATCCAAGGATCCGGAAGCGGAATATGGGCTTGCGGACGGAAGCAAGCTTTTTTCCGAATTATATGGGCCGTCCATGGAAGCCTGGTATAAAGATGTGGTAGAACCGGGTTATATCAGACAGAGCTGTTTGAGCCTTACCAGCGATCAGGCGGAGGAGATGTTTGCTAACGGGAAAGCTGCAATGTTGTTGGGCGGACCTTGGAATATCCCTAATTTCGTGCAGAAGAACCCGGAAGCGTCGTTTGATGCGTTTGCCGTTCCGGGATTTGAGGGGAATCCAACCCTTCAGGGCGGGGCCAATGTCGGCATCGGCGTGACGATGGGGGCGGCGCACAAAGAAGAAGCGTACCGTTTCATGGATTATTTGACTTCTGAGGAAGGCATGGCGATTTGGGCGTCGGCTTTGGGGAATTTTATGAATGTGCCAGGCATAGAGTATGAAGTACATCCTTGTCTGGAAAAATTCAAAGATGCGGTAGCCAATGATGAACTTTACTGGCAGACGGTGGTATGGCCGGATTCCGCTTCCATACTGAATGAGTTTACCACATCCTGTCAGAATGTCATTGCAGGAATCTATACGCCGGAGGAAGCTTTGGAGTCTATTGACGCTAAGATTGCCGATTTGATTTCGCAATAAACCCCATGCCGCATTTCCGGCTGGCCGTGAATGAAAAAGTAAGCAACTTTTGTAATAATAGGACGGGATATGGGTATGGAAAAGATAAGACATATATTATGTTATGGGGATTCCAATACGTTTGGCTGGGACCCTGTTGCAAGAGAACGGCTTGCCGGCGGCATAAGATGGCCGGGACAGCTTCGGAGGATGCTCGGAGAGGGGTATGAAGTCGTAGAAGAAGGGCTGGGAGGCAGGACGGTGGCCAATCATGACCCGATCCAGCCGGGCAGAAGCGGTTTGGACATGCTCCGCTTTTGTCTGGAAACACATACGCCGTTAGAACTTGTGATTGTAATGCTGGGAACGAATGACCTAAAAAAGGCATATCATATGGCGCCTTCGGAAATCGCGCGTGGGATGGAAGAAATCGTTAAAG
Source organism: uncultured Lachnospiraceae bacterium (assembly GCA_948470755.1). GTDB lineage: Bacteria > Bacillota > Clostridia > Lachnospirales > Lachnospiraceae > Kineothrix. Next base: position 3,099 of record CAOKPU010000062.1, on the reverse strand, counting down.
TAATAAAGTCCCCATTGATCTGGAATGGCAGGGGGGAAACGGAAATATTGCTCGTTTCCCCCGTATGGGTACGGGAAAACATTGCTAAGACGGAATTCGGGGATATGTTCGGAGGGGAGAAGGCCCATAAATATTCTAAGGAACTGGCAAAAGAATACCGGAAAGTGGCAAAGGGCTGCGGCTGTCATTTCTTAGACGGGGCGAAGGAGGCAGAGGCGTCTGTGGCGGACGGGATCCATATGGATGCCCAAAATCATGAAAAACTGGCGAGGGCGATATATAATAAGGTTTGCAGTATCAATAAAGGGAATGGATGATGGATGCGGAAAAGCATGGACTGAGAGGCCGGATAGAGGGGAAAGGATGTGGAGATTAGGATGAAAGGCGGATTTACCATGCCCGGGGAGGCCGGCTATGAGGCATTGACGTTGGGCCTGGCTGAAAAATGGGGGGCGGATGCCATACGGGACAGCGATGGGACAAGTTTATCCGGGAAGATCCTGGAAGCCGGATATGATATTTATTCCACGATCTGTATTATCAGGGGGCACAATGACTGGGCCAAAGGGAACATGGATAAGCTGCAGCAGGTTTTTTTGATGACGGAGCCCAGGGTAGCGGCGGAAGACGGACTGGAAATCTATTTGATGGATGATTTTTTCAACGAGCAGTTTGCCATAAACGACGGTGCGGATGCAAGGAAATATTGGCAGATATATGACCGTACGGCAAATAAAAGGCTGCAGGAGGATGAGTGGGAATATAGAAAGGGGAAAGGGAGCGTATATATTAAAAAAACATGCCGGTGGCATAAATATACGGCGACCTTTCTGGCATACAGGATATGGGAAGAGATCTCCATGTACAACCATATTACAAACCATTGGGAGAAAGAACATCTGATGCCGGTGGATCCAATTCATAAGGAAACGCAGGATTATCTGCTTGGATGGTTCAGGGACTGGTGCGAGGGGCATCCTCATACGAGCATCGTAAGGTTTACCTCCCTGTTTTACAATTTTGTCTGGATATGGGGCAGTTCCGAAAGAAAGAGGAATTTGTACACGGATTGGGCTTCGTATGATTTTACGGTCAGCCCGGCGGCTTTGAAGCTATTTGAAGAAAAGTACGGTTATGCTTTGGAGGCGGAGGATTTTATCAATCAGGGAAAACTGCATGTGACGCATATGCCCGCCGGAGGGCGGAAAAGGGATTGGATGGATTTTATCAACCGGTTCGTGGTATGCTTTGGCAGGAAGCTTGTGGATATAGCGCACGCATACGGCAAGAAGGCGTATGTATTTTATGATGATAGCTGGGTCGGACTGGAACCTTATGGGGAAAGGTTTAAGGAATTAGGCTTTGACGGTATGATCAAATGCGTGTTCAACGGATATGAAGCCCGGTTATGCAGCGGCGTAAAGACGCAGGTGCATGAACTTAGGATGCATCCATATCTTTTTCCCACAGGAGTATCCGGGAAACCGAGCTTTTTGGAAGGGGGAAATCCGAAGCTGGAAGCGCAGCAATATTGGCAGGCCGTCCGCCGAGCTGTTTTGAGAAGCCCGGTGGAGAGGATCGGGCTTGGGGGGTATCTGCATCTGGTAGAGTCAAAGCCTGATTTTGTAGAGTATATTGCGGATATGGCAGATGAATTCCGAAGGATCAGGAAGCTGCATGAAGGAGGGAGGCCTTTTAGCTTTAAGCCCGTAGTCGGAGTGCTGCATTACTGGGGGAGCCTGCGATCGTGGACTCTTTCCGGACATTTTCATGAAACGGATGGGCATGATTTGATACATATTAATGAAAGCCTGTCCGGTCTGCCTTTTGAAGTATTATTTCTTGACTTTGAAGATGTGAGGAAAGGCCGGCTGGAAGAGGTGGATGTTATTATTAATGCAGGATATGCGGGCAGCGCATGGAGCGGCGGGGAAGAGTGGAAAGAGGATAAGATTGTTGAGCTATTGACGGATTGGGTTTATAGAGGAGGGACGTTCCTCGGAATATGTGAACCTTCCGCCGTATCGGGATACGACACATTTTTCCGTATGTCCCATGTGCTGGGAGTGGATGAAGACTGCGGGGAGAGAGTATGTCACGGCCGCTGGGAATATGAAACGGAAGATTTTTATGGGCTGGTCCCGCCGGGCGGACGGGCATGCAGGAAGGAGGGGATTTACCTGACGGACGGGCTTGCCAAGGTATTGCAGTCGGAAGATGGGTTTCCGATTGTAACGGTGCATCCTTTTGGCAGTGGATGGGGGATTTATCTGGGCGGATACCGCATTTCCGGGGAGAATACCCGCCTGCTGCAGAATCTGATCTTATTTGGCGCAGGAGAAGGACTTATGCAGGAATATATGACGGATAATCCATATACGGAATGTACCTATTTTCCATCGGGAAATACGCTGGTAGTCGTCAATAATACGGGGAAGGCGCAGAAAACAAAGATTACAATAGGTAAAAAAACAATATCTGTTTCATTGGATCCATTTGGCATGAGAATGATACAGGATGTCCGGTAGATCCTGAACATTTGCATACGGCGGAAACCATTCCGGCGATATGGCATGAAAAGAAATCCGGGAACAGGCGGGGAATACAATTCCGGCCAATATGGCTGACGGAGTGATAGGAAAATTTGTGCCGTTGGTTTTTGGCGGCTGCCCATAAAATATAAAATATTTATATTTACATATAAATATTTTAGTGATATGATAGTACTAATTTGAAGGTGGAATGAATATAGATGTAAGTAATGGAGCGGTAGATATTGTAAGCGAATTGCTGACAATTCTACCGCTTTTCGATTGTAAAAGAAAGTGCGGGGATATGAGGAGGAAGGAAGATAGGAAAATTTTGAGTATGCTGCAGATTGCGGTGATCTCTTGGGGTGGGAATGAGACAGGGAGGGATCCCGGTGCGGAAACGAAGAACATGGGGATGGCTTCTATGACTCAGAAAATAGATGATTGTATTGCATCCGCTATGAAAGCGGACGGACGGTTTACGTATCAGTTGTCTTTCTATCAGAGCGTAACCTGTAACGCGGCACTTTGTAGTAGACGGAAAAAGCATTTTAATTTCGACAGTATA
>CAOKPU010000061.1 GCA_948470755.1 uncultured Lachnospiraceae bacterium | reverse complement strand
GCATAACGGTAATCTTTTGAGTTTCGGGAGCGGAGGTGTCCATCTTTTCAAAAAGCATCATAAGGGACGCCAGCAGGAGGACGGCGAGGTAGGAATAAATATTTTTTGTTTTTTTATTTTTCCGGGAAGATTTCATAAATCGTTTTCCTTTCTGATTTTTAAGAGTTCATCCTTTTCCCTTTTTATCCCCGCGAGCCATGAGGAAAATAGCTGGTCAGTATTTCAGGATAGGGTTTGGAACCTAAATCATTATAACAAATGAAAAACGATATGCAAAGCGTATGAATCCATTCCTATTTTGTAAAAATAATGCTATAATTCTAAAAATAACGGTTGCTTATGAAGAAAAGAATCGTAGAAACATAGTGTGAGAAGTGCTTCTAACCACTCGCAGCAGAGGCTGCTTCGTGGAGTAGCACTAAGTCTTACACGGGAGAATGCCCAAAATACAGGCATTCTCCGCACAGATTTGAGATTCCGCGAAGCAGCGGCATGGGGTTAGTGTGAAGAGAAGTTCCAGGACTCAACAGTAAGGGCTGTTTCGCCAGGAACATCCAGGGTTCGCGCAACGAACCGCCTTTCACACCGAAGAATGCCCCAAATGCGGTGTTGTTCATCTGGATTTGCGCCGCCGCAAAGCTGCGGCGTGGGGGTTGGCGTGAGAAGAACTTTTGAGGATTACATTTGTTTTGAGAAAGGAGTATGGTTGTTGAAATGAGGATAGGAATGGGATATGATGTACACAAATTGGTGCAGGGAAGAGATCTGATCATTGGAGGCGTAAAGATAGAGTATGAGAAAGGGCTTCTTGGGCATTCCGATGCGGATGTGCTGCTGCATTCGATTATGGATGCTTTGCTGGGAGCGGCGGCCCTTGGAGACATCGGCAAACATTTTCCGGATACGGAAGAAGCGTTCCGGGGGATATCGTCTTTAGAATTGTTGGATCGTGTAGGAAAGCTATTGGAGGAAAAATGCTTCCTGATAGAGAATATTGACGCCACAATCATTGCACAGAAACCGAAGATGCGGCCTTTTATTGACAGGATGAGGGAAAATATAGCGGATACGTTAGGGATTGACCTTGCTCAAGTGAATATAAAGGCGACAACGGAAGAAGGGCTTGGCTTTACCGGAAGCGGTGAGGGGATTTCTTCCCAGGCGGTTTGTCTGTTAACCAGCCCGGTGGATTATTACACGGAAGATGTAGCGGCCAGGGATCAATGCGCCGGATGCAAGGGCTGTCTCCGGTGAAAGGATATGCGCCAGAGGCAATGTCCGTCTTGATTTGGTGTGCAAAAAAAGAAGTGAGGAGAAGGCAGAAATGCAGGAAATGATACGGATACAGGAACTGGAAGGGAAAGAGTGCTTGCGCCTTCGCCCGCTATGGGAAGATGTGTTCCGGGAGGATTCCAGGGAATTTACGGATTATTATTTTGAAGAAAAAGCGGAGGGAAACCATGGGTTTGTTTTAAAGATTGGGGAAGAAGACGCGTCGATGCTTTATTTGTCCCCATATACGATGATGCTGCGGGAGGGGGATGTGTTTGTTGGACGGGAAATCAACTATATTGTAGGAGTGGCGACTAAGGAAAGGTACCGTCATAGAGGGTATATGGACAGGATTCTGAGGGAATCCCTTATGTTTTTGCGGGGAAAAGGACAGCCGTTTACTTTTTTGATGCCTGCCAGCGCGGAGATTTACCGGCCTTACCAGTTTGCCTATATTTATGATAAAGAAATTTTTTCCACAAAGAAAGCAATAAAGGTGCGTCCGTTGGAGGAAGACGAGTTTGCAAGGCTGGCGGAGTTTGCTTCTTCCCTGCTGGAAAAAGAGTATCGTGTGTTTATCAAAAGGGATACTGCCTATTATAGAAAAATGGAAAAAGAATTGCAGGCGCAAAATGGCGGGTTTTATCTGTTTTATGGAAAAAATGCGGAAATAAAAGGATATCTGGCTTATACGGAAGAAAACGGGATAGGGGATATACAGGAAGCGGTTATAGAAAATGGTGTTGACTGCCCGGTTTATGCGACAGGGAAAAAGCAGCCGGCCATTATGGCTAGGATCGTGGATGTAAAGGCAATGCTTTCCATGCTCCGCAGCAGTTTTGGGGATGTTTGCTGCGCGATCAAAGTGGAAGATCCGGTGTTGGCTGAAAATGGAGGCATATGGGAATGCAGGATAACCCCCCGGACGGCCGTGGTTTGCAAGAAGGAAAGAGGTCCTTTTGAATGTGAGATTCAGATAGGACAGCTTGCTTCATGGATTTTTGGCTATAAAATGGCAAAAGATTGTTTCCGCTTCCCTGATCGAGAAAAGGAAACGGATGTCTTATGCAAATTGAAAGAAATAAAAAAGCATTATCCCGTATTTATTAATGAAATTGTTTAACAGAAAGAAGAAAGGCTGATCGATGAAGGAAATGGAAGAAAAGGAAAAAGTAATTTTAGTGTGCGCCGATACGGGGGAAGATGAGAACTTTGAACGTTCTGTAAAAGAATTGGAAGAATTGGCAAAGGCGTGCGATATGACGGTAGAAGGCATTGTCACACAAAAAATTAACAGCGTTGGCAAGGCGTTTTATATTGGGACGGGAAAAGTACAGGAAGTAAAGGAATACGCAAAGAACCTGGAAGCGGATATGGTTATATTTGATAATTCTTTGACCCCTTCCCAACTGCGCAATCTGCAAAGGGAACTGGAAAGGCCGGTTATGGATCGTACTGCTTTGATATTGGACATTTTCTCCACAAGGGCAAAGACCAGGGAGGCGAAACTCCAAGTGGAGACGGCAAGGCTGCAATATCTGATGTCCCGGCTGGTAGGGATGCATGATGCGCTGACAAGGCAGGGAGGCGCCAGCGGAAGCATGAGCAGCAAGGGCGCCGGCGAAAAGAAACTGGAGCTGGACAGAAGAAAGATTGAGAAAAGGCTTTCGGAATTGCGGCGGGAATTGGAGGAAGTATCCAAAGAGAGAAAGAACCAGAGCAAGCGGCGCATGAATGCAAGGATTCCCAAAGTGGCTTTGGTGGGATATACGAACGCCGGCAAATCCACATTAATGAATGCGATGATAGACAGATACCTTCATGATGAGGAAAAGAAGGTTTTGGAAAAGGACATGCTGTTTGCCACATTGGATACTACCGTAAGAAGTATCGATATGGGGGAAAATAGGGAAATCCTTTTATCCGATACGGTTGGGTTTATTCATAAACTGCCCCATGGCCTGGTAAAGGCGTTCCGTTCCACGTTGGAAGAAGTGAAAAATGCGGACCTGCTGCTTTGTGTTGTGGATTATTCCGATGAAGAATACAGGCAGCAGATAAAGGTAACGGAGGAAACCCTTCTGGAAATCGGGGCGGCAAACATCCCTGTTATATATGTTTATAATAAGGCGGATCTGTGTGAGGCCGGATTGCTTCCAAAAGTAACAGGGGATGATAAAATCTATATGTCTGCAAAAACCGGGCAGGGCCTGGAGGAGCTTTCAGGGATGATTTTGAACAAGGTATATGCGGAGTATGTGCAGGCGGAATTCCTCTTTCCATACAACAAGGGGAAGAATGTTTCTTATTTTATGGAGAATGCGCAAGTGCTGGAACAAGAATATGCGGAAGGGGGAATCCGGCTTAAGGTGAACTGCCATAGGGCGGATGCCGGGAAGTATGCGGAATTTAAAGTAGGATAAAAAATAAAATTTTGTTGACAAAACCATATATATTGCATATCCTGAGATAGGAAGAAAAAGCGTTGACCGGAAAGGGCAAGTTGCCGGAAGATGACAGAGAGGGGCTGCCGGAGGCTGAAAGCGGCTCTAATGGGAAGATAAACGAACCGCGGAATCGCTCCGTCTCTTAATTTTAACGCAAGTTAAGATTGGGACGGAGTTTTTTCTATAAAGATCCGGGTATACTGGCCGACGCTGTTTGACAGGAATATTTGAAAGATGACAGGGAGGCAAGTATGGGGATGATCAAAAGGCTGAAGGAAGAGGTTGCCGTTATCAGGCAAAGAGATCCGGCTATCCATACGGCAATGGAGGTGTTTTTGTACCCTAGTTTTAAAGTTATGCTGCATTACCGTCTGGCGCATAAGCTGTACTTGAGGAAGCATTATTTCCTTGCCAGATGGGTATCCCAGAGGGGTGTGCGTAAGACAGGGATAGAGATCCATCCGGGTGCGGTCATCGGGAAAGGGTTTTTTATCGATCATGGGAACGGCGTGATTATCGGGGAGACGGCAGTGATCGGAGACAATGTGACGCTTTATCAGGGCGTTACATTGGGAGGCACCGGGAAGGAACATGGGAAGCGTCACCCGACGATAGGGAATAATGTGATGATAAGCGCAGGCGCCAAGGTGTTAGGTTCTTTTAAGATTGGGGATAACTCCAAGATAGGGGCGGGAAGCGTCGTGCTTAATGAAGTGCCGCCCGGCTCTACGGTAGTAGGGGTGCCGGGAAGGGTGGTAAAAAGAAAAAAGCAGTGCCTGCCGCAGGAAGAGATGGATCATACGAATTTACCGGATCCGGTGAAAGAAGATATCGCCAATCTCCAGAAAGCAAACAGTGAGCTGACGAACCGGCTGCTGGAATTGGAGCAGACGGTAAGGAGAATGGGAAAAGAGATGAAGTGACAGCAAGGCTGTAAAAGACGAGGCTTAAGATTTCAGATGAGCAAAAAGAAGAAGGAAGGAGCAACTGTTTCAAGATGAGGATTTATAATACGTTATCGAAGCAGAAGGAAGAGTTTGTACCGATAGAAGAAGGTAAGGTAAGGATGTATGTCTGTGGGCCTACCGTTTATAACCTGATCCATATCGGGAATGCGAGGCCGATGATTGTGTTTGACACAGTACGAAGGTATATGGAGCATAAAGGGTTTGAAGTGAACTATGTATCAAACTTTACGGATGTGGATGATAAGATTATCAAAAAGGCGGTAGAAGAAGGCGTGGACTCCACTGTGATTTCAAAGCGGTATATTGAGGAGTGTAAAAAAGACATGGCGGCGATGAATGTAAAGCCGGCCACAGTCCACCCGTTGGCCACCAATGAAATTGACGGAATGTGTGATATGATCGAAACCTTAATGGAAAAAGGATATGCTTATAAGGCAGAGGACGGGACGGTCTATTTCCGGACGCGCTGCTTTAAAGAATACGGGAAACTCTCCCATAAGAATCTGGACGATCTGCAAGGGGGGAACCGGGAGCTGTTGGTATCCGGGGCGGAACAAAAGGAAGATGGGCTGGATTTTGTACTCTGGAAGCCGAAGAAGGAAGGGGAGCCTTATTGGGAGTCGCCCTGGTGTAGCGGACGTCCGGGATGGCATATAGAATGTTCGGTTATGAGCAAAAAGTACTTGGGGGATGAAATTGATATTCATGCAGGAGGGGAAGATTTGGTGTTCCCTCACCATGAGAATGAAATTGCCCAGTCAGAAGCTGCTAACGGAAAGACGTTTGCGAAATATTGGATGCATAATGCCTTTTTGAATATTGACAATAGAAAGATGTCCAAGTCGGCGGGGAATTTCTTTACCGTACGGGATATCAGCGAAAAATATGATTTACAGGTGCTGCGTTTCTTTATGCTTTCCGCCCATTACAGAAGCCCCTTAAATTTCAGCGGGGAATTGATGGAAGCGGCGAAAAGCGGATATGAAAGAATCGTTACCAGTGTAAGCAATTTGAATTATCTGATCGGGAATGCCGCAGATGCCGCGGTAAGCGAGGAAGAGGAGAATCTTTTACGGGAAGCGGGGACGTTTGAAGCCAAATTCGATGAAGCGATGGATGACGACTTTAATACTGCGGATGCGTTGGCCGCCATCTTTGAATTGGTTAAGTTTGCGAATACTTATGCCGGGGAAGGGCGCAGTGCGGGATTTTTAAAAGGACTGAAAGACAAAATCATAGCCTTGTCGGATATCTGCGGCCTGATCGTAGAAAAAGAAGCCGGTCTTCTGGATGCCGATGTGGAGTCTTTGATTGCGGAACGTCAAGAGGCCAGAAAAGCGAAAAATTTTGCAAGGGCGGATGAAATCCGTAAGGAATTGTCAGATAAGGGAATCCTCTTGGAGGATACCCGTGAGGGCGTGAAATGGAAGAGGGCATAAGCTTGTTAGGACGGCTGAAAAAGGAATTTGGCTGTAAAGAGGTGGATATACGGAGTTATTCACCTCTTACGTTAGCCTATATCGGCGACAGCATCTATGATGTGATAATACGTACGATCATTGTAGAGCGGGGCAACCAGACCGCAAGAAAGCTACATAAGACGGCGGTCCATTTTGTAAATGCGGGAACTCAGGCAAGGATGGCCGAGGCTCTACAGGATACCCTGACAGAGGAAGAGGCGGATATTTACCGGAGGGGAAGGAACGCCAAAGCATATTCCACGGCGAAAAACGCTTCTGTGGCCGATTACCGGAAAGCGACAGGGTTTGAAGCGCTGCTTGGATACCTGTATCTGATGGACAGGCCTGGACGGGCAATTGAACTGGTAAAGCTGGGCATGGAATGCTTAGGGCTGGAAATCTGACCGGCGGTATTGCCGGTTAAACAAAAAAGAAATCAATGGCGGTGCGGGAGCGGCGCTTGTTTAAGAAATTCTTAAAAAAGAAAATGGATATTTTTAAAAATACGATTGTATCATAAGAAAGAGAGAGGGCAGGAAATGAGATACGAAGAATTTACGATTGAAGGAAAACATGCGGTTATCGAGGCGTTCCGTTCAGGGAAAACGATAGACAAGATTTTTATTCAGGATGGCTGTAAAGACGGGCCGATGGAGACGATTAAAAGAGAAGCGAAAAAACACGATTGCATTATCCGGTTTGTGACGAAAGAACGCTTAAACCAAATGTCCGGAACCGGGAAGCATCAGGGGGTCATCGCTTATGCGGCGGCTTATGAATATGCGAAGGTAGAGGACATACTCAAGATAGCGAAGGAAAAAGGGGAACCGCCTTTTGTGATTATATTGGATAGTATTGAAGATCCCCATAACCTTGGGGCAATTATCAGGACGGCGAACTTGGCAGGGGCGCACGGGGTAATCATTCCGAAAAACAGGGCGGCAGGGCTGACGGGCGCGGTGGCCCGGGTGTCCGCAGGGGCGCTAAACTATACACCGGTGGCCAAGGTGACCAATCTGACAAAAACAATGGAAGAATTAAAGAAACAAGGCTTATGGTTTGTATGCGCCGATATGGATGGCACCCCAATGTATGAGTTGGACCTGAAAGGCCCCATTGGGCTTGTGATAGGCAGCGAAGGGGAAGGAGTAGGGCGGATGGTAAAGAAAACCTGTGATTTTATAGCTTCTATCCCGATGAAAGGGGATATTGATTCCTTGAATGCATCGGTAGCTGCCGGCGTACTGGCTTATGAAATCGTAAGACAGAGGATGCGGTAGAAGTTGTGCTGTACAAAATAAGCAGCATGAAGGGCATACGGGAGTAGATTATGAAAAAAGATGATCATTTGATGCATAAAATATTGCTTCTTATTATTGGGGCATTATCCATAGCGCTGACGGTGGTGCTGATATTAAAGGCATATGAATTCCATCAGGATAAGGTTCAAATGGAAACATGGGAAGCCAGGCACGTGGAAGTGCAGGCCGAGGTAGATGATGTCCGTATGAAAATACAGGAGCTGTCGGAAGACGGCGAGGCTTTGCAGGCATTTCTGGATGAAAGTCTTGGAGCAAGGATGGAGGAAGGATTACCGGAGATGGAGACCGGTGTGATGGAAGGGGAAGCGGACGGAATACAAAAGCAGCAAAAAGAAGAAGGGAGTACCGGGGAGGAGCCTTTGCCGGCCGGAAGTGAAGAGGGGATGATCGGGGAGGCGGCTTCTTCGGATGGAGGATTTGATTTCGTGATACCGGAGGAAGATGCGATCATTATCGACACTCCTGAACAAGCCATGCCGCAGGCAGGGCAGGAAGATGGCATATCCGATAACAGTGTAGATGTTGCGCAGCCGGAAGATACCGTATCTTCCAATCAAATGCCCGAGGGGGAAGAGGAGACCGTATCCGGCAACGGGGATGTTCCGCTTCCTGAGGAGGATATGGCATTCCGGGATGAAGACGGCCGGATTTATTTAGAAGGGACAGTATCCGGAAATGAGGAGGCGCAGGCCTTTGGGGAAGAAACCGTGTCCGGAAATGGAGATGCCCGGGTTTCAGGAGAGGAAACCGTGTCCGGCAATAGGGGCGTCCGCGTGCCTTTGGGAGGATCGGTATCGGGCAATGGAGCGGAAACGGTATGGGAAGAAGATGCTGTATCGGGCAATGAATTGCCAGATGAAAAGGGGGATGCATCAGCATCAGATACCGGTGTGGAAGATGGCCCGTATGGCTCCATATCCGGGAATGCCATTGTGGATGGGAAGGTGATCCCTTTCCGTTATGATGAAGCATCGCTGACGCTGGAAGCAAGGAGGAATATCCGCTCATCTTATGAAGAAACGGAACAGGTCAACGGGCAGGATAAAGAGATCATAAATAATAGAAGTTATGATTTCTCCAATACAACGATTGCCTGTCTTGGCGACAGCATTACATCAGGAAGCAATCTGGATCAGATGGAAAACTATCAGCAATATTCCTATCCGGCCGTTTTGAAAAATATTTTACATGCAAAAGAAGTTTATAATCTGGGGATCGGCGGTTCTTCTTATGGAAGATATTGGGACAAGGCGTTTGTGGACAGATATGGGGAAATACCGGAAGATACGGATATTATCCTTGTGATGGGGGGGACAAATGACGGATTTGCCGCTTCTAAGAAGGAATTGGGCAGCCTGGAAGAGAAAAAGCCGAAGACATACTATGGGGATGTGGATGAACTGATGCGGGGGCTTAGGGAAAAGTATCCCGAAGCAAAGATTATTTTTGCGACCCCGCTGCCTAATGTATTGCATGATTATTTGAGAAACCAGAGGGATTATCTTTTGCCGCAGTCTGTGTTTGCCAAAGCAGTAAAAGAATTGGCCGCGCAGTATGGGATTGAGGTCATTGATTTGTATAATTCTAATCTGTTGGATACCCATGACGCCCGGATTATTTCCCGTTATATGCCGGACGGGGTGCATGGCAATCCGGACGGATATCGAGTGCTGGCAGAACATTTGGCGAGCCGGATGATTCAAATTATGGAAAAGGACAGTCTTGCCGAGCCTACGGTTAGCGGCAATTATATAGGGATGCCGGAAAACCAGCCGGAGGCAGGCGTCAGCGGCAATGGGCTGGAAGGGAGCATAAGCGGCAACCGGGCCGAGGAAGGAAGCGTCAGCGATAATTCTCCGGGTATGGAGATGATTTCCCATATGGAGGATGGTAAATGGATAGAAGAAGAGACATCCGTGGAAGAAAGGGTGAGGGAAGAGAAAAAAGCGGAAGAAAATGCGCGGAAAGCAGCGCAGGAAGCGGTGGTGGTGGAACCTGCCGGGCAGGATGAAAAGGAGCCGGAACCAGGGATGCCGGAAGAAAGTATACAGGAAAACGCCGAAGAGGAAAAAATGGAGGAACCGGAAATGGATTACGAATATGATGGGGAGGCCATTATCATCCAATAATTGGTATCAAACAAAAAGGAGTGGATATGCAGGATTTTTACGGACAATGCAGCGATGAGGAATTGATTCTGCATCTGCGTGACGGAGATGAAAATATTATTGACTACATTATGGAAAAATATAAAGATCTCGTGAAAAACAAAGCGAAATCCATGTATATTTTAGGGGCGGATAATGACGATTTGATCCAGGAAGGGATGATCGGGCTTTTTAAGGCGGTAAGGGATTACGACAGCGGCCGCGACGCCAGTTTTTTCACATTTGCCGATTTATGCATTTCGAGGCAGATGTATACGGCGGTACAGGCTTCCGGACGGAAGAAACATGCGCCGCTCAATTCATATATTTCCTTATACAGCCACGTGGCGTCGGGAAATGGGCAGGGAGAAGATGTGGAACTGGTCAGTTTCCTGGCGTCGAAAGCGGAGCTGAGTCCGGAGGAAATGATGATAGACAAAGAAAACGTAGAGAATCTGGAGAAAACTATAGAAAGGGAATTGAGTACATTTGAAAAACAGGTGCTCGATCTGTACCTGACAGGGATGAGTTATGTACAGATAGCCAAAGTGCTGGGCAAGGATGAAAAATCTGCGGATAATGCCCTGCAGAGGATAAAAGGGAAATTGAAAAAAACAATAAAGAGATAAACAGGGTAAGTTTCAAAATAAAAAAGTGTTAAGCTTCTGATCATTCAGAGGGCCGTACACTTTTTTTATTGAATTTTTAGAAAAGGATTTATTGACTTTTTTTAAAAAGATAAATATAATGAAATCGTTGCCGACTGACTGGTCGGGCAGAAAAATGAGCATACGGATGCAGGCTATAGAAAGGTCAGGTTGTGTTTATGATTTCAAAATTTAGTGTAAAAAAACCTTACACAGTGTTAGTTGGGGTGATTATGGCAATTGTGCTGGGAGTTGTGTCATTTACAAAAATGACAACGGATCTGCTGCCCAATATTAGTTTGCCATACGTGATCGTAATGACTACATATGTTGGGGCAAGCCCGGAAACGGTGGAGATGACAGTGACAAAGCCAGTGGAATCTTCTATGGCAACAGTAAGCAATATAGAAAGCATCAGTTCTGTATCCAGCGAGAATTATTCTATGGTTATCCTGGAATTTGCCCAAGGGGCGGACATGAATTCCGTATCCCTTGAAATAAGGGAGAACCTGGATCAGATAAAAAGCTTTTGGGATGATTCGGTAGGAAATCCTATTATTATGAAACTGAACCCGGATATGATGCCTGTGATGGTTGCGGCTGTGGGCAAAGAAGGGGCTGACACTGCACAAGTCAGCGATTTGGCGAAAAATACGATTGTCCCTGAACTGGAAAGCATCGAGGGAGTGGCTTCGGCGGGGGCGACAGGCCTTCTGGAAGAAAGCGTTAATGTCATTATCCGCCAGGACAAGATCGATGCGATCAACGCGCAGGTTTTCGGCTATATTGACAGTGAATTGGAGGAAAAGGAAGAGGAGCTGGAAGACGGCAGGAAAGAGTTAGCGGACGGCAGGAAAGAGATTGAAGATGGCCGGGCGGATCTGATGGATGCCCAGAATGAATTGAACGACAGCAAACAGGAAATTGAGGACAATAAAGCGGAACTGGAAGAAAATAAATCAAAGCTGGAAGACGGAAAAAACGAACTGGCGGAAAAAAAAGGGGAAGCGGCTAGGAAACTAGCGGAAGCGGAGACTCAGCTTTTGACGGCGAAGGCGGATCTGGAAGCCACTAAGATGAATATTACCATGGAGATCAAAACGCTGGAAAAAGCGCAGGAGGGGCTGCAGCAGGCGAAAGAAGGGCTTCAAAAGGCGCAGGAGGGCCGCCAGCAGGCATTGGACGGCAAGACCCAGTTGGAAGAAGGGATAGCCCAGATTGATGCGGCTTTAAACAGCATCCCAACGCTCAAAGATGCGCTTGCCCAGATGGATGCCGGAATCCAGGAAGCGGAAAACGGTATTGCCGCCTTAAGCGGAGTGATCGAAGCCATGCGTGCGTATAGCGATAACGGGCTTACATTTGGGGATCTTCCGGAAGAGATAAAAGGGGCGATCGGGGCGGCTTTGAAGATAGATATTCCTTCGGAAACGCCGGTGAGCGAACTAATGCCCGGGATGGAGTCGGCAAAGGCGGCGGCAGAGGCTTCTTTGGAAGGGCTTCGGACGCAAAGGGATGCTCTGCAGGATCAATTGACAGCTATTTTGGCACAGGGAGATGAGGCGGAGCTGCAGGCTAAGAAGGCAGAGCTGGAACAGCAGCTTCATGTACTGGAAGAACAGATTGCAGTCATTGAAGAACAGATCCCTGCGATCGAGGAACAGGTGCGGAAGCTGGAAGACGCCATCAGCGCCAGCACGATGAGCCTTGGGGTGGAAGCATATCTGGCTACTTTACAAGAGACGCTCAATACGGTAAATGAGAATATTGTGAAGGTAGATGACGGGTTAAACCAGTTGTATAAAGGGAATCTGGAGGCAGCGGTGGAAATCGCCAATGCGCAGTCTATGTTAGAGTTTAGCGAGATGCAGATCAAATCGGCGGAAAGTCAGATTGAAGCAGGGGAAAAACAATTGGAATCCGGCCAGGAGCAGATTGATGATGGATTAAAACAGTTGGAAGAAGCTCTGGATCAGATAAAAGAAGGGGAAGAGCAGTTAGAAGAAGGGGAAGAGCAGTTGGAAGAGGCCAGGGAAGATGCGTACGCCAACGCGGATATGAATGATATCCTTACGGCAGATACGATAAAATCCCTGCTCGCTGCACAGAATTTTTCCATGCCCGGCGGATATGTGACCGAGGAAGGCATTGATTATCTGGTGCGTGTGGGGGATAAGACGGCGGATATTGATGAGTTGGCGGCTATGCCCATCATGAACCCGGATATGGACGGGGTGGATATTATTACTCTCGCCGATGTGGCGGACGTGTTTATGACGGATAATTCCGAGGAAATCTATACGAACATTAATGGAAGCGCGGGCATTCTTCTTACCATACAGAAGCAGACCGGCTATTCCACCGGGGATGTGTCCGATAAATTAAAGGACAGATTTGAGGAAATGGCGGAAGAAGACGAAGATCTTTCCATCATCATCCTGATGGATCAGGGGATATATATTGATATGGTAATGGATTCCGTAATCAGCAACGTGCTTTTTGGCGCATTTCTTGCCATTTTCATATTAATCGTATTTTTAAAGGATTTAAGGCCTACGCTTGTTATTGCGCTTTCTATTCCCGTCAGCCTTGTGACGGCGGTGGTATGTATGTATTTCAGCGGGATAACGCTGAACATTATTTCCCTTTCCGGCCTGGCGCTGGGAGTAGGGATGTTAGTGGATAATTCCATTGTAGTCATTGAAAATATATATCGGATGCGCAGCGAAGGAAAGAGTATGAGGGAGGCTTCCATCGAAGGTGCGAAGGAGGTAGGCGGGGCGATCATGGCTTCCACTCTTACGACGGTATGCGTATTCTTGCCTATTGTGTTTACCGAAGGGATCACAAGGCAGTTGTTTGTGGACATGGGGCTTACCATTGCCTATTCCCTGCTGGCCAGCCTTGTGATCGCCCTGACGGTAGTGCCGGCCATGGCGTCTAAGATATTGACAAAGACAAAAGAACAGAAAGAAGACAGGTTTTTTGGGGCATTGGTAAACGGATATGAAAAGGTGCTGAGGATTTCCTTAAAGTTAAAACCTGTGACGCTGCTTTTCGTCCTGGTTTTGCTGATCGTCAGCGCGGCAGCCGCAATGTCCAGGGGAACCGCGTTCATGCCGGACATGGAAAGTACGCAGATAACGGTAAGCGTATCTATGCCTGATGGGACGCCTTTAAGAAAGACAGCCGAAGTGACAGATGAGGTGATAGAGAGGATCCGTTCTATTGACGATGTGGTGGACGTGGGGGCCATGGCGAGCGCATCGAGCC
Organism: uncultured Lachnospiraceae bacterium; assembly: GCA_948470755.1. Classification (GTDB taxonomy): domain Bacteria; phylum Bacillota; class Clostridia; order Lachnospirales; family Lachnospiraceae; genus Kineothrix. Next base: position 4,212 of record CAOKPU010000061.1, on the reverse strand, counting down.
TGACTTTATTGACGGGGAACGGGGATAGCTCGGACAATGTAACGGAGATTTATATTACTTTAAAAGAAGATAAAGAGCTGACCGGGGACGAACTGGCAAAGAAAATTGAAGAATTGACGGCGGATATTGAGGAAGCGGAGCTGGTAATCAATACTTCTTCCATGGATATGAGCGCGCTTGGAGGCAGCGGGATTTCCATTCAGGTCAGAGGACGGGAGATCGACACGCTGCAGACGATTGCTGCGGACATTGCCCGGATTGTACGTGAAACGGAAGGGACGACGGAAGTTTCCGACGGTATGGAGGATTCTACGGAGGAACTGCGCATTATCATTGACAGGGATAAGGCGATAGAGCATGGGTTGACGGTGGCGCAGATATTCCAGCAGATTGCGGCCAAGCTGGCCGATGCCTCCAGCGCCACCACATTGGAAACGGAAATCAGGGATTACGATGTTTATGTAAAGAACGCCAATGATATCGCACTTACAAGAGATACGATAAAAAGGATAAAAATAGATGTAACAAAGCAGGATGGGACGAAGGAGAAAATCGTGCTGGCGGATATTGCAGATTTTGAAACGAAGCAGTCCCCGGATGCGGTCAACCGTGCAGACCAGAACCGTTACATAGGAGTGAGCGCAGCAATTGCGGATGGGTACAATATAGGGCTGGTATCCCAGGAGTTGCAGAAAAGGCTGGATGCGTATGAGATGCCGGAGGGCTATACTCTTGTGATGAGCGGTGAAAACGAGATGATCACTGATGCAATGGAACAGGTAACGCTGATGCTTATTTTGGCCCTGTTGTTCATGTATCTGATCATGGTTGCCCAGTTCCAGTCGTTATTGTCGCCGTTCATTATCATGTTTACGGTGCCGTTAGCCTTTACGGGAGGTTTCTTTGGGCTGTATTTTAGCGGAAGCGAGGTAAGCATCATCGCCCTGATTGGTTTTGTCATGCTTTCCGGCATCATCGTAAATAACGGGATTGTCCTGGTGGATTACGTGAACCAATTGAGGGAAGCGGGAATGGAGAAGAAGGCGGCCATTATCGAAGCGGGGCGTACAAGGCTAAGGCCGGTGCTTATGACTGCTTTGACGACAATCCTGGCCCTTTCGACTATGGTGTTCAGCCATGATATGGGGTCGGAGATGGGAAAGCCGATGGCGATCGTAACCATAGGCGGCCTGATATATGGCACATTGCTTACGTTGATCGTAGTTCCTTGCATTTATGATATCTTTATGAGGGAAAAGAAGGAGAAAGAGGAATGAAGGGCAAGAAAGAACTGTCTCCAAAAGTAAAAGCTTTGTATGAGGCGGTAGAGGAATTGATTTTTGAAAATATTGATGTGAAGGAAATCAAGGTTTCCGACATTACGGACCGTGCGGGCATTGGCAAGGGGACTGCTTATGAATATTTCCGGAATAAAGAAGAAATCATAAGCAGCGCCATGCTGTACCATATCGATTTGATATGCAGGCAGATGATAGAAAAATTGGAGGAAGTGAAAGATTTTTCAGAAACCATGCGGTTTCTCTTATGCTGCATAGACCGGGAAATCAAAAAGAGGGACTGCCTGATCCAATTCATCCATCTGATATCGGACAACGGGCTGATTGGAAAAGTATTGCAAAAGAAAATTAAGGAAAGGGATCAGGACGTCTGTATGCCCAGGGATGTGATCGCCCGGATGATCCAAGTAGGCATAGAAAATGGAGATATAAATAAGGAACTGCCGTTGGATTATGTAAGTATGGAAATTGCTTCCCGGGTCATCATTTATATTATTTATATCTCGGATGGAGGGGAAAAGAGCGGATGCAGCAGGCAGCAGATGCATAAACTGATCTGCGGGGGTATGTTAAAAGTATTGAAGTAAATGAAGCCGAAAGCAAAGGCGTCAGGAAAGCCGCAAGGCCGGACTATTATACGGTTTACCGTTATTTTAGAAAATATAGTTGTGTATTTTAGTGAAAAATGATATAATCTGACCAGAAAGCTTTTACTGTGATGACATTGATGCAGGAAATGTGCCAGAAGGGCAATCTGACATATGGCACAGTTTGATCAGGACCTTGATAGTAGAATATGGTACGGTATGTAAGCTGTGATAAGAAAATAAGCGGGATGGAGATATGGAAGGAGCAAACGCTTTGCTGCAGGATGGGAAATAATGCCGCATCGTTGCGGCTGGCGTTTTTTAATGCAAGAGTGTATGAATTACATTTTTGCCCTTAGGTGAGAATAGGAGAGTTTATGTTAGAAAAGATTAAAGTGATGAAAGTAGAAAAAAAGTTAAAGTATTGTTTTGCATTGGTAGTAGCCGTAGCAAGCATTTCCGGCGTGTTGGGACTCCTTATGATATTGCGCAGCGATGTTCAATACAGCAACGCGCTAATAGACAATGGTTTTTCACAGGGTGAGATTGGTATTTTCAGTACATATTTGAATAAAGAACCGGCAATCGTGAGGGAGATTATTTTACAGCAGGATGATGCGGCCTTAAAAGAGTCTGCGGCCGAACTGGATGAAATGCAGGCAAAAACGGATGCAGCCCTTGAGGTTATGGAGAAGAACTGCAATACGCCGGAAGAGCTGGAGCTAATTGCAATTATAGATGAAACGCTGCCGCTCTACCGCAATATTTTTAAACAAGTGGAAGACTTGGCGTTGGTAAATCAGAATGAAGAAGCTTTTGAACTTCTGCTTACGGAAGGAAAACCTACGTTAAAGAAGCTGACCGATGCGGTGGAGGATTTGATCGATTTAAATGTGGAGCTGGGAAATAAAGTGTCCGGCAATTTGACGATGCAGACTTATCTGCTGATTGCTGTTATGGCCCTTATTATAGCGGTGGCAGTATTTATCTCCATGCGGTTTGCCGGGTTTGTTGCGAAACTTTTTGCGGAGCCGATCATTAAGGTAAGGGATGCTTCGGCAGAGCTGGCAAAAGGCAATTTGGACATCCAGATAGAGAAAATGTATCCGGATGAGATTGGCGAGATGACCGACTCCTTTAAAGAGGCGGCGGCTATGCTGCAGCTTTATATCAAGGAGCTGGGCAGGGAATTTGGCGAAATGGCCGGAGGGAACTTTAATGTTTCTTCCAAAGTGGAATTTAAGGGTGATTTCAAAGCCCTGGATGTAGCTGTTGTACAGATTACCGATTCGTTAAGCGAAGCGCTTGGGCAGATTAACGAGGCGTCCCAGCAGGTGGCTTTAGGGGCGACCCAGATGGCGGAGAGCGCGCAGTCGCTGGCGGAAGGGGCGACCGACCAGGCTGGTTCGGTGGAAGAACTGACGGCGACGATCCAGAATATTACGGAAACGGTAGTGGATGCTTCGGACAAGGCGAATAAATCTTATCGAAGCGCAGAGGAATTCGAACGCGAGGCGGAAAAGAGCAATGAGGATATTAAGAGCTTGAATCAGGCGATGGAACGTATTAATGATACTTCCAAAGAAATTGCAAATATTATTGCGGCAATTGAAGATATTGCTTCCCAGACGAATCTTTTGTCGCTGAATGCTTCGATTGAAGCGGCGCGGGCAGGAGAAGCCGGCAAGGGCTTTGCGGTTGTGGCAGATCAGATTGGGAAGCTGGCTTCTGACAGTGCAACTTCGGCAATCAATACGAAGAAGCTGATTGAGAATTCCATTCAAGAAATTGAATACGGGAATGAGATTACGGCAAAAGCGACGGCGGCTATTGAATCCGTGATCGGAGGCATTAAAATGCTGGCATCGTCTACAAAAGAGATCAGTGAATTGTCCGATTCCCAGGCAGAAGCGATGAAACAACTTGAAATGGGTGTCGAGCAGATTGCCGAAGTGATCCAGAGCAATTCGGCGGCGGCTGAAGAAACCTCGGCAACGAGTGAGGAGTTGTCCGCCCAGTCGGTAAATCTGGAAGAGCTGGTTGGACAGTTTAAACTGAAAGCTTAAGGGGATTTTTTTAAGCGCTTATGTGCCGTATATTGCAGGACGACATATTGCGTATTATATGTTTTTCAGGTAAAGGACAATGTAAAAGAACGGATGGAACGAAGGCGGAAAGGGGATCCAACGTCATATCAGGCTATGGCGGGGGATGCCTTTTTTCGTATCATAGGAAATTGCTTTGCAATTTCCTATGATACGAAAACCCTCCGGGAGGATGCGCACTGCGCGCAAGAGGAAAATGGCTGCTGTCGCAGCCGCGCTCCG
>CAOKPU010000060.1 GCA_948470755.1 uncultured Lachnospiraceae bacterium | reverse complement strand
TCCTCTCCATCGTGCAAAAGCCGTTTGCACAAAATCCTTTTGTGCAATCTGCCAGGCGGAGCCGCCGGATGGGCCTTTTGATGCTTGGCTCATCCTATATATGCCCTGCATCAAAGAACAGCCGTATTTTTTCTTCTGCGATAGCGGCGTTGCAGTATACAAAATGAAACTCCCCTATAATCTGCAGATCTTCTACTTCAAAAGTGGCAAGGCCGCCTCGGTGGCGGGCTACGGGTTCATAGGCAAAGGTAATCGCTTCGTTATGGGCCACCATTTCGGTGATAACGGAAAAATTGCTGATCGAAACAACCCGCCGGAAACGCTCCAGTGTAAATCCCCGATCGGCAATTGCCTGCTCAAGAAGCCTTCGCGTACCGGAACCGCGTTCGCGGATGATTAATGTTTCCTTAAAAAGTTCATTCAACGTTATTTTTTTTCCTGCAAACTTGTGGTTTTTTGCGCAGATTCCAACAAAGTTTTCCTTTTTAAAGAGCTTGTATTTATACTTCATTTTGTCAAAAATGCCTTCCACGGCCACAAAGTCAAGCCGGGAGTCTTCCAGCATGCGCAACAGGGTTTCCGTATTGTCGATTACAAAGTTGATGCTGTGGCCGTCATTTGATAGAAATTTCCGTACTTCCGGTATCAGTACGAATTCACCGATGGTTTTGGTTGCCCCTATATTTAGGAAAAGCCCTTCCTTTTCCGAGAATTCCTGACGCATGGCATGTTCTTCTGCCATCATGCTGTCTATATGTCGTTTGAATATTTCTGCATTTTTCGTTTTTGACAGCGTCCTCCCGTTGTATATAAATAGTTTAATTCCATAAAATTTTTCCAAATAGTGGATGTGTTGCGTAACGCCCGGTTGAGTCATATTCAGAATTTTGGCGGTTTTTCGATAATTCATTTCCTGATAAAGGGTTAAAAAGGTGGCGATGCGGAAATCTAGCATAACTGGCTCCTTGTAATTTTATAATATAATGTTATTAAATCATAAGATGTAATAATTTGATTTTATCATATATATATTATATAATCAAATTACTGAACAATGATGAAATAAAAATATTTGGATAGGAGAAGGACGGGTATGAAAGTAGTGATTATCGGCGGCGTGGCAGCCGGGACAAAAGTGGCGGCAAAATGGAAGCGGGAGAATCCACAGGATGAAATTGTCATTTATACCAAGGGAAAAGAGATATCCTATGCGGGATGCGGGCTTCCGTACTATATTGGGGGAGCTATTGAAACCAGGGAAGAGTTGATCGTGAATACCCCGGCAAAGTTCATGGGTTTGACGGGGACGGAAGTACATACGGACAGTGAAGTGGTGGCGGTGGATGCTGTCGCAAAGACCATTTCCGTGCAGGCGGACGGGATGCAGACGGTTGCGTATGATAAATTGGTAATCGCAGTGGGAGCGGAACCATCGATTCCTCCCGTGGAAGGAACCGGGCTTTTGGGAGTATTTACGGTCCGTACTCCGGAGGACGCCATTGAAGCCAGAAAATATGCGGAAGAAAAAAGATGCAAACGCGCCGTGGTAGTAGGCGGCGGGTTTATTGGCCTTGAGGTGGCTGAAAACCTTATGGCAAGGGGGATTATGGTAACGGTGGTGGATATGGCGGCCCAATTGATGCCGAACATATTTGACAGTGAAATGGCGGATTATGTCCGTCGCCGGCTTAGAGAAAAAGGAATGCGTATTTTAACCGGGACGGCTCTTCATGCGATTGCCGGCGATGAAGAGGTAAGCGGCGTACAGACAGGGGCTGGTATGCTGCCGGCGGATTTGGTTGTTTTGGCGGCAGGGATCCGTCCGGCGACCAAATTCCTGAATGGGACCGGGCTCGAAATGGAAAGAGGATGCATAGTCACCGATGAATATCAGCAGACGAATCTGCCGGATGTTTATGCGGTAGGCGACTGCGCCCTTGTAAAAAACCGTATCACGGGGAAAAGGCAATGGTCGGCAATGGGTTCCACAGCCAATATAGCAGGGCGCGCTCTGGCGTTGAGCCTTGGCGGAAGCAAAATGGCATATGGCGGCTGTCTGGGGACGGGCGTGGTGAAGCTGACGGACGGACTGAATGCGGCTAAAACAGGGTTGACGCAGGAACAGGCGGAGGCGGAAGGTTTTCATGTAGTCTCCGTACTTTGTGTGACGGATGATAAGGCGCATTATTATCCCGGTTCCGGCATTTTTATCACTAAGCTGATTGCCGATGAAGTTACCCACAGACTGTTGGGGATACAGGTGATTGGGAGCGGCGCGGTGGATAAGATGACGGATATTGCCGTTGCCGGAATCTCTATGGGCTGTAAGGCGGAAGATTTCCTTACGATGGACTTTGCATATGCCCCGCCGTTTTCCACGGCAATCCATCCGTTTGCGGCGGCATGCGGCATTCTTTTGAATAAAATGAGCGGACGTCTGGATTCTTTTACCCCGGCAGAATATGCGGCAGGGGCTGCAGACGGATATAAGCTGGTGGATGCCCATCCGGCTCCTACATTGCCAGGCGCGGATTGGTTCGATCTGACGAAAGCGGAGGAGGCCTCGGAAAAATACGGCAAGGACGAAAAACTGCTTCTTGTCTGTGCAAGAGGGAAGAGGGGGTATCTGGCCCAGAATAAACTTAAGGCATTAGGATTTACCAATACCAAAGTCTTGGAAGGCGGCGCGACGTTCAATAAGATAAAGAGGGTTGTTGCTGCAGGCGGGAAGCTGCCTCCTGAAGAGATCAGGCGGGTGAAAGGTCTTGGCTGTCTGCAGGATAAGCGTTACGATGATGTTTTCAATGTACGCGTCATAACGAGGAACGGTAAGATTACGACGGAAGAACATCGCGCCATTGCGGAAGGCGCAGAGCGTTTCGGCAGTGGGGAAATTACGATGACGACCCGGCTGACAATGGAAATACAGGGCGTCCCTTATGAAAATATTGATCCGCTGATTGCGTATCTTGCGCAAAATAATTTGGAAACCGGAGGGACGGGTTCTTTAGTACGCCCGGTAGTATCTTGTAAAGGGACGACTTGCCAGTATGGGTTGATCGATACGTTTGATTTAAGTGAAAAAATACACGAGCGTTTTTACAAAGGCTATCGTAATGTAGTTTTACCTCATAAGTTTAAGATTGCAGTAGGAGGATGCCCGAACAATTGCGTGAAACCGGATTTAAACGATTTGGGCATTATTGGCCAGCGTGTGCCGATGTTCGATTACTCCAAATGCCGCGGCTGTAAAAAGTGTCAGGTGGAAATGGGCTGTCCGGTGAAAGTGGCAAAGGTAGAGAACGACATGCTGAAAGTGGACGACGCTGTCTGCAACGGCTGCGGACGCTGCAAGGGCAAATGCCCATTCGGCGTTACCGCAGAATATATGGACGGCTATAAAATCTATATTGGCGGAAGATGGGGTAAAAAGATAGCCAATGGCCGTCCTTTGGATAAATTGTTTGTCAGCGAAGAAGAAGTCCTGGATACTGTGGAGCGTGCAATCTTGTTTTTCCGCGATGAAGGAACGACGGGAGAGCGGTTTGCGGACACGGTGAACCGGTTGGGATTTGACTATGTACAGGATAAATTATTACATGCGTCCATTGATAAATCGGCAGTTCTGGAAAAGAAAGTAAAGGGAGGCGCGACTTGCTGAAGAAATATATCGTTTTATTTTGGATCATGGCAATAACCGGATGTTGTTTTATGGCCTGCGGGAGGGCGGGCCATACCGCGGCCGGTAAAGGGGAATATACCTTTACCGATGACCTGGGCAGGGAAGTTACCGTAGGTTCTTATGAAAGGGTGGCTTCTTTGCTTGGAAGCTATGCGGATATGTGGGTGCTTGCAGGAGGGACGGTGTGCGCGGCGCCGATTGACGCTTTTGAAGATTTTGATCTGCCATTGGCGGAGGATACGGTGAATTTGGGTGAAACAAAAAGACTTAGCCTGGAACTGCTTCTTGGCGCCGATCCTGATTTTGTGATTGCCAGCGTCAATACTCCCCAGCATTTGGAATGGCGGCAGTCGCTGGAAGGCGCGGGAATAACCGTTGCTTATTTTGATGTCGCCTGTTTTGAAGACTATCTGCGTGTATTAAAGATTTGTACGGACATTACAGGCCGGCCGGAGCTCTATGAGCAATACGGAACGGATATCGAAAGACGGATTGACGATATCCTTAAGAGGAATGAAGGAAAAGAAACGCAGACCGTCTTAGTGATGCGGGCTTCCGCGACAAGCATACGCGCTAAAAACAGCAATGGGAATGTACTGGGAGAAATGCTGGAAAGTTTCGGATGCATTAATATTGCCGACGGGGACGAGAGCCTTTTGGAAAATTTGAGCATAGAAAGCATTATGCTTCAAAATCCGGATAAAATCTTTATCGTGCAGTCCGGTGACGATACGGAGGGGACAAAGGGGAATATTGAAAATATGTTTCGGGAAAACCCTCTTTGGATGGAATTGGATGCGGTAAAAAACAGGCAGGTGTATTTGCTGGACAAGCATCTTTATAACCTGAAGCCGAACGCGCGCTGGGCGGAAGCTTATGAGACGCTGGAGGAGCTTTTATATGCGCAATAAGGGAAAAAGCTGGCGGTTGTTTTTCGGCGGGTCCGTATTTGCCTGTCTTATGGCGGCGGGTTTGAGCCTTTGTTTGGGGAACGTCAGTATCATGCCGGAGGAGCTGTTCCGCATTTTATGTGGAACGGGGGAAGGGATGAGCCGTAGCATAATATTGTATGCAAGGCTTCCCCGCACCATTGCCGCTTTGTCCGCCGGGGCGGCATTAGCTGCTTCGGGCGCAGTGCTGCAAAATGTGCTTGCTAATAAACTGGCGTCGCCGGGGATTATCGGAGTAAATGCCGGAGCCGGTTTAGGAGTGACGATATGCTGTGCGTTTGGAGCCTTGTCCGGATATAGGGTTTCTATTGCGGCGTTCGCCGGAAGCCTCATTACCGTGTCGGCAATCTTCCTGTTTTCTTTCCGGACCAATGCTTCCAAGACTACGGTGATTTTAGGGGGTGTGGCATTGAACAGTATTTTGAATGCTGTCTGTGAATCCATAACGGTATTGGATACGGATGTTGCCATGCTCAGTATAGACTTCCGCGTAGGCGGTTTTTCCTCAGTCTCTTATACCCGTCTGATTCCGGCTGTCCTTCTGATTTTATTTGCGTTTGTCCTTTTGTTTACCCTCTGCAATGAACTGGACGTGGTAACGCTTGGCGATGAGACGGCGCAGGGAGTGGGGCTTCCGGTAGGGAAATACCGCCTGCTTTTCTTAGCTCTGGCGGCTTTGCTGGCGGGGGCGGCGGTAAGCTTTGCCGGATTGTTAGGCTTTGTGGGATTGATCGTTCCACATTTTGCCCGCAGGCTGGCGGGAAACGAAAGTGGAAAGCTGTTGCCTTTGTGCGCTATATCAGGCGCAGGATTTGTAACGCTGTGCGATCTGATATCCCGGCTTTTATTTGCGCCTTATGAACTTCCGGTAGGCATCCTGATGTCGATGATCGGAGGCCCTGTGTTCCTGCTTTTGCTGATCCGTTATAAAGGAGGACACAGGAATGATTGAAATGAAAAATGTGTATGCGGGATACGGCAGAAAAGAAATATTGCACGGCGTAAATCTTACGGCGCTAAAAGGAAAGACCACTACGGTGATCGGCGGCAACGGCAGTGGGAAGAGTACGCTTCTGCGGGTCATGCTTGGTTTTCTTCCGATTTGGAGAGGCGATGTTACGATAGAAGGGATTTCCATAAGGAAGATGAAAGAAGCGGAACTTGCAAAAAAGGCGGCTTATCTGCCTCAAGGGAAAAATATCCCCGATATTTCGGCCGGCCGCATGGTACTCCATGGAAGGTTCCCTTATCTAAGCTATCCCAGAAAGTATAAGGAAAGGGATTATCTGATTGCTGAAGAAGCTATGAAACAAATGGGGATTTGGGAACTCTCGGAAAAACAAATGGGGGAACTTTCAGGCGGTATGAGGCAGAAAGTATATATCGCCATGGCGCTTGCCCAACAGGCGCCGGCTATTGTTATGGATGAACCGACTACATATCTGGATATTGGACAGCAGTTGAAGTTTGCAGAGACGATAAAAGGGCTGGCCGGGAGCGGCAAGGCGGTTATCCTTGTTTTGCATGATATCCTGCTTGCATTAAAAGTTTCCGACCAGATCATCGCCATGCAGGAGGGTAGGATGATTGCCTGTAAAACGCCGGAAGATATGATGGCTTCGGATATTTTTGAGAAACTCTATGGTATTACGGTGAAGTCATTCCAAACGGAATGCGGCCGTCAGTACTATTATGAAACGATGGAAAAGCAAACAATATCTATCGTATAACCTTTCCTGTCTTCCGGGCCGGCGTTTTTGCGGATTTGTTTATAGAAGGAAGGGATTGTACAAGGACGGAGGATGCGATGAGCTATTTCCCTATGTTTATGGATATACAAGGCCGGGAAGTCTTAATCTGTGGGGGCGGGATACATGCGTTGGAAAAAATAGAGCGGTTGACGCCGTTTAGGGCCAGCCTTCATGTTGTTTCTTCCCATATCCTTCCTCAAATAGAAAAAATGGACGGCGTCAGAATAGAAAACCGCTGCTTTGCGGAAGAAGATTTGGATTCCCTGCCCGTTTTCGTAATCGCTGCGGAAGAGCGGAGCGAGAATGAAAGGATTGCCGGTATCTGCCGTACAAGGCATATCCCGGTAAATGCCGTGGATATGCAGGATATCTGCGATTTTATTTTTCCGGCTATGATCCCATCCGGCCGGATGTGTGCAGCCGTCAGTACAGGCGGCCTGTCCCCTGCTTTTGCCGTAGAACTGAAAAAAAGGATCCAAGAGTGTATCCCTGACGATATCGACGATATCCTTCTGTGGATGAATGGCGTAAGAGAGCAAATCCGCAGCCGGATACCGGATAAAGAGAAACAAAAGAATATCTTACGATGCATTGCAAAAGAGACGCTTGTAAGAGGAAGGAGATTGACAAAAGAGGAATTGGAGGGGATATACAAGGCCGGTTAAAAAACGGCCGGTTTGATAGTCTGTCCTTAGTCTGTCCAAAGCCTCCGTTATGTAAAATACCAAAATTTGCAGTTGTTTTTTCCTACATGATTGGATATAATAGAAATAACCTGAAATGTGCGATAACTCTTGTTATTTTGAACCTACATTTACTTTAAACGGGATTCCTATATCGCCTTGTGGCTGTCAAGCCCCCACTCGCTGAGGATTGGAGGGGAAGGCAAAAGCAAGGTTGCGGTTACCCACCTAGCTTGGGCTAGGAGTCAAAGTACAAGAACCGGCATTTTGGGGAAATATTGTAGTATACTACAAAAGAAAAGCAGCCGTAACGGCTGCTTTTTTTCGGAGGATGCGCAATAGGACGATGCTTAATTTTGGAACGGATGAACTTGGCCGGAAGCGGTTTTTTGCCGGAATAGGATCGGGGGATAGTGGATGAACAAGAATGAGAGGATTCTTTGGAAAACAGCGCTGATTATAATCGGTTTATTTACGATTGGTTATATCTTTGCAGTTAGCATCCGCATGAATATGGTCGAGCAGCCGGAGGGCAAATACATAAGGCTGCAGGATGCTGTGGTTTTGGCGGAAGCGTTGGATGAAGAATTAAATAAACAGGGGGATGAGCGGGGAGGATATGAGGCATGGCGGGAAATTCTGGAAACGGATAAGGAAAGTTGCCTCACTTATGGACAGTTTGCAGGATGGATGGAGGGTGTGGCCCCTTCCGGGGATCAGCAGGCAGATACAGGGGAATCCCCCGAGGGAGAGCCGGATTCGGGGGAAAGAAAAGAGCAAAGGGAATTCATTGAAGAGCTGAGGAAGGAATATAGGAAAAAATATCAGGATGAATTCCAAATACTTATGGAAGACTGGTACCGAATGTATGACGCCCTTCTTGCATTTTGGGAAATGGAGGAGGTCATTCAAAGGGATGATGTAACGGTGCTGGGATGTGGAAGCGAGGTAACGGATCAGGAAGGGGACGGATTGGAGAAGGGGAAGCTGCTGGCGGAAGAAGGAATATATTTTTACCGTTCAGATGATTTTGAACATAACAAATATCAGAGAATCCGCGTTTATAAAAAAGGGGATACGCTGCTGACAATAAGAGAGGCAATCAACCGGGGGATGGATCTGGAAAATATTTGGATCATGGAGGCCGGGGAAGGGAAGGAGATACAGGTTTTTTACCATGGCTATGAAATCCGGTTCCCGTATGAAAAGGCAAAAGCAGGACAGAGGGAGCAAATTGGGGATCTGGCTTTTGCGGATGGAAAGCTGCAGTCGGTGAAGGTCAAAGGGGAAAAAATAAATGGGAAGATTTTGAGCATAGGGGATGGTGTAATTGAAATTGAAGGGAAGGGAAAGTATCCTTATGAAGAAGGGATGGCTGTTTACCGGTTGTATGGGAAACTGGAGGAAGGCAGCCGGGAGGATTTGCGTATCGGTTATGATTTTACCGATTTCGTATTGGAGGAGGGGGCTGTCTGCGCCGGCCTGATTACCCGGGATGAAGCGATGGAGAATATCCGGGTGGTGATTAAGAATACAGGGTATGAAGGAGCTTATCATGAAAAAGTGGAATTGACGGCGGATACGGCTTTTACCTTGCGCTATGGGGAGTATGACAGGATGGAAAGCGAGGAATATCAGGCAGGGGATGTGGTATCCCTGGATGGGGAAAGCGGGTTTTTTACGGGGGGAAGGATCTATATAGAACCGGAAGCTTTGACGGGGAGGATCAGGCTGCTTTCGGTGGAAAGGGCGCAGGGGAACCCGGAGTATAGAGGGAAAATGGAAATTGCAAAAACAAAGGATGGCTTGGTCATCGTGAACGAACTCTTATTGGAAGAATATTTGTACTCGGTGGTTCCCAGCGAAATGCCGGCTTCTTATCCGTTAGAGGCGTTAAAGGCGCAGGCTGTCTGCGCCAGGACGTATGCTTACCGGCATATGCTGCATTCCGGGATCGCCGGTTTTGGGGCCCATGTGGACGATAGCGCGGGCTATCAGGTCTATAACAATATCGCGGAAAATGCCCAGACGACCAAGGCGGTAAAGGAGACTTCGGGGAATTTGCTGTACTATGGGGAAGAACTGTGCGGCTCTTATTATTATTCCACTTCCTGCGGGTTCGGAACGGATGCGGATGTCTGGAAGTCGGGCAGTGATGAAGATACCTCCTATTTGCAGGCAAAACGGATTGGGGAGGAAGAAGAGGGGTATACCGGGGAAGAAATTGCGGAAGAAGGATGCTTCCGGTCTTTTATTTCGCAGGTGCATGACTCCGACTATGAGAGCGGCGAGTCATGGTACCGGTGGATTTACGAGTCGAAAGAGGCGGACGAAGGACGACTGCTTTCGTCCATGCAAAGACGGTATGAGGCTAATGAAAAACTGATATTGACAAAAAACGAGGACGGGGGCTTTGAGAGCAGGCCGGTAAAGAGGCTGGGCGAGGTAAAGGATATTTCTATTGTGAAAAGAGGGAGCGGGGGAGTAGCGGATGAGTTATTGATCGAGGGTACGGAAAATACATTTAAGGTAATATCGGAACATAATATCCGTTATGTATTAAATAACGGGGTGAGCAAAGTTGTCCGGCAGGACGGCAGCGAAGCGGCTTCGCCCAGCCTGCTTCCCAGCGGGTATTTTTTCATTACTACTAGCAAAGAAGACGATATTGTGGTAGGATATAGTTTGTCTGGCGGAGGTTATGGGCATGGGGTAGGGATGTCCCAAAACGGTGCAAAGCAAATGGCGCAAAGAGGATTTGACTGCGGGGGGATCCTGACATTTTTTTACGATTCCTGCGATATACGGAATGTGTATGAATGAAAGCCGGACGGAAAAATTATGGCTGTTGGCCTAAGTTGGGGCGGCGGTGGAAGATAGGGATGACCAGTTTATGATAGGAAAGTTGATTTATATCGGCAGGGATTTCAGCCGGCAGATGAATAAGAAGAATATCAGCGCATTTGCAGCGAGTACAACGTTCTTTTTATTTTTATCGCTGATCCCTATGTTGATTTTGCTATGTTCGATTATACCATATACATCTTTGACGGAAGCCAATCTGATGACTTTCGTGACGGAACTTACGCCGGATGCGGTGGATTCTTTGGTAGTTTCCATTATCAGGGACGTGTATGCAAAGTCCGCAGGGGTGGTTTCGGTGGCGGCAGTGGCGACATTATGGTCGGCGGCAAAGGGGATGCTGGCTATGAGCCGGGGGTTGAATGAGATTAACGATGTGGACGAAGACAGGAACTATTTGGTGGTGAGAGGGATCGCTTCTTTTTACACCGTTTTGTTTCTTGCCGTGATCCTGCTTTCACTGGTGTTGGTGGTATTTGGGAATGCATTGGTAAATGGGATTATCCGGTATATTCCCCAGACGGAGAAGATATTTGATTTCCTAATGAATTTCCGTATGCTGTTTGTGCTGGCTTTTATGATTATCGGTTTTGCCATGATGTATGCCTATATACCGAACAAGAAGTTAAAATTTACTTATCAGATACCGGGAGCGGTGTTTTCTGCGGTCTTATGGAATGTTTTTTCATGGGCGTTTTCCATTTATGTGGAGAAAATTAATAATTTCAGTACATACGGGAACTTGGCGACGATTGTGATTATTATGCTTTGGCTTTATATGTGCATTTATATCATTATGATCGGGGCTTATGTGAACAGGTATTTTGGACCGGTATATCAATTTTTTTCTTATTACAGGAAGGCGAAGAGGCTTGACAAGTTGGAAAAGATTCACTAAAATGAAAATCAGTTGAAAAAAAGCTATGAAGGCGCAGATAAGGCTGGATAAAGGCCTTATGAGAGGATTGCATTTTCTTTCAGAGAGAGGAGGCCGTCGGCTGGAAGCCCCCTTAAGCCCGGATGCAATCTGAACTTCCCGCCGGAGCTTCCCGTAGGAACATGGCAGCATAAGTAGTACGGGACGTAATCACGCGTTAAGTGAAGAAAGAGCCTGCCTTTTATGGCGGGAAGATGGGTGGTACCGCGGAATTGTTTCGTCCCTGACATTGCTTTTATGCGATGTCAGGTTTTTTGATACCCGAATCCTATGAAATAAAACCCTTCGGGCATAAATGTCCCGCGTATAGGACGAAAAAAATACAGGAAAGGAAGAAAAATATATGAAGGAAAAATTGGCGCAGATTAAGGCGGAAGCTTTGAAACAGATTGAAACCAGTGGACAGTTGGATAAGCTGAATGAGATACGGGTGAATTATCTCGGAAAGAAAGGGCAGCTTACGGCGGTATTGAAAAGCATGAAGGATGTGGCGCCGGAGGACAGGCCGAAGGTGGGCCAGATGGTGAATGAGACGAGGGAAGAGATCGAAAGGCTGTTGGAGGCTTCCAAGCAGAAAATGGAAAGAGCTTTGCGTGAGGCGAAAATGAAGGCGGAAGTCATTGATGTGACGCTTCCGGCGAAGAAAAACAGCGTGGGACATAGGCATCCGAATACGATCGCTTTAGAGGAAGTGGAAAGGATTTTCGTAGGGATGGGCTATGAAGTAGTGGAAGGTCCGGAAATCGAAAAAGATTATTATAATTTTGAGGCATTGAACATCCCGGACGGGCATCCGGCCAAGGATGAACAGGATACTTTTTATATTACGGGAGATATCCTGCTTCGGACGCAGACTTCTTCCACACAGGTGCATGAGATGGAAAAAGGGAAGATCCCTATCCGTATGATCGCCCCGGGCCGGGTATTCCGTTCCGATGAAGTGGATGCCACCCATTCCCCTTCTTTCCATCAAATTGAAGGGCTGGTCATCGACAAGCATATTACTTTTGCGGATTTGAAAGGGACTTTGGCGGAATTTGCAAAGGAGCTGTTCGGGGATAAAACGAAAGTGAAGTTCAGGCCCCATCATTTCCCGTTCACGGAACCAAGCGCGGAAATGGATGTTTCCTGCTTTAAGTGCGGCGGCAGCGGCTGCAGGTTCTGTAAGGGATCCGGGTGGATTGAAATATTGGGCTGCGGCATGGTGCATCCCCATGTGCTTCAGATGAGCGGGATTGACCCGGAAGAATATACGGGATTTGCATTTGGCGTGGGTTTGGAAAGGATTGCCCTTCTTAAATATGAAATTGACGATATGCGCCTATTGTACGAAAATGATATCCGTTTCCTGAAGCAGTTCTAGTTTTGACAGCAAATGGAGAGGCGGAAAGGTTTTGGCGGGCCGGGAAAAATCAAGTGTAGATGACAGATGAAAGAAAGGATTGATGGAGGGATATGAATACAGCATTATCATGGATCAAAGCATATGTGCCGGAACTGGAATGTACGGATCAGGAGTATTGCGATGCGATGACGCTGACCGGAACAAAGGTGGAAGGCTACGAGAGGTTGGATAAAAACCTGGAGAAGATCGTTGTTGGGCAGATAGAGAAAATAGAGAAGCATCCGGATGCGGATAAGCTGATTGTATGCCAGGTGAATGTCGGGGATGAGGTTATCCAGATTGTGACCGGAGCCCCGAACGTAAAAGAAGGAGATAAAGTCCCGGTTGTCTTAGACGGCGGCAAAGTGGCGGGCGGCCATGATGGCGGCCCCTTGCCGGAAGCAGGGGTTCCAATCAAAGCGGGGAAGCTGCGGGGAGTGCCTTCGAGCGGAATGATGTGTTCCATCGAAGAAATGGGGATGACAAGGGAAATGTATCCGGAAGCGCCGGAATACGGGATTTATATTTTTGAGGAGGATGTAGAGGTCGGAAGCGATGCCGTAGAAGCGTTAGGGCTTCGGGATACGGTATTTGAATATGAAATCACCTCCAACCGGGTAGATTGCTACAGTGTATTGGGAATTGCCAGGGAAGCGGCGGCCACTTTCCGTAAGCCTTTTGTTGAACCGGAAGTGACGGTAAAAGAGAATGGGGAAAAGGTAGAGGATTATATTTCCGTAGAGGTGCAGGACGGGGATTTGTGTCCAAGATATACGGCAAGAGTCTGTACCAATATTAAGATTGCACCTTCTCCGAAATGGATGCAGAGGCGGTTGGCGGCCAGCGGGATCCGTCCGATCAATAACCTGGTGGATATTACCAACTATGTAATGGAAGAGTATGGGCAGCCTATGCATGCTTATGATCTGGACGCTATTGCAGGACGTAAAATTATCGTGCGCCGCGCCAAGGACGGGGATGAATTCCAGACGTTGGACGGACAGGTGAGGAAGCTGGATCGGGAAGTGCTGATGATTTGTGATGCGGAGAAGGAAATTGGCATTGCAGGCATTATGGGCGGTGAAAATTCTAAGATTACGGATGATGTGAAGACGGTCTTGTTTGAAGCAGCTTCTTTCAATGGTACGAATATCCGTAAATCCGCAAAGAGGATCGGCCTGCGCACCGATGCTTCCGGCAAGTTTGAAAAGGGGCTGGATCCCCACAATGCTGAGGCGGCGATCAACCGTGCATGCCAGTTAATCCAGGAACTTGGCTGCGGAGACGTAGTGGGCGGTATGGCGGATGTATGCCAGCCTATGAAAGGACCGGTAACTATTCCATTTTGTCCTGATAAGATCAATCAATTACTGGGGACGGATATTTCCGAAGGGGAAATGCTTGGCATTTTCCGGATGATAGAGTTAAAATATAATGCAGGGACAAAGATGCTTGAAGTTCCAAGCTTCCGTCAGGATTTGTTGGGAACGGCGGATATCGCAGAAGAAGTGGCGCGGTTTTATGGGTATGACAAGATCCCGGTTTCCCTGCCAAGCGGTGAAGCGACTACCGGAAAACTTCCATTTAAGTTAAGGATAGAACAGAAGGCGAGGGACATTGCGGAATTTTGCGGATTTTCACAGGGGATGTGTTATTCTTTTGAGAGCCCTAAGGTATTCGATAAGCTGCTCATTCCGGAAGAAGATGGACTGCGCAGGGCGATTACGATTGCTAATCCGTTAGGGGAAGATTTTTCCATTATGAGGACTGTTTCTTTAAACGGCATGTTGACCAGCCTTGCTACTAATTATAACAGAAGGAATAAGTCGGTACGGCTCTATGAACTGGGGAATATTTATATTCCGGGAGAATTGCCTCTTGTGGAGCTGCCGATGGAGCGGATGCAGTTTACTTTGGGAATGTATGGGGAAGGAGACTTCTACACGATGAAAGGAGTGGTGGAGGAATTCTTCGACTGTATCGGAATGAAGGAAAAGGTGGTTTATGATCCGGCGTCAGGCAAGCCTTTCCTTCATCCGGGAAGACAGGCGGATATTGTTTATGAAGGAGAGAAAGTTGGATATTTAGGGGAAGTGCATCCCGAAGTATGCGATAATTATGATATTGGCACAAAGGTATATGTAGCGGTATTGGATATGCCAAAGGTAGTTTCTTTTGCTACTTTTGACAGGAAATATGAAGGGATAGCAAAGTATCCTGCGGTATCCCGGGATATCAGCATGGTAGTGCCGAAGGCCATCCTTGCCGGGCAGATAGAGGCTGTTATTGTCCAAAGGGGAGGAAAGATGCTGGAAAGCTATCAATTGTTTGATATTTACGAGGGTGAGCAAATTAAGGAAGGATTTAAGTCCATGGCTTATTCCATCACATTCCGGGCAAAGGACAGGACGCTGGAAGAGGGGGATGTCGCAGCAGTGATGAAGAAGATCCTGAACGGTCTGGAAGGATTGGATATCGAACTGCGTAAGTAAACCGGAAAGAGGGGAATGACGCAGCGGTAGGCTGTGGGAATACCCGTCTGCCGAGGATAGGACGGAAAAAAAGAGAGAAAGAAAAACAAAATAATAGAAAGGGATAATGGCTATGGAGAAGAAAAACGTGTGGGAGAGTTATGACGAAAAGCAGTTAGGGCAACTGGAAGCCCATGCCAGGGAGTATATGGATTTTTTGGATCATGGGAAGACGGAAAGGGAATGTGTGGATCTTATTGTTAATAAAATTGAAGAAAAGGGATACCGGGAACTGCAGACGCTGATGCAAGAGAAGAAGCCTTTGAAAAGAGGGGATAAGGTGTATGCGGTGTGGATGAATAAATCTATCGTGATGTTCCAGATGGGGGAAAAACCTATGTGGGAAGGCATGAATATTTTAGGGGCCCATATTGATTCGCCCAGGTTGGATGTGAAGCAGAACCCGATGTATGAGGAAGGGGGATTTGCTTATTTAGATACCCATTATTATGGAGGTGTGAAAAAGTATCAGTGGGTGACCATTCCTTTGGCAATCCACGGAGTGGTAATGAAAAAGGACGGGACATGCGTGGAGGTAAATGTTGGGGATAAAGAGGATGATCCGGTTTTCTTTGTTTCGGACTTGCTCATCCATCTGGCGGCAGAGCAGTTGGAGAAGAAAGCGGCTAAAGTAATCGAAGGGGAGGCATTGGATATTATTATTGGCAATAAACCGCTTGCTATCGATAAGAATAAGGAAGAAGGAAAAGAGGGCAAGGAATCCGGGAAAGATGCAGTAAAGAGGGGTGTGCTTGCTATTTTAAAAGAGATCTACGACATGGAAGAGGAAGATTTTATTTCCGCCGAACTGGAAATCGTGCCTGCAGGCAGGGCAAGGGAGGCCGGTTTTGACAGGAGCATGATTTTAGCTTATGGACAGGATGATAGGGTCTGCGCCTTTTCTTCCCTAAAAGCGATGCTGGAAATCGGTGAAGTGGAAAGGACGGCTTGCTGTATCTTAGTGGATAAAGAAGAAATCGGAAGCGTGGGCGCTACCGGTATGGAATCGAAATTCTTTGAAAATATGGTAGCGGAGGTAATGAATCTTGCCGGGGAATATAGTGAGCTGAATCTTAGGAGATGTCTGGCTTCTTCTTGTATGTTGTCTTCGGATGTAAGCAGTGCTTTCGATCCTTCGTTTGCATCCAGCTTTGATAAGAAGAATGTGGCTTATCTTGGAAATGGGATGGTATTCAATAAGTTTACCGGATCCAGAGGGAAATCCGGCTCCAATGATGCCAATGCAGAGTACATGGGACATATCCGGTCAATCTTTGATAAGGAGAAAGTGCATTTCCAGACGGCGGAGCTGGGAAAGGTGGATCTTGGCGGAGGCGGTACGATCGCCTATATCCTGGCTCTTTATGGGATGAATGTAATCGACAGCGGAGTAGCGGTGTTAAATATGCACGCGCCTTGGGAGGCTACCAGCAAAGCGGATGTTTATGAGGCAAAACGAGGGTATATTGCATTTCTGGAAAATGCTTCCTTGTAGGATAAGCAAAGATGGAAAGTTTAAAAAAATCTGATTTTTATTTTGAACTGCCAAAAGAATTGATTGCACAGGATCCTTTGGAGGACCGTTCCGCTTCCAGGATGTTGGTCTTAGATAAAGGGACAGGGGAAATGGAGCATCATATTTTTCGGGAGATCACGGATTATTTGGCGCCAGGGGATTGTCTGGTGCTGAATAATACGAAGGTGATCCCGGCAAGGCTGTTGGGGATAAAGGAATCTACCGGGGCAGCGGTGGAACTGCTGCTTTTAAAAAGGCGGGAAGCGGATGTCTGGGAGACTCTTGTAAAGCCGGGGAAGAAAGCGAAGCCGGGAACGGTAATAAGCTTTGGAGACGGTATATTAAAAGGGGAAGTGGTAGGCATGGCGGAAGAAGGCAACCGTCTGATCCGTTTTTCCTATGAAGGTATTTTTGAAGAAGCGTTGGATAAGTTGGGGGAAATGCCGCTGCCTCCGTATATTACCCACAAATTGAAGGATAAGGGCCGTTATCAGACCGTTTATGCGAAATACGAAGGATCGGCGGCGGCGCCTACTGCCGGTTTACATTTCACGCAGGAACTATTGCATGAGATAGAAAAAAAGGGAGTGGATATCGCTTATGTGACTTTGCATGTAGGGCTCGGTACGTTCCGCCCGGTAAAGGCGGATAATATATTGGAGCATCACATGCATTCGGAATATTATCAGATATCAAAAGAGGCAGCGGATAAGATCAACCGGGCGAAGCAGTATGGAAAACGGGTAATTTGTGTGGGGACTACAAGCTGCAGGACGGTGGAAAGCGCGGCGGATGGGATGGGCAGGTTAAAGGAATGCAGCGGGAATACGGACATCTTCATTTATCCAGGGTATCGATTTAAAGTATTGGATGCGTTGATTACCAATTTTCATTTGCCGGAATCCACGCTTGTTATGCTGGTCAGCGCTTTGGCGGGAAAGGGACATGTGCTTAGGGCCTATGATGAAGCCGTCAGGGAAAAATACCGGTTTTTTAGCTTTGGGGATGCCATGTTTATTACAAATTCCTTTACAAAATACAAATAATGTTATATCCTTATTATTAATGGGGATAGTTTGCGGAAAGGGATAGCCGCGGCTGAAAACCGAAAGAGGGGAAGGGGAAAAATCCGAAGGTATGATATGCAAAGATTTTACCAATAAGAGGGGTGTTAGGGGTTATGGAAGAGCGGAGAAGAGCGAGAAGGATGAAGATGGAATCCACGCTGACCGTTAAAAGGATTGACAGCGGCATGGATGCAGAGGTTACGATTGACATCAAGGATTTATCCAAATCAGGAATCGGCTTTTATTGCAAGGAGGCATTGGAAGTAGGATCTATTTACCAGTCTTCCATTAGGATTTGGACCAAGGAAATCATTCCTGTATTATTAAAGGTAGTAAGAAAAGTGGAAGGGGAAAACGAAAATTTTTATGGGGCGGAGTTTATGGGGCTGTCTGAAATTGACATGTTCCGTATCTCGGTATATGAAGAACTGGAAAGATTAGAAGTGATGGAATAAAAATGGAAAAAACTTCCGGAAGGGGCAACTCTTTTCGGAAGTTTTTTGTATCATAGGATTCGGGTGTCAAAAGGCCCATCCGGCGGCCCCGTCTGGCAGATTGCATAAAAG
>CAOKPU010000059.1 GCA_948470755.1 uncultured Lachnospiraceae bacterium | reverse complement strand
ATTCACTGGTGTTGCAGCGATTTTATTATTCATGAACTGTCAAAGATGGGATTATGTAAATCCATCATACCGTATTTATCTGGCAAAAGCAATATATTCTATATTTCTTAAGACTTTTTGACGACGATCCCTCCCAAAATCCTATTGCCGGACTGTTCTTTTCAAAACCGGCTATCCTGCCTTTCCGGCGATTCCGGTACCACTCCGTATATACCCTGTTTAAAGTCACCGACATAATGGCAAGAATATTGGCGTAAATGGAACTCTCCGGCCACGTAGCATATATTTCGGAAGAAGCTACGTTTTTGATATAGTCTTTATATTTCACATAAAAGTTGGGGGCTGATGAATCGGAAGGCGTACCGTCATGGACAACTACGTATTCCGGGATTACCACCCTGCTAAGTACGATTTCCCCTGTCTCATCCATAGGTTTAATCTCATCCTCCGGGATTTTAGGCGGGTACTCTCCATATAATGTATGATCCGGTATTACGATCGTCTCCTCTTCCTCCTGCTCTACCTCTATAGGATTCATAGTGATCGGCTGCAATGCCAAAGCATCCGGCAGGATTTCCGTTCCTGATACGGTCACCGGCTCATAGCCGGGCGCGCTTACTTCGATATTGTATTCCGAATAAGGCTGCGGCGAACCGGGTTCCAGGCTATATTCCAAAGGCGGCGAAGGCAACGTGATCTCTTCTGTCTGCCCCGAAATATCGGTATTCAATGTTTCCACCGCAGAATCCGGCATCCCCTTATAGGAAATCCTCACTGAAGCATCCGTAACCGGGAGAAGCCCGATAGAAGACGTTACGCTGATTTTCAGCCTTCCGGTATCCGGGCCGGTATTTTGTGCGGCATGTATTATATTTACAGGCATAATAAAACCTCTGCATATTTGTTAATCACATTATATGCAGAGGTTATCTTATCCGTGAAAAGCTTCCCCGGTTTTATTTTGTGAGCAGCATCATTATTTCATTGCTCCTTGCAATGAACTTCGTCATCGCTTCCGGCTTTAACGGCGCATTCTGCAACAGGGCCAGGTCATAAAGCTGTTCGCAGATCATTTTTACGTTATCCCCTTCTTTATTCTCCAGCACATATTGCACCAGAGGATGGCTTGCATTCAGCACAAGGGTTTCCCCTTCCTGTCCAAATCCCATATCCATCCCGTTCATGGCGTACATCTTCATCATATCCTGCATACGCCTGCTTTCTTCCGAGACAGTGATCATAGAGGAGATCTTTTTATTTTTCAATTTTTCTACTTTTACCGACAGATTATCTTTCTTCAACGCTTTTTTCATGATCTTAGCGATTTCTTCCGCTTGTTCCTCCATCTCCTTTGCTGCCTTTTTGGAAGTTTTTGCTTTAAAGGAATCCGTAAGATCCGCGTCAATACGCTGGAATTTTATCCCCTCATTCTTTGCCTCCAACTGGGAGATAAAAGGCTGGTCGATATTATGGGTTAAGATTACGGCATCCATTTTCGCAGACTTGAACATATTGATATATTGGCTCTGCTGCTGTTCGTCGGTGACATAATAAATAACCTTTTCTTTCTTTTCCTCTTCGGATTCCTCCTCTAAAAGCCCCTCGTCTTCCGCGGCGCTGCCATCCGCATTCACTACTTCGGCTTCCACTTCATTCCCGTCTTCATCCACTGCGCCTGCTTTATTTTCTTCTGCAGCTTTAGCTTCTTCTTCCTTCCCGTCTTCTCCGGGTACGGCTTCCTCTTTGCCCTCCCCATCTATGCCTTCCTCTTCGTCCGTCTTATTGATTTCCAGACATTCCGGCAAAGTCAGATATTTGCCTTCCAGATTCTTAAACAAGATGTAATCCGTCATCTTTTCGCAGAATTTATCATCCTTCAGGCAGCCGAATTTGATAAACGGACTGATATCGTCCCAATATTTATCATACTCTTCCTTTTCCGTTTTACACATACCGGACAATTTATCCGCTACCTTCTTGGAAATATAATCCGAAATCTTCTTTACAAACCCATCGTTCTGTAATGCGCTCCTGGAAACATTTAAAGGCAGGTCCGGACAGTCGATCACGCCTTTTAACAACAGCAGGAATTCCGGAATCACCTCTTTAATATTATCCGCAATAAACACCTGGTTATTGTACAGCTTGATCGTCCCCTCAATGGATTCATATTCCATATTGATTTTAGGGAAATAAAGGATCCCCTTCAGGTTAAAAGGATAATCCATATTCAGGTGGATCCAGAACAACGGCTCTTTATAGTCCTGGAATACTTTGCGGTAGAACTCCAAATATTCCTCTTTTGTACATTCATTAGGATGCTTTGTCCAAAGAGGGGCTGTCTCATTTAAAAGTTCCGGCCTTTTTACGATTTTCAGCTTCTGCTCATCTTCCTCTTTCTCTTTTGCAATCTCCTCCACTACCGTATCCGTATCCAGCTTTTCATCCTCTTTGATGATCTGGGTCTCGGTGGTATTTGCTTTGGAAAGATAAATTTCCGTCGGCATAAAGGAACAATACTTTTTCACAACTTCCCTCGCCTTATATTCATTACAGAACTCCAGACAGTCTTCATTGATAAAAAGCGTAATCTCCGTACCAACTTCGGTCCTTTTGCCTTCCTCCATGTCGAATTCCGTGCCGCCGTCGCATTCCCAATGCACCGGTTTCGCGCCTTCTTTGTAAGAAAGGGTATCAATATGCACCTGATCCGCCACCATAAACGCGGAATAAAAACCTAAGCCGAAATGGCCGATAATCTGGTCTTCGTTTGTTTTATCCTTATATTTTTCAAAAAAGTCCGTTGCTCCTGAAAAAGCAATCTGGTTAATATACTCCTCTACCTCGTCCTCTGTCATACCGATACCATTATCGATAAATTTTAACGTCTTCTCTTCAGGATTTACAACGACCTGTATCTTCGCCTTATAACCATCCGGCAAAGTACACTCACCCATCATTTCCAGTTTCTTCAGCTTTGTAATCGCATCGCATCCGTTGGAAATCATTTCCCTCATAAAAATATCATGGTCTGAATACAGCCATTTTTTTATAATGGGGAAAATATTATCGCTATTGATTGATAAGTTACCGTGTTTTGCTGCCATAAATGCGCCACTCCCTTTTCTATTCCTTTTCTATCGTTACCGTTCGCCTTAGAAACGGTAACTTCCTCTTCCTTAACTGATACTAAGTTTAATTCTATAGAAAGAAAAAGTCAAGCAAAAATTAGCACTCGTTTAAAACGAGTGCTAATAATATCGGTTTTCCCCTGTAAATACAGGCTTTCCCGCATTTCTAAAATTTTTGTAAACTCAATTTCGTTTCTTATATTGATTCCGGCAAATATCCCAATCGCCCGCTATTCTTTAAAATATTCCCCATAGACATCAAAAAAATCCGCCGTCGTTACCGCCGGGTCATTCAGGAATGTTACGCTGTTCCATAAGTCTTCATTGAGGTTTCTGGTCAACGACTTGACAAAGGTATCATATTCCTGCCCAAAAACCTCTTTTTTCCTTTCCTCTACAATCTTCACTTTGTTGGCGTCTGTTTCCGCCCTGTCAAAAGTAGTAATGCATTTAATAATATGATATCCGAATTTCGTCTCCACGATATCGCTGATCTCCCCGGTACCCAGATTAAACGCCGCCTCTTCAAATCCTTCCTCCATATCCCCTTTTCCAAAAGAGTATGTCCCTTTATTATCCTCGCTGTATTTTTCAATGAGCTGCTCAAAATCTGCACCCTCCTGCCTGGCCAGCTCCAGTATATCCATTGCCGCCTTATAAGCTTTCTTCTTGGCATTTTCCGTATACTCTATCCTGGCTCCCGTGCCGTCCAGGGCATAGGTTTTGATCAAAATATGCTGCACGGTAATGGTGCGCGCCTCATCATCGCTGATTTCCGGATTGATATCCCTGATAATGAACTGATACACTTTATTCGCCAGGGCATATTCCGCATACAGGCCGGCTACCAGTTCCTCCGTTGCTCCCATCAATTCTTTTTCCGTGTCGTTTAAGGAAGAAAAGTATGCCTTTGCCGCCGCCTTCGCCATTTCCATCTCCTGCTCCGACAACTCCACTTCATACTCCTTCGCCAAAAGATTCATCGTTTTAATCTGGGCAATCCTTGCCAATGCGGTATCTTTGATATTCTGCTCCAACGTGACCCCTTCCGCATTGGCTTTCCATATTTCCGGCCCGTAAACGCTTTCATACTGGTTCTGGGAATTGGTCAGATATACCATTATCTCAGGCAGGCTGCAGGAAATGCTTTCAATCCGGAAAACCTCATCCTTGGCAAACCCGGTCGTCAGCACTACCTTCGTATTGCCATCCACCACCGGGGATCCACAGCCGGATAAAAAAACCACCAGCCACAAGGCCGCCGCCATCACCGCCCCGCATCGGCGTCCACGCCGCTTTTCTCTTCCCCTTTTTCCTCTTTCTGTCCCGTTCTCCTGATTCCAAAACACTATTTTCTAATCCATCCCTTTCAAAATGCTCCTTGCCACGCTGATGCCATTGGCCGATGCCTGCTGCAGCCCTCTCGTCACCCCGGCTCCATCGCCGATAGCGCGCAATCCCTTAATGCTCGTTTCAAACTCCTTGTTTACCACTACCCGGTTGGAATAGAACTTTACTTCCACGCCGTACAGAAGCGTTTCATCCGACGCTATGCCCGGCGTTACCTTATCCAACGCTTCCAGCATTTCCTGAATATCCACCATGATCCTGTGAGGGAACACCAACGACAGATCCCCGGGTACGGCATCCTTTAAAGTGGGGATAATATTATTCCGGCAAAGCCTTTCCTCCGTCGTCCTTCTACCCCTTTTAAAATCGCCGAAAGTCTGCACCATAATCTTGCCCCCGCAAAGCATATTGGAAAGCTGGGCGATTTGTTTGCCGTATTCTATCGGGGTCTTAAAAGGTTTGGTAAAGTTTTTGGATATTAAAACCGCAAAATTCGTATTATTTGTCTTATAATCCTTCGATTTATAGGCATGTCCGTTTACCACCGCAAGCCCGCCTTCATAATATTCCGTAGCCACCTCCCCGGAAGGATTGGTGCAGAAAGTCCTCGCCTTATCGTCAAAAGTCGGCGTATACAATACCAGCTTGGCTTCATAAAGGTTTTCATTCAAAAACTGCATCACTTCATCCCGCACTTCTACGCGTACGCCGATATCCACCGTACCCGGCACCGTTTCAATGCCGATTTCCCCGCATTTATCCTTGAACCAATCGGCTCCTTCCCGTCCTACGGCGGATACGATTTCCTTTGCATAAAAGGTTTCCCCTTTATCCGTCTCCACGCCCACCGCCTTGCCGTCTTCCACCAGTATCTTATCCACCATTGTCTGAAACAGCAGCGTAACGCCTTCCTCCTCCAGATGATGCTGTAGCTTGGCGTAAATCTTATAGCCTTCCTCCGTGCCGAGATGGCGGATCGGGCATTCAATCAATTTTAAGTTGGCGTTAATGGCCTTTCGGCGTATTTCCCGGATTTCCTTTTCTTTATCTATTCCGTAAACGTTCGTATCCGCTCCAAATTTCAAGTATATGCTGTCTGACTCCTGAATCAGCCCCGCCGTCTCCTCATACCCAAGGATCGCCGGCAGATTGCCGCCCACATCCGGGGAAAGGGAAAGCTTCCCATCAGAAAAAGCGCCTGCCCCTGCAAATCCCGTCGTAATGGAACAAGGTTTGCAGCCTACGCATTGCTTCGTTGTCCTTTTGGGGCAATTCCTCTTTTCAATGGAGCGTCCCTTTTCCACAAGCAGCACTCTCAAGTCTTTCCTCTGCTGCATCAGTTCATAAGCGCAAAAAATACCTCCCGGCCCTGCCCCGATAATAATTACATCATACTTATTTTCCATATCCGACACCTCGTCTTCTTTTTTCCCGCTTCCCCCTGCTAAACAGCTATAAGATGTACCCACATAGCCGTAGCTCTTAACCCAACTCAACTATACCACAACTTCCACCTTGCTGCCTACATTTGTTTTCGTAATAATAATCTGCTTTTCAATTTTTTCCGACAGTTCCGGTACATGGGAAATAATCCCTATCAGCCTGTCCTTCTCCGCCAGGGACATCAACGTCCGGCAGGCCTGCTCCAAAGACTCCCCGTCCAGGGCCCCAAATCCTTCGTCAATGAACAGCGTATCCACTCGGATGCCGCCGCTGTATCCCTGGATCACATCGCTCATGCCAAGGGCTAGGGCAAGGGAGGCCTTAAAGCATTCCCCTCCCGATAATGTCCTCACCGGACGATATTTGCCTGTATAATAATCCAATACTTGCATTTCCAGGTTATCCTTTACCCGCCCGTCGCTGACTTCCTCTATCCTGGACAATTCATAACGTCCGTCCGTCATCTTTGCCAGCCTTATATTGGCCGCCCTTAAGATCTCTTCAAAATACCCGGCCATAACATATTGTTCAAATACAAGCCGCCTTGCGTTATTCCCCGAAGCCATATTATCCAAGTCTTTTACAATCCCATATTCTTTTTCCAGGATCTTTAATTTTTTTTCTTTCTCTTTTAATGATTTCCCGATCTTCCTGATTTCCTGCAAATTGTGGTTTTTTTCGTTGAACAGATCAAACGCCTGCCTTTTCTCTTTGTTTTTTTCTTCCCATAAGGCTTTCAGACAGGCAATATCCGCTTTCTCCTTTCCCTTTATTTCCTCCTTAAGGGAAGATTCCCTGCCCTCAATCATCTGTAACTTAGCATAATATTCTTTTATCCGCCGTTCCTTTTTTTTCATTTCCTCCGCCGGGCAAAGCGCCTCCTCATACTGCTGACCGGACGCAAATCCGGCCTTTTTATATTCTTGTATAAATTTTTCTTCCAGCCGCCTCTTCTTTTTTTCCTGCCCTTCTATCTCATCCGTTTCCCTGGCCAACTGTTTTTTCTTTTCCTCTATCTGCACTTCCAGCGTATGATAACGCCTTAACAGTTTTTCATATTCCCCTCTCGGCATAGCATCCGCCATTTTCCGTATTTCTTCCGGAATCTTCCCTATGCTAATCCCTAACCTTTCCAACTCTTCCTTCCGTTCTTCCTGCTGCCTTTTCTGGTTTTCCACTTCCCCTTTGGAACCCGCCGCTCTGCCATGCAGCTCCATCAGCCGCTCCCTTTCCGCTTCATACATCCTTTGCAGCTTTTGAAGCCCTTCTTCATCCATAACCTCTCCGGCCGCCTGCGCCACATGAGGATGCTCCAAAGAACCGCAGACCGGACACGGCTCCCCTTCCCGTACCAGCCGGGCCGCAATCCCCACTACCGCCCTTTTATAAGCCCGGTCCGCCGTCTCAAATGCTTTCTTCTTCTCTTCAGCGATCTCTTCCTGTTCCATATAACGCTTCTGCAGCCCTGCCAATTCTTCCTCTTTCTTCTGAATCCGGCATCCCTCATCTTCCAGCCGTTTTTTCTTTTCTTTATATGCGGACATTAATTCATAAAAAGCCTGAATCTCTTCCTTCTTTTCATAATAGCTTTTCCGTTTTTCCCATTCTTTTTCACAGGCCTCCAGTTCTTTCCTGTTTTCACTTCTTTTTCTTTCCATAGATTCCAGTAAATCCCCTGCATTCCTGCAATTAATATAATCTTCCCGTAAGGCTGCCGCTTTCCCGGCCTCTTTCAGCTCCCATTCCGCCTGTCTGATTTCTTCTTTGCCGCGTTCCAGTCCCTGTTTTTCTTTTTGCAGTTCCTCCATTCTGCCAAGCTTTTCGTTGATCCGCTCCGCTTCCCTCCTTTTTTCCTCCAAAGCCGCTAATTCTTTTTCATAAACGGAATATTTTTCCCCTGCCTCCTTCCATATTTCCTCATATCGTTTTTCCACCGCCTCAAGCCCTTGCAGGATTCTTTCGCAGCTATAGCTTTCCGCTTCCATGAGCCTTGCAAACTCTTCCTCCCCCTTTGCCTCTCCCATGCACAACATATGGATATCTTCATCCATTTTATTTCTATATTCCATAACCCGGTTATAAATATCTCCTGCCCGTTTCTTTAAGATTCCAGTAAAACGGTCGTACACGGATGTAGAAAAGATCTCCCGGAAAATTTTCGTCTTTTCTACAGGAGAAGCCGTCAAAAGCCTGGCGAACTCCCCCTGGGCAATCATGGAAATCTGCTTAAACTGCCGGTAATCCAAAATCAGGATTTCCTGCATCTTCCGATTCACTTCATTACTTCCTTCCACCGTTTTCCCATCCGGCAGATACAGGACGGCTTTCTCCTTTTCTTTCGTATATGCGCCTTTCCCCCCTCTTTTTTTCTTCCTCCGCATATACTCCGGATTTCTTACTATACGGTATTCCTTCCCTCCATGCTGCATCACAAATTCTACAAAAGTCGCCGTATCCTCCCCGGCAAAATCGCTGCGCACGCTGTTTTTTTCCCGCATATCCCCGCTCATATTTCCATAAAGGGCATAAGTAATGGCGTCAAAGATTGTTGTCTTTCCGGCCCCGGTAGCCCCTGTGATCAAAAAAAGCCCTCTATCCTCTAATTTGGAAAAATCCACTTCCGTCAGCCCCTTGTATGGCCCCCAGCCGGAAAGGATCAGTTTTTTTGGCTTCATATCCCCATCGCCTCCGCTTCCCTGGCCGCCTCTTCCACCGCTTTCATCCTCTCCCCGTCCAATTCTTCCCCCCGTATCATCTCATAGAAATCTTTAAAAAGCCGGGGAATGCTTTTTTTTGTTTCCTTCAGCCGGCTCGTATAATCCATATCATCCCTCTTTTCATTTTTCGTCAGCACGATCTGCATCACATTCGGATACACGCCCCTTAAAGTACCGATTGGGTCAATCAATTCCTCCTCATCGGTAAGCTCTGCCTTAATATAATCCCCGAATGCTGCCGCCGCCACCACTTCCGGCTGTATCAGATCCTGCAGTTTCCCCTTAATTTTCCGCATTTCATGCAGCGGCTTTAGCGGGATCCGGCGTACTGACACAACCCCATTTTCTCCCAGATCCACCAGATTCACCACTTTTTCCTGCCCTGCCTCCGAAAAAGAATACGCCAGAGGCGCCCCTGCATAATACGCCTGCCCCTTCCCTATCCTCTGAGGCTTATGGATATGGCCTAACGCCACATAATCGAACCCATCCAGCAAAGAAATTTCCACATTGTCCAGGCCTCCCACATGGATTGTCGTCTCTCCATCGGAAAGTTCCGGTTCCTTTCCATGATCCGTAACAAAATAATGGGCGACCAATACCTTTCTTTCACCCGTCTCTTTTCCTTCCCGCTGCCTTCCATATCCCTTTGACAGCATATTACCCACTGCTTCCCCGCTGTTCTTCGCCCCTGCCGCCGCCGGCTTGACAAAAGGCATTAAAACAAAGGTTACTTCCCCGTATGCATCCGTAACCTTCACCTGTTTTAGCCTGTCTTTATAAACTCCCGCAATATGGATCCCTTTGTCCTTTAAAATCTCATCGGCAAACCCTATCCTCTCCGGGGAGTCATGGTTCCCGCTGATTATAAAAACCAGGATTCCTTCCTTTACCATCTCCGTCAAAAAATCATTGAACAGCGTCACCGCCTCTGCGGGAGGGATTGCCCTGTCATAAATATCTCCCGCAAGGATTAAAGCATCCGCCTTTTCCTCATGGGATATCTCACAAATCTGTCTTAAAATATGCCGCTGATCCTCTATCATGGAAAAACCGTTTACCATTTTCCCGATGTGCAAATCCCCTGAATGCACAAATCTCATAGCCAACCTCCGTATCAGATCTTATCGTTCATTAAAATACCCATCCTCTATTTTCCTTCCATCCTTTGCAAACCAGGATTCTCCGTTTGTCAATAAATAATCTTCCCCATCCAATACCGCTTTGATAAAGTCCTGTATAGATGCCAGCTTCCGTTTAAAAGCCATGCCTCCGCCAAATAAATCCGTCCAGTGGATATCCGACCCGGCCGTCATTGGGATTTTATATTGTCTGGCATAGTCAACCGCCTTGTCATCAAATGCTTTATCGTGATGCGCCCTGCTCTTTGGATTGGAATGCGTCGCATTGACTCCTTCCACCGCGTCCACGTATTCCGGATACAGCCGGATCTTTGGAATATAATATTCCTCCCGGAAGGGATGGGCATGTACCACCATCCCTCCTGCCCCATGGATCAGTTCATACTGCCGCTTAACCGTACTCGTCCGCAGTTCTTCATGAGCAAGCATAAAGTCCTTATCCACCCCATAAATCAAAAATTCCGTTCCCAGATAACCCGCTTCATATCCGAAAAATACATCCAGGCCAACAGCATCCCCAACACGCTTTGCATCTTCATATCCTTTTGTAAACTCATTTACCCAATCCTTCCAAGGCAGATGCCGGTTGACCGCCGTATTTCCGCCCCAGTTATGATCCGTCACTATAATCCCGGTATAACCCGCCTCTTTACACGCCCTTGCCATCTCCCCTCCCCTGTTCCTCGCACAAGCGCTTCCCTGCGCCGTATGGAGATGCGTCTCATAAAGATACGGATAATCCTTCATCCATTTTATTCCCATTTCTTTCCATACTCCCTTCCGTTTCGTACCAACCGATATACATAAAGCAAGTTGATCTGCCGGATAAAACCGCCGGCCGCATCTTCCTGCACCTGGATTTTCCCAGAAAAAAAGATGGAACAGATTCCATCTTTCCCTTTATTTTATCTCTACAATCCATCCTTTCGGCGCCTCAATCCTGCCCATCTGGATGCCTGTCAATGTATCATACAGTTTCTGTGTTACCGGCCCCATCCCGTTCATACCGCTTGGCAGGCAGATTTCTCTTCCGTGATCCACAATCTTCCCTACCGGCGATATCACGGCCGCCGTCCCGCAAAGCCCGCACTCTGCAAAATCCTTTACTTCATCAAAAAGCACTTCCCGCTCTTCTGCTTCCAATCCCAAATATTCCTTTGCCACATACATCAAAGAACGTCTTGTAATGGAAGGAAGGATGCTGTCCGACTTAGGAGTGACCACTTTGCCGTCCTTCGTCACAAACAGGAAGTTCGCGCCGCCGGTTTCTTCCACTTTTGTCCTCGTCGCCGCATCCAAATACATATTTTCATCAAACCCCGCCCTATGCGCCGTCTGGATCGCATGAAGGCTCATGGCATAATTCAAACCCGCCTTAATATGCCCGGTCCCCTGCGGGGCCGCACGGTCAAAATCGCTGACGCAGATCGTAAGGGGCTTCACTCCCCCTTTAAAATAAGGGCCTACCGGAGTTGTAAATACGCGGAACTGATATTCATCCGAAGGCTTTACCCCAATCACGGGGTTCGACCCAAACATATACGGCCTGATATATAACGTCGCCCCCGAACCAAAAGGAGGGACATAAGCCTGGTTTGCCGCCACAGTCCGGATTACCGCATCAATAAAACGTTCCTCCGGGAATACAGGCATCTCCAGCCTTCTTGCCGAATCCGCCATACGCGCTGCATTCAAATCCGGACGGAAAGTCACCGTACGCCCATCCTGCGTCATATAAGCCTTCATCCCCTCAAAAACCGTCTGGGCGTATTGAAGCACGCCCGCACACTCATTGATAGCCACTACAGGATCCTTCGTCATCCGCCCCTCATCCCACGCGCCATCCTTATAATCAGAAACGTATCTCTCCTCCGTTTCTATATAATTAAAACCAATATTCGCCCAATCCAAATTTTTCTTTTCCATATGATGACATCCTTTCTGAAATACAGGAAATACATTGCTTTTCATATATTCTAAAACGCAATATTTTCTTACCTATTATTATACTTTCTAAAGTAAAAGTCAAGAACAAAAGGGCTTTTTCCCCGCTGTCGCATCACCCATCCACGATAGCGCGGCCCTGTCACGAGCAACCGCGCATCTTTCTTTTTCCTAAGCGATGTGATATATTAAACGAAACATACACTTAGCAGCCGCCAGATTCCTGCAAGCAGTCACTTGGCTCGTTGCCCGCGGTAATCCATCACCTTGCGGCGGCCGCCAAATCTAAACAACCGTTTAAATCGCTGCTTACGGAAAAACATCAAAAGAGGAAAATACATGATTGTAACCATACCTGATGATTTTGATTTACAAAAAATATCGGACAGCGGCCAATGCTTCCGCTGTCGGCAGATCCATGACGCTTACCGGTTTATTACCGGAAGAAATGTCATTTATATAAAGCCAAAGACTGCAGTCCAATATCATGTCAGTTGCACACTAAAAGAATGGGAAGAAATCTGGATCCCTTATTTTGACTTAACAAGGGATTACCAAAGTACCCGGAACGGCATTGACCCTGACGGCTTTATGGAAAAGGCTGCGGATTTTGGAAAAGGCATCCGCATCCTCCGCCAGGATGCATGGGAAACACTAATATCCTTTATCATCTCCCAACGCAAAAGCATCCCCGCGATAAAAAGAGCCATAGAAGCCCTTGCCGAATCACATGGCGAAATAATTCATACCGAATATGAAGACATCCATGCCTTTCCAACAGCTTCCATCCTCTCCCAAGCTACAGATGCCTCCTTGGCGTCCTGCGGTCTGGGATACCGCATCCCATATGTAAAACACGCCGCTGCTGCTATTGCCGGCAATCACATGCTGCTAAAAGATTGGGACGCCCTCGATGATCCGTCGCTTTTATCCATGCTGAAGACCATCCATGGGGTTGGCGATAAAGTGGCAAGCTGCGTTATGCTGTTTGCCTATGGCAGAATGTCCAGCGCGCCCGTCGATACATGGATCAGCAAAATCATTGAAGAAAAATACGCCGGGCGCAATCCTTTTCCAAGCTATCAGGATCA
Organism: uncultured Lachnospiraceae bacterium; assembly: GCA_948470755.1. Classification (GTDB taxonomy): domain Bacteria; phylum Bacillota; class Clostridia; order Lachnospirales; family Lachnospiraceae; genus Kineothrix. Next base: position 5,201 of record CAOKPU010000059.1, on the reverse strand, counting down.
TGCCGGCATCATGCAGCAATATGCGTTTTATTACATACAAAATCACAAAACGGAAGTATAAACACCCAACGTATCTTATGCTCCATGCGATCCTTTTTCATTTTGTGCGTCTTTCATATTTTACAAATTGATAAGCAATATCAAAGTAAGTCTGTTCCTCGCTGTCCGCCGTAATCTTCCATTCGTCCATTTGATCCAGGTTGGGAAAGTAACTGTCCGCCTCATACTTATGGTCGATTTTGGTCACATGAGCCACGTCGCAGTAAGGCAGCATCTGCCTGTATACACTTTCCCCTCCGATAATATAGACATCCCCGCTCTCATACCTCTCCAATTCTTTTAACAGTCCTTCTATGCTATGCGCTATTACAGCGCCTTTTACTTTATAATCCGGATCGGAAGACAAAATGATATTTGTCCTGTTCTTCAGAGGCATCCCCTGTGGGAACGTCTCCAAAGTCTTACGTCCAAGCACGACTACTTTCCCTGTTGTCTCCTCCCGGAAAAATTTATGGTCATTCGGTATCCTTACAAGCAGATCCCCTTTATTACCGATCGCCCAATGGTTATCCACTGCAACAATTAAGTTCATCAGATACTTCCTTCCTTTATTAAACCGCAACGGGAATCTCTATCTGAGGACCCGCCAAATAATTTTCCACCGTTACATCATTACGCGTGAATTCATAAAAATCATGGATGTCAGGATTCAGTCTAAAAACCGGGGCTTCTTTCGGTTCACGCCGGATCAGTTCCTCTATGATCGGTATATGTCTGTCATAAATATGGGCGTCCGCAATCACATGCATCAGCTCGCCCGCTTTCATGCCGCACACCTGAGCCAGCATATGCATCAACACCGCATACTGCACCACATTCCAGTTATTAGCCGTCAGCACATCTTGAGAACGCTGGTTCAGCACTGCATTTAAGACCAGCCCCCCGCCTCCCTTTTCCTGCGTCACATTAAACGTCATACTATACGCGCAGGGATACAGATTCATTTCATGCAAATCCTGATGTACATATAAGTTCGTCATGATGCGCCGGCTGAACGGGTTATTCTTCAGGTCATAAATAACCCTGTCCACCTGATCCATCATTCCTTCCTTATACTGATGCTTCACTCCCATCTGATAACCGTACGCTTTACCGATGCTTCCATCCTCATCCGCCCATTCATCCCAGATATGGCTATGCAGGTCTTTAATATTATTAGACTTTTTCTGCCAGATCCAAAGCATCTCGTCCGTAGCGCTTTTCAACGCCGTCTTACGCAACGTCAACAGCGGGAACTCTTTAGACAGATCATAACGGTTGACCACTCCAAATTTTTTGACCGTATAAGCCGGAACGCCGTCCTCCCAATGCGGCCTTACTTTTTCCCCCTCCGTACTTGTCCCGTTTTCCAATATATCCTTACACATATCGATAAAAATCTTATCCGCCAGGCTCATTTTTCCTCCCTTCTTAACCAAACCGTCATCTATCCCACTTATCACAAAGGGAGTTCACCTGGTCTGCAAACTTTGCCAAATCCTTATTGGCGCTTCCTTCATTTTTGCGAATTACCGCTATCAGACGCTGTCCCGCCGCCACAAGCCTGTTAAATACATCCGAAACAGCACGCCTCTTCTGCACCGGCTTCGGAGCCGCAATATATTCCGCTTTTCCGGCCGCCAAGTCAAAACAGGCTCCGCTATATGGGGCATATGCGCTGATTTTATGCTCTTTTTCCAGGCAATCGGCAAACGACTCGCATACGCTGCCTTCCCCATGTACCACGAATACCTTTTCCGGCTTTTCCCGAAAGCCCTTCACCCAATGGATCAACCCATCTTTATCCGCATGTCCGCTGATCCCTGCCAAAGCCCTGATGTCCGCACGTACCTCTATTTTCTCGCCGAAAAGCTTTACTTCTTTTGCCCCTTCCAGCAACACTCTTCCCAGCGTACCGTTAGCCTGATATCCGACAAACAAAACTGTACACTCCGGCCTCCATAAATTATGCTTCAAATGATGCCGGATCCTTCCTGCCTCACACATCCCGGAAGCCGAAATAATCACCTTAGGCGCATGGTCAAAGTTGATTGCTTTTGACTCCTCGCTGGTAATTGTCAGATGAAGCCCCGGAAAACGGATTGGGTTGATCCCGCGCCGTATCAGCTCCATAGCTTCTTCATCAAAACATTCCGTTACATTTCTCTGAAAGATTTCCGTCGCCTCCACCGCCAGCGGGCTGTCCACATAAACCGGGAAGCGCGGGAAGCCTTTAACCCTTCCTTCTTCCTTTATCTGGCGCAGGAAATACAACATTTCCTGCGTCCTGCCAACGGCAAAAGAAGGGATCACCACATTCCCTCCCGCTTCAAAAGTTTCCTGCAGTATTTTCGCCAAATCCCCCACATAATCCGGACGCCCGGCAGAATGCACCCGGTCGCCGTAAGTGGATTCCACTACCACGTAGTCCGCTTCTTCCGTCAAAATAGGATCTTTGATCAGCGGCTGGTCAATATTCCCCAGATCGCCGGAGAATACGATTTTCTTTTCCATCCCGCCCTCAGACATCCAGACCTCAATGCTGGCCGATCCCAACAGATGCCCTACGTCTGTAAAACGTATCTTCACCCCTTCACATAGATCAATCACCTGGTTATATTTACATGGGACAATCCTTTTGATCACTCCATCCGCATCTTCCATCGTATAAACGGGTTCATGAGGCTCCAGCCCCGAATGGCGTTTTGCTTTCCGATTCTTCCATTCCGCTTCCTGCATCTGGATATGCGCGCAGTCACGCAACATGATGCTGCATAAATCCGCCGTAGCGATCGTAGTCAATATCTGCCCTCTGAAACCTTTCGCATATAATGCGGGCAGCATCCCGGAATGATCCACATGGGCATGGGTCAACAGGACATAATCCACCATAGCTTCATCCACCGGCAGGTCCGCCTTTTCATAGCTTTGGCTTCCCTGCTCCATACCGCAGTCCACCAGGATGTGTTTCCCTCCCACTTCCAGACAATGGCAGCTTCCCGTCACTTCATGGGCCGCCCCAATAAAAGTTAATTTCATATGAACGCCTTTCCGCCTGATCTACAGGCAACTTTATACAGCCCTGCTTCTTGCAAAGCTGCAGCCACGCTCCCCTTCTACATCCACTTTCCCGGCGTTTTGGCACAAAATCAGCAAAAACTCTCTATGCATCCGTCATTCTTCAAATAATCTCTTAACAATCCCTCAATCCCTTTAGCGTTTTCCGCAATATCTTCCCGGTAATAAAGGCAGTCCACCCTCCGGTATTGACCGATGACCGCCCCGGCAAACAATTCCAAATCTTCTTCGCTGTCAGCATCCCCATGAAAAAAGAAAACTTTTTTTCCATATTCTCTTTCCATTTTCTCTTTCAGCCGCTTCCCGCAGTCTTTGTCGATGTCCATAAAGGCAATATGATATTTGCGTCCTGCATACTCTTCAACAAGACTGCTTCCTCTGCCTTTTGCGCCACCAACGATTACGCAAATTTTTTTTCTCCACATTGTTTTTCTCCTCGCTTTGAATCATTCTTGTTTTCAGTGCGCCGTGCTTGCTTATTCATTATACAAAAATCGACTCTCATTAGCAAGAAAGAAAGGGCTTTACGCGATGCTTTACATATCCGCTTTTACAAAAAAACGTCTGTTTGCTGCTACTTTAATTCATTGGCCATTGTATAGAACTGATAGTAAATCCCTTTCTTTTCCAGCAGTTCCACATGGTTTCCCTCCTCCGCGATGCCTTTTTCCGTCAGGACAAGTATCCGATCGGAATTCCGTATGCTCGACAGCCTGTGGGCAATCGTCAGCGTCGTCCTTCCCTCAGAAAGCCTCGCTAAGGATTGCGCCACCGCAAATTCGCTTTCATTATCCAATGCCGACGTTGCTTCATCCAAAATAATGATAGGGGGATTCTTCAAAAATACACGGGCAATACTGATCCTCTGTTTCTGTCCGCCGGACAGCTTCACTCCCCGTTCCCCTACATACGTATCATAGCCATCCTTCAGATTCATAATAAATTCATGCGCTCCGGCACGCCTCGCCGCATCCACCACCTCTTCTTCCGATGCGCCCTGCCTTCCATATACAATATTCTCATAAATCGTCCCGGAAAAAAGATAAACATCCTGCTGGACAATACCTACATTTTTTCTAAGGCTCTTTAATGTAAAATGCCGGATATCTTTTCCATCAATCAATATCCTTCCCCCTGTCACGTCATAAAACCGTGGGATCAGATTACACAAAGTCGTCTTTCCTCCGCCGGAAGGACCTACCACCGCCACTTTCTCCCCATGACGGATATTCAGGTCCAGCCCCGTAAATACTATATTATGATCGTCCGGATATTCAAAGCTGACATTTTCAAACACAATATCCCCCTGCGTCTCCACCATTTCTTCCGCATCCGGTTCATCAAAGATCTCAATATCCGCATCCATGATCTGCAAAAAGCGTTCGATGCCGGTCATTCCCCGTTGGAACTGCTCCGCAAATTCTATGATCCTCCGGATCGTGGCGATCATCGTCGTCACATAAAGCATGTAAGCCACCAGATCCCCCGGCACAATCATCCCTTTCACCATGAACATCCCGCCAGCCACCAACACCGTCAGATACATAACGCCGTCAAACATCTTAGTCGTTGCCTGAAAAGCCGCCATATAACGGTAGGTTTCCTTTTTGATATCCAGAAACTGCCCGTTGTCCTTCTCAAACTTCCGATTTTCCGTTTCCTCATTGGTAAAAGCTTTTACCACTTTCTGCCCAAGCAGGCTGTCTTCAATCCGGGCATTCAATTCCCCTATATGATTCCTCTGCTTCCTGAAAGCCCCTCTCATTTTAAAATTTAAGGACATGCACACTATGATCATAACCGGGACGACTAAAAAAATCAGAAGCGTCAACGCAAGATTAATGCCGGCAAGTATGACAAAAGCCAATAATATCTTGATCCCCGCAATAAAGAACTCTTCCGGGCAGTGATGGGCAAATTCCGTCACGTCAAACAGATCATTGGTAATCCGCCCCATGATCTGCCCCACTTTTGTATTATTATAATAAGTATTGGAAAGCTGCTGGAGATGGAAATAAGCATCCCGCCTCATATCCGTCTCAATCTTTGCCCCCATGACATGTCCCATATCCGCCATATAATAA
>CAOKPU010000058.1 GCA_948470755.1 uncultured Lachnospiraceae bacterium | reverse complement strand
ACGATTTTAGAGTCTCCTCTCCATCGTGCAAAAGCCGTTTGCACAAATCTATTGTGCAAGCTGCCAGACGGCCCCGCCGGATAAACCTTCTAATTCCTAAATCCCAAAGGAAAAGACAAACACTGTAAAATATTTATGAACCCTTCATTGTGAATACGTATTCACAATCGGCTAAAAAAAAGAAACTTTATGTTTCTTTTCAGGAACTGTCCTTAACGGATAATTCCGCCTGCAAAGACCGATTCCAGACCGGGTGCGTCCCTGGATTTTCAATCCGGTATATCAATCTGTTTACAGCTTCCGCCGCCATCCTGCTAATAGGCTGGGATACGCTGCTAAGCTTGGGATTCATATAGGCCCCTATCTCCGTATTATCAAAACCTATAACGCCGCACCGTTCCGTAACAGGAACATTCAATCTGCGCAATATATCCAAAACATGAATTGCACATATATCATTATATGCAAAAATGCCTGCCCGTAATTTTCCGTCCATTTGAAAATATCCATCCAAATCCTGTAGCAACTGCTCATCGTTATGAAATTCTATACTGCTGATAAAACGGCCATCAACCCCCAATTTATCAAGCCCCCTCCGAAAACCGATATACTTCGCATCATAGCTTCGGCCTATAAACAAGAAGCGTCCATATCCACGCTCCAACAAATGTCCCGCAACCAGTTCTCCAGCCCCATCATGATCCAGATAAACAGAATCGATCCCTTTTGCATGTCTGGTTGCCACCACCACCGGAACATCCAGCCCTTTGACGCTCTCTGCCCACTCTGCGCTGTTTTCCCGTATGGGAACGGCCAAAATGCCGTCCACATGATAACGGCGGACTACGTTCATATATTCCTGCTCCAATTCCAAATGGTAACGACTGTTAAAAAGGATAATGCTATACCCTTTTTTCCGCGCTTCCATTTCAATTTGTTTGGCAAGTTCCGCAAAAAAACCATTGGAGATATCGGTAAGGAGCACTCCCATGAGCTGTGTTTTGCTTCCCTGTAATCCTTTTGCCAGAGCATTCAGTTGGTAATTGTGTTCTCTCGCACAAGCTAATACCCGTTCACTGATTTCCGGGGCAACTTTTGTATTTCCATTAAGGACCCTGGACACGGTAGGCTGTGACACATGGGTCAGCTTAGCTATTTCTGCCATCGTTATCATATTATCACCCGAGAATACGTATTCACATAAATTATAATAACATAATCTTCTTCATAATGCTATATAAATAACTTCCAATTTTTATCTTTCCATTTTGTTTATATCTCATAAAACAAGCGGAAAATATGAAAACTTTATAAGAAATACTCAAAGATGGAGCATTGCTTTATATATATCGTAATCATCCTGCTTGAAAACATTAAAGACCACCTTCTCTATCTGTGTATCCGTCTGCAAAAAATCAATTACCGTATGTACCGCAATGTCAGCCGCTTTTTTCTGAGGAAAATGAAATTCGCCTGTAGAGATGCAGCAAAAAGCGATACTCCTTAATCCATTATCAGATGCCAGCCTCAAACAGGATTGATAGCAGTCAGAAAGCTGCCCGCAATGCTTTTTTGTCAAAATACCCGATACGATCGGGCCGACCGTATGAAGCACATAACTGCATGGAAGATTAAAGGCAGGCGTGATTTTCGCCCTCCCCGTCGGTTCATCATGTCCCTGCTCGTTCATCAACGCATCGCAAGATAAGCGAAGCTGGATGCCGCTGACGCTGTGAATAATGTTGTCCACACAGGAATGACAGGGAACAAAACACCCTCTTAAGGCACTATTAGCCGCATTTACAATCGCATCCACCTTTAACGTAGTGATGTCGCCGCGCCAAAGGGCAAGGCGGCCATTGATAGGGGATATAGGTAAAGCACTGCTGTCAGTGATTCCCTTTTCTTTGACTTCCTCACTTAGATACTCATCCTGTATCTTAAGAAATTCTGTTCCTATGGGACGCGGAGGACGGACATTCATCAAGCTTCTTAGAAGCCTTTTCTGTTCTTCTGCATTGTCCGGAATTTCCATGCCTGTATATTGCCTCTGCTCTGACAGCAATTCCTTAATCAGGTATATCCTTTTTTCACTATGCGTCATGACAAGATCCTCCTTTACTCCAAAAGCCTTTTTAAACGCTCCTGCTAAACGTATGCATTCCTCTCTCCCATCCTAATCCTCCATGTCAGAGCAGCATGCTGCGATGACACGCGTCGGAAATTTCAAATTTCCGACTGCGATCAAGGCACATCCTCGGCTCTGACTCAAATTGCCGATTGATAAAATCAGCTATCAGGCTGATTTTTCAATCTATACCCTATCCCTTGTAAAAACATTCCATAGCCATTCTCATATACTCCAAATCCCTGACCCCCGCCGTCTCATATGCCGAATGCATGGCAAGCTGGGGCAGGCCAATATCCACCGTACGCACAGGCACCTGTGTAACCGACAGATTTCCAAGCGTAGATCCTCCCGCGATATCGGAACGGTTCGCATAGGCCTGCCAGGGTACGTCCGCCCGCCTGCAGATTTCTTTCATCATTGCTGCCGAAATGCCATCCGTCGTATATTTCTGTCCTCCATGATATTTAATGACAATGCCGCCGTTCAAATAGGGACGGCTGGTAGGATCTGCCTTCTCCGGATGGTTCGGATGCACGGCATGGGCATTATCAGCAGAAATCATAAAGCTGTCCGCCAACAGTTCATGATAACTCCCCTTTGGCAGCTCCAAGGCTGCACATATCCGCTGCAAAGTATCGCTAAGGAAAGTAGAAGCCGCCCCTTGCCTCGTGCCGCTCCCTACCTCTTCGTTGTCAAAAACAAGGAGGACGTCGGCATATTCCCTCGGTACACTATGGCACATGGCCTGCAGGGACAAATAAACACATGCCAAATCATCCAGCCTGGGCGCGCATAGGAATTCTTCCTTAGGGCCAAATACCCGTCCTTTTTCCCTGTTAAACAAAAACAAATCGCTGCCGAGAATATCCTCCGGCCTCACTCCCGCCGCTTCGGCAATCAGTTCCCGGAAAGATCCGCCGCTCCCGGCGCCTGCGTACAAAGGGAGCATATCTGTCTGCGCATTATATTCCACTCCCTTATTCATATCCCTGTCCATATGGATCGCCACATTGGGAATCACAAACAAATCCCTTTGCACCGCTACATTTTTTACGACAAACGTCATCCGCCCATCCGCTGCCCTCTCAGCCGCAACAATCCGCCCTGCTGCCGATAGCGGCCTGTCCAGCCAGGTGGAAAGAATCATCCCCCCGTATTTTTCCACATTCAGTTTGATATACTTGTCCTCTACCGTAATCTCCGGGTTCTCCTTTATCTTAAAACAAGGGGAATCGTTATGGGAAGCAATCATATGGAACCCTTGCATTTTCTTTTCCGGAAGAGCAAATGCAATCAAAGAAGAACCATTCCTGTCCACATAATATTTTCCCCCGGGCAAAAGTTCCCATTCCTTGTTTTCCATAAGAGGCGCATATCCGGCCGCTTCCAGTTTCCTTTCCGCATTCTCCACCGCCTGATAGCAGCAAGGGCTTTCCTCTATAAAATGAAACATTTCACGCACATTTTCCATCCTTCTTTTCCTCCCGTCCTACTTCTCTTCCTGCCGCTCCCGCCAGCGCCAACAACAGCCGGTCCATCCTCTTTATACTTCCGTAACTAATCCTTTTTCCATCAAAAACGCGGGATCGTAAGAGAGCTTTGCCTTTCTAAGCCCTTCTTCCCCCGTATCTTCTTCCCGGTTGATATATCGGTATGCCGCCGCCTCATGCTCTATGAACTGTTGGTTTATGATCGGATAAGCCCCCTGCACATCGGCAAAAGCCTTTTCAATATGCACTACGAACATATCCTCGCCGCAAGGTTCCCCCAAAGAAAAAGCAACCACCCTTCCCCCGGCCCGGATCAGGCCGCCACGCAGCCCAAGCCTTTCCCTCTGCCTTAAGGCATTGATGGTCACGCAGAATTCTTTATGCTTCTCCCCTTTCTCAAAACATCCATTCTGCTGTTTCCACTCCTCTGCCATAACCATGCATTCTTCTACGTTCTCATCCGATATCCGTTCATAACGCCAATCCGGATAGTTTTCCTTAAACCGGTTGATATGGTTCCTTTTGCCATGAAGCTTCTTGCCGGCAAGGGAGATCAACCGCTCCGATTCATACACATAATCTGCGGAATCCCTGTCATATTCTACCTGAAACCTCCCAGGATAAAGGGCTTCCAGTTTTTCAAACTGTGACGGCGAAACCAGATGCATCCGGAAAGGATGCCCTGTTTCGCGGAAAAAAACTGTAAGCGCATCCACTGTCTTTTTTAAATCTCCTTTTCCCAGCGGGCAACTTACCGAAACTTCCTCATCTTCCGATAAAAAAACAAGCATATCTTCCACGATTGCATATCGTATCTCATAAAAGGGTTCCCACAAATAGTTGTTCGCAAATGTAAATTCGCAGTTCCTGACCGGCTCCATATCATAATAATGTTGAATCGTCCCCTCATCTTCTATTCCGAGTTTTTTCCATATAATTTCCATTTTATCTCCATTCCGAAGCATTCGTGCAACGGGGCTGTTTTAACAATTTGCGATGCTCCTGCACAAATTGCCTCATCTTCCGCCGGCTCACATACCGTAGGATCTTTCCCACCCTTTTCTTATTCTTCCGTTTTTCCTAGACAGTATGCAAGGGGCGGGTTTTCTTCTTCCCACAAAAATCTTTGGTGCATATTTTATAAACACAAACAGTTTCTGCCTGCTTTTCCCCGAATACCGTATCCCAGCCTGCCTGATGCTTCATCAGCAAAGATAGGGCATAACATTTTTCCTCCACATCTTCTACAAACTCCACGTTCCCTCTTCCGATTACACTGGAATAATAATAACCGGAATTACAAGGTATCCGGGTACGGGCCAATTCCCCCTCCAATGCCATTTCAAAACACACTCTGCTGTTTTTATGCAGGATATCCAGCTTTTTCCCCTCCTTTGCGCTATGGAAATAAAGCGTCAGCACATCCCCTTTCCTCTCATAGCCATAACTTAACGGCACAACATAAGGCTCCCCCTCCAGCGCCATTGCCACATGGCAGGTTTTGCAACCTTTTATGATTTCTTCTATTTCCTCTATATCCGTTACTTCCCTGTCTTTTCTTCTCATTTGCATCTTATCCGATTCCCTTTCCGCATCCGCCAAGCCCACAGGCCGACGGGGCTGTTGCACATCCGCCCAATGCGCTTTCCCTTAGTTCAAAAGGCAGATTCCTTCCTACATTCAACATTACCTGAGCCATCTCATCAAAAGGGATCTTTTGCCGGATGCCCGCCAGGGCTTGCTGGGCATTGATCAAAGCGTTTACGGCTCCCACCGCATTCCGGTTCTGGCATGGATTCTCCACAAGCCCCCCAATAGGATCGCAGACAAGCCCCAGCAGATTCGACAAGGCCCCAACTGCTGCGCTTAACGCCTGCCCGGGCGTCCCACCCATCATTTCCACCGCAGCAGCAGCAGCCATTGCCGATGCGGAGCCAACCTCCGCCTGACAGCCGGCCTGGGCGCCGGATACCGACGCATTGCGCATAAGCAGATAGCCTACCGCCCCCGCCGTATATAACCCCTGATGCAGCACTTCGTCTTCCAATCCCCATTCCTCTTTTAACGCAAATAAAACTCCTGGCAGGACGCCGGAAGAACCGGCAGTAGGAGCCGCTACAATTACCCCCATGGATGCATTTACTTCCAGCACTGCCATCGCGTAAGTGATTGCCTTTGTTATCACATCGCCGCAAAAAGACTTCCCTTCCTTGCTCCCTTCTTTCAGCCTGCGTGCCTCTCCGCCGATCAGGCCTCCCATAGAATTCATTTCTTTTTCCAACGGCTCATGAGCAGAGTTATCCATTATCGACAATGCTTTTTTTATCCCGGCGTCGATTTCTTCTTCCCTCATTCCCGTTAATTCCGCTTCACGCCGTTTCATCACTTCGGAGATAGGCATCTGCATTTTTTCACATAGATCCAACAGCTCTTTGCCGCTTTTAAAATCCATCATTTTCCTCCTTTAAAGTAATGTCACATTCGCAATATATGGATTCTTCTTAATGCTATCCATCACTGCTTCCGGTATTTTCTCATCCGACTCCACCACAGTGTATGCCTTCGCCCCCTTAGCTTCCCGGAAAATACGCATAAAGGCAATATTCACCCCGCAGTCGCTCAGACATTTTGTAATATGGGCCGCCACACCCTGCTTATCTGTCTGGCTTACGATCAACGTGCTGTATTCCCCTGTAAAATCCACTTCTATCTGATTTAACCGCGTAATCTTTACTTTGCCACCGCCAAGGGAAACCCCTCTGACAAACAGCTTTCTTCCGTCCATTCCCGTCAAATCCATGTCCGCCGTATTGGGATGCATGTCCTTATCTTCCGATACAGAGAAAGAATACTCCAGCCCATTTGCCTCCGCATAGGAAAACGCATCCCGGATCCTCAAATCATCCGTTTCAAAGCCAAGCATTCCGCCCAAAAGCGCCCTGTCCGTCCCATGCCCGCGGTACGTCTTCGCAAAAGAACCATATAAAGTAAAATCCGCCCTTCGGATAAGGCGCTCCCTTGTTTTTTTTTCTTTATAGAATATTTTTCTTGCCAGCAAAGCCATAGACACCGCCCCCGCCGTATGCGAACTGGACGGGCCGACCATATTCGGCCCGATCACATCAAACAGACTGATACCTATCATACAGATACCTCCTCCATCCTTACTCTTGTACACAAGCTAAAAACCTGGCCCCATATTTTTCGTATTTAAACTCCCCAACACCGGATACCTTTAACATTTCATCTTTCGTTGCCGGTTTGGAAATACACATATGCATCAACGTCTTATCGGAAAAAACAATATAAGGCGGCACTTTTTCCTCCTTTGCAATTTCCGTACGCAAAGCCCGCAGCTTTTCAAACATTGCTTCTTGCGTCTCCGTAAACTCATAGTCCGCATAGCCGGCCGCTATTCCTTTACGTCGCCTCTCCTTCTTTACCTTCGCCGGATGCTCCTCTTCCTTTGCCATCTTCATGACGATCTGCTCCTTCCCGGAAAAAACCGCCTCCGATTTTTCCGTCAGCTTCACGATCGCATATCCGTCGTCCGTCACATGCAGATATCCTTGCATCTGCATATAATTCATTACTTTACGCAGTTTATAGACAGGAATCTTTGCCAGCTTCCCGTAATAAGGATTCTCCTCCATCCGGTATTTCCGTATTTTGGCCGTACTCGCCCCATGCAATGTATCCATGATCATAGTCGTTCCAAACCGCTGTCTGCTGCTTAGTACACATCCCAAAACCGCTTTTGCCGTTTCCGTCACATCCACTGTCTCAAAATGGCTAAGACAGTTTGCGCAGTTTCCGCAATAACTATTCCCATATTCCCCAAAATACCGTAAAATATAATCCCGCAAGCATTCGTTGGTAAAGCAGTAAAATGTCATTTTCCTAAGCCGCTCCCTGTCCCTTTCGGCCGCCAGCCTCCTTGCCGCTTCATCCAATTCCTGGTTTTCCCTATTATTATCTATAAAAAACTGATTGGTAACCACATCCTGTCCGGCATACATAAGGATGCATTCCGCCGCTTCCCCGTCTCTTCCCGCCCTCCCGGCTTCCTGGTAATAGCTTTCCATATTTTTCGGCATATTATAATGCACTACAAAACGCACATCGGATTTGTCAATCCCCATGCCGAAAGCATTGGTAGCCACCATAATATCCATCCTGCCATAAATAAAATCCTCCTGGTTCGCTTTCCGCTCCCCATCCGCAAGCCCGGCATGGTACTTGGTTACGGAAAACCCTTCGTCTTTCAGCCGTCCATAGACCTCCTCCACATACTTTCTGGTCAGGCAGTAAACAATCCCGCTCTGCCCCGGATGAAGCTGCAGGAAATTTTTCATGGATGCATATTTATCTTTTGGCGCCTGCACTGCAAAATACAAATTAGGGCGGTCAAACCCGGTCGTCGCAACCGTAGGACTGCGAAGCAGGAGAAGATCAATAATATCATCCCTGACTTCCTTTGTCGCCGTTGCCGTAAAAGCGCTGATTACGGGACGTTTTGGAAGCTTCTCAATAAATTCCGCAATCTTTAAATAGCTCGGTCGGAAATCCTGCCCCCACTGGGAAATACAATGCGCCTCGTCCACCGTCAACATTGAAACGTCCGCCTCTACGGCAAAATTGAGAAAACCGTCCGTCAGCAGACGTTCCGGCGCTACATAGATGATCTTATATCTACCCTGTTTTGCCAATCCCAGCGCCTTCTGATACTGTCCCGCCGTCAACGAACTGTTTAAATACGCCGCATGGACCCCCGCCTGGTTCAAACCTTCCACCTGGTCTTTCATCAGGGAGATCAACGGGGAAATAACAAGAGTAATTCCCTCCATGATAAGGGCCGGAACTTGAAAGCACATGGATTTCCCCGCCCCCGTAGGCATGATCCCCAGTGTATCCTGCCCTTTTAGTATGCTCCCTATCAGTTCTTCCTGCCCTTCCCGGAAGGAATCATATCCAAAATATTGCTTTAAAACCTGTTCTGCGCTGCTCATGAAACTATCGTTTTTCCTCCTTCGTATCTTCCTTTCCCGTCCTCTTTCGGCATCCCGTCTTCCCGCATCAAAGCCTCTTCCCACACCACTGCGCCAGCGCGCAGTCCATACACCGGGCCTTTCTCGCCGTGCATATGCCCCTGCCATGATAAATGAGCTGGAAATTGATACGGTTCCAATGCTCCTCTGGCAGCGCTTCCATAAGTTCCTTTTCGACTTGGGCCGGGTTCTTACCCTCCGCCCATCCAATCCTTTTTGAAATACGGAATACATGGGTATCCACCGTCACGCCCGGGATTCCATAGGCATCGGCCAGGAACAAAGTTGCTGTTTTCCGTCCAACCCCAGGCAGCTCCACCAATTCTTCTATCGTCATTGGTACTTTTTTATTATGCTCTTTCCATATTTTTTCACAACACCTTTTCATGTTCCGCGCTTTGACTTTATACAAACCGATGCTCCGGATAGCGTCTTCCAATTCCTCAATCCCGGCCTGCGCCACTGCTTCTATATCCGGGAAGCGTCCCCATAAACCGGGCAGCGTTTCGTCCACTTGTTTATCCGTACTCTGTGCGCTCAACATGATCGCCAGCAAGAGCTGCCAATCCTCTTTATGAAGGAAACCTTCTTTCGTCACTCCATACTCTCTATCCAATATATCCAAAATCATCTTTGTTTTTTCTTTTGTCATTGCCGCTCCACTCCTGCTCCGGCTTTCTTCTATAAAATCGTTTCCATCCCAATCTTTTGAGGTTTTAAGCCGCATTTTTCATAAAACCGCATTGCCGTCTCATTGCAGCTCCATACGTTCAGCGTCACATTATAACATCCTTGTTTTCTGGCAAACGCTAAAACATTTTCATAGAGGGCCTTCCCGATGCGCTTCCCTCTTATCTTTTCGTCCACACATAGATCATCAATGTACAACGTCTTGATATCCGTCAGGATATTATCATTGATATGCTGTTGGAAAATACAAAAAGCATAACCCATTACCTCATCCTGTCCATCCACCGCCACAAAAACCGGCCGCTTCTCATCCCCTATAATCTCCCTTAGCTGGGCATCCGAATATTTCCTGTTATGATTCCCCTGGAACAAGTCGGGGCGGCCTATATGATGCACCATGCATACTTGTCTTAAAAGTTCATTGATCCTGTCCATATCCTTTTCTTTCGCCCGCCTGATTTCCATTTTTTCCTCCAACCTCCGTCGCTTTTCCCGTCAAAAGCTTTCTTATTGTTTTTCATCGCTATTTAACAGTATAATTGATTTTATTTTTCTATGCAATGCGCTTATTTCAAAATTTAAAGCAGCCTGCCCCTCATTTCCGGGCATGGCTGCCTTTTTTGTCCATATCATGCATTTTTTATTGCTATATTTGATCCAGGCGTCAAAGGCTCATCCGGCAGCAGCCCCGCCTGGCTCATCGTACAAAAAGATATTACACAAACGGCTTCTGCGCGATAAAAATGCGGCTCTAAAATCGCAGAAACCTCTGCTATTCATATTTCTCCCCAATTGTTTTTCCCGACGCCATATAGATGCCTAAAGGCACTGTCAACAATGCGATCGTGGCATCCCCTTCCAGAATCTTGACAACCGGTATGGTACACACGATCAGGCCAATCCCTGCCAGACGCCATTTGATATGCGCAAAACGCAAAGGCCGTCTTCTTCCTGCAGGCTTTCTCTTCCTTTTTCCCTTTAAAACCATATTCTGCCACGTATATTTGAAATTTTCCAGAAAAATAACAATACTGTCTATGACTTTTTCCATATAGCTTCTTCCTCTCCTTTTGTACTTTTTCTATCGCAACCAAGTATATCAAAAAAAAATGTATTTTGAAGCAATTTGGAATGTATTGTATTTTTTCCGGCATCTTTTGCATATAAGCGGATTCTTCATAACAGATTCCCGGTTCACAAATGCCGGACATATTATGTTTGGGGAATATTTAATAATATCCTGGCCACAAATTCGTCATTTTCCACCTTAAAATCCGCCTCTCCGTCATAATGCCTCACGCTGCGCTGTATGCTCTCTATGCCGATCCCTTTTTCTATACTGTTTTTACGCACCGGCACGCCGTCTTTAAATACGATCCCGGAAGGGCAAGTATTGGAAATCCGCATCGCCAGCTTACCTCCCTTTTGTCTGATATGTACAAAAATCCTTTGTTCCTCTTTTCCCGACCGGGTGCATCCATGAACCGCATTTTCCATGGCATTGCCTAAGATAGCGATAAAATCCGTATCCCGAATCCCGGTTTCCTTTCGCACCACTACATTGAGATTCACGTAAATCCCTTTCTCCCTGGCTTCCTTTGCATAGATTCCCAGAATATTATCTACCGTGATGTTTTCACAGATTTTCACAAAATCCGTTTCCGAATATTCCTTTTCCTGCTGCTCCAAATATTCAAACAGCTTTCCTATCTCCTCTTTTCTGACATATTCTGCAATCATTTTATCATGGTGCCTTAAATCATGACGGAAACGTTTTGCATCCTCCACCTGTTTCTGCATCAATGCAAGTTCCCTTTTAAGCATATTATTGCTTACTTCCGTCAGTTCCATAAGCTGCAGCTTATATTGGCGGAACAAGCTGCGGAATAAAATAATATATACAATCACCATAATCGCCGCAACAGCGTATAAATATGCGACATTTTGCATTGCTTCCATAAAATGTACCGGGTATGTGCCTATAAAGACGATAAGCAACATGAAGCTGACCGGAACCAAAGTCAGGCTTCTCCAGCTTTTATCCGGAAGATAATCCAGCAGGGCAAATTTTTCCCTTAATAATTTCCATTCTATGACAATACACAGGGAAAAACTGGCTGCCCGAATCAAAAAATCCATGCTTTCCCTGCCGCCAAGCTCCGTTACAAGGACAGTCTGGCTCATAGCGACGATCAAAGAAATGCTGATCTGCATCGTATAATTAAATACGGCCTGCCATGGGGAATATTCTGACAGAAAGTACAACAACAGGACGGCAGGCAAAGAAATTGTCGGAACACAAAACCGCAGCAAAGTCAATACCCCATAACATTCTACCATAAACAAAGACCAGCACCCAATCCACAAGAAATACAACCCAAGCACCACCGCCATTTTTTTCCATGAACATTTGATCCTTGTGCAGGAAATCATCATCCCAAGCGTCCCACCGACAATTATCAGGCATTTTATCATATAGTAAAGCGGATTTTCCTCAAAAATCATTTTTCCCTCCCCCATTCCTTCATTCTTCCCTCTTCCTGTACTGTCATCTAATCGGGCCATCACCGTTCTTCACAATAATACCTGAAATATTGTTCTTTTAAAGTCTTATACGCACCCCGTGGCAAATAAATTTTCTTTCCCGTGTTAAGGCAGATGTCCTGCCCGTTCATACTTTCCACATATTCCAGATTGACAATATAGGCGATCCCCACTCTTACAAATTCCTGGTAACGGGAAAGCATTCCATAGATTTCCGTCATCGTCATGCGGAGCAATAACTGGGATTTATCCGAAAGATGCATACACTGTGCTTTTCCATGCGCCTCGCAGCATACGATGTCGTTGACGGCTACACGACGCGTCCTGCCACCCGCCCGCAGCAGCAGATACCTCTGCCGATCTTCCTTGATATCCTTTAAAAATTTGTCCAGCGCCGGAAACAACTCCTCTTCCAATACTGGTTTTACCAAATATTGCGCCGCCCCCACGCCAAAAGCTTCCAATGCATGGTTTTTCGATGTGGTAAGAAAGATAATCTTTCCTTCATTCCCTAAGCTGCGCAGTTCCCGTGCCGCCTCAATCCCCATTTTTTCCGGCATATAAATATCCAGCAGAATCATATCCGGTATATAATCTTCTTCCCTTACCATATAAAGCAGTTCATCTGCACTTTCAAAACACTTTACCATGATATCCAGTTTAGGATGTTTTTTCCGATAGATACTCAACATATTTTCTGTCTTTTTTAATTCCGACGCTTCATCATCACAGAGTGCGATCAGATACATGATCTACCCCCCCCCGCTTAATTTTTTCTATTTCCGCTTATAGGCAAGCCGCCGCACTAACTTATTTAAGGGGCATTTATGATCAGTCGAAAAACAAGAACCCCTGCATCATTTTTAAAATCGTACTCCCCATCAAATTTTTCCGCCGTTTTGATAATACTGGACACACCAACCCCTCCTGTGAATTCCGGCTTGGGTTCCCCTTTTCTTAACTCTGTTTCCAGCCTGCATGTATTGCTGCAATAAATAGCCAGTTTATTTTTTTTCTTCTTTATAGTAAGATGAATCAGACATTCCCGTCCCTTGTCCTGTTTTTTCACTTCCATGCACCCATAAATGGCATTTTCAAAAGCATTGGAGATAATCGTAATTAAATCAATACCTGGTATAGGCAGTTCCCTGCCCAGTTCTATATCCAATATGGCTTTTATCTGCTCTTTCTTTGCTTTTCTGACATATGACGATAAAATATGATTCACCGCCGCATTTTCACATATGCATTCTTCCTCATCCACATCTGTCTCTCCTTCACATTCTTCGTACTCCTTCAAATATTCCAACAGTCCTTCCAACTGCCCTTTACGGGCAAACCCTGCAATTACGGCATTGTGATGCTTTACATTACAACGGTTCCTTTTTCCGGATTCCGCCGCCTCTTCCAGCACTTCCAACTGCCGCTCCAACAATCTGTGATTCATCAACATAAGCTGGTTTTCTTTCTGATATTCCTGTTCTTTACCGATATGCAGATAAAGCCGGAACATAAGAAGCTGCAAAGTACCTATCAGGAAAAAAGTAACTCCCATCTGATAAAAACGGTACGGGCTTTGTTCCATCCTTCCCGGATTTAAAATGAAGCCAATCCCGCAAATCAGGCTGAAAATCATCAGCGTAATGCTGAACCAGTCCAGTTCCTTTTCCATATATGCGCCAAATGCCTTTATGGAATCCCGCAAATACTTTTTGATAAAAAGGGCGATCAACAAAATCAATACAACGCGGGCGGCAATATCCGCCCATACGTCCCCATTGCAGAAAATGAGCGCAAACTCAATCCCCCCGATAAGAAATACCGCCAAAAGATAATACGTAAATGCCAGCTTGTACATAGAAAGATAAAAAGGGCCTTTGCTCATAAAAACAACAAAGGCCGCAAAACCAATATACATAAGAAAAGCCACAGCTTTTACACAATTTTCCCAATCTGCTACGTACCAGATACATGCCAGCACAACCATAACCCCATAAAAACAGGCACTATAAATCACGGTCTTCTTTCTTTCATACCGTGCTTCACTCATCAGCGCATAAAATACATTGACCCCGATAAGGCTTATGGTATACCTAATGAATGCAATATAAACTGAACCGCCTAACATCCCTTCCGCCTGCCTTTCTTTCCCCTACATTATTTGAATATTGTATCACAAAACGCAAAAGAAATATAGAAGCGGTATCATTCGCACTTTTTTCGATATACTTTGCGCTATGCTCCCGCTTCCGGCTCATTGCAGGCTAAATACAGACAACCTGCTGTTCTTTCAAAAAGGATAAGAAATGGCTGACGCCGCCTCCGACCTGCACTACCTCTTCCGGCCGTTCCCCCTTTACTTCAGATACATCATAGAAGTCTCCTTTTTTCGTTTTCTCCGTAATCATAAAACTGTCGCTCCCATAAATCCCCGCTTCCAGCCCTACGAATTCATCCCCCCAAAAGCAGCATTCCTCTCCTTTTATATGGAACTGCCGCTCCATTTCCTCTAATATAACGTCTGCATTATCGCTTTTGTCGCTGATTCCTGCTTCCAGATATTTCGCATCGCAGGTTGCTTTTATCGCTATGCCGTGTTTTTTTCCCACATTACGGGCAATGGCAAGCAATTCTCCCAGCCCTCCTTTTATGCCATGGGCATTTAAAATCGCTTTCAACGATTCTATCTCGCTCTCCTGCATAAAAAGCCGTCCCCCCCTGTCCGATCCTGCCATCATATCGATCTTACAATAATTCGGCCGGCAGAATATAACATCCGTTTTCAGTCCATAAGCCGACAGAAGTTCCCTATGTATCCCATAAGCCGCATCATGAATACGCAGCATCCCTTCCTTATCAGGAAGCCTGTCGGCAAACACTGCCGGCTTTCCGTCCTCAAAACGGTAATTATACGCTCCTCTTCCCAGCCCGAGATACAGATTCCCCAGCTCTTCTTTGGTAAAATATTCCGCCAGCCTGCCGCCCGCGATATTTTCATAGGTAGTCCCGCTCACAATAGCCAGCTTTACTCCTCCCGCCAACAGCCCTTTCATGGCCGCCGCCGCTTCATCCGCTGCCGCCCTGCGCGAGATCACCGCCGTTCCATCCCAATCAAAAAAGATTCCCCGATACCTTTTCAATCCACTTTTCTCCTTTTCTTTTCAATTCTTCTCTCCTGTCCTTTATCATAAAGCATACCGGAACATCATTTTCCAGTTCCACTTCCACTCCATTCTTTCGGACAACAATCTGCAGTCTGCTCCCTCTGTAAGTAATCCGGAACGAATAGCCCTCCCATGCTTTTGGCAAAAACGGGTCAATCAAAAGCATATGATTATATATCCTTACCCCGCCAAAACCAATTACGATCGCCTGCCAGGTTCCGGCCATATTTGCCGCATGGATGCCCGCATAAAAGTTATCGTGATAATCATCCAAATCCATTCTTGCCGACTGTGCAAAATATCGATAAGCTTCTTCCCTATATCCGATCCTGCAGGCCAGCATACCGAAAATGCAAGTGGAAAGAGACGAATGGTGAAGGGTTACTTCCTGATAAAAGTCGTAATTCCGCCGCAAATCTTCCTTAGAAAACCTATCGCAATGCAGCAACAGCCCTAAAATAGCATCTGCCTGTTTAGACATCCGCTGCCTGTAGATAAAAAGAGGATGGTAATTTTCATAAAGCAAATGCCTTTTCTCCTCCGGAACCTTATTTCCATCCCAAGGCTTCCGCATCATGAACCCATCGTCCAACGGGTATATCTTCCGCTCCTCATCATATGGAAAATACATATTCCCAACGATTTTTTCCCAATATTCCCTTTCTTCCCCGGTAATTCCCAGACGGGCAGTCAGATCCTCCAGCGCGGGACGGTCCCTCTCCCCAATTTCTTCCAAAGCCCAAAGCGCATCCCTGATATTTTCCCTTGCCATCAGATTTGTGTAAAAATTATTATCCACAATGGCATTGTACTCGTCCGGCCCGGTTACTGCACAAATACAATAACGCCCTCCTTTGGAGGGGACAAAACAACCTACATCCGCCCATACCCTGGCTGTCTCCACCAATACTTCCGCCGCCCTTTTCTCCAGATATTCATAGTCGCCCGATACGTCCACATAAAGTTTAAAAGCATAGGCAATATCCGCATTAATATGGTACTGCGCCGTTCCCAGCGGAAAATATGTAGATGCTTCCTCCCCATTAATGGTACGCCAAGGATACAATGCCCCTTTTTCATGTCCCAGCGCCCTTGCCCTCTTTCTCGCCTCTCCTAAAGTATCATAACGGAAATCCAGCAGGGCTTTCGCAAGCTCCGGCTTTGTATAAGCAAACACAGGCAGGATATACATTTCCGTATCCCAGAAATAATGGCCTTCATAACCCTCGCCGGACAATCCCTTAGCTCCCATTCCCGTCCTGCCGTCCCTCCCCAGCGCCTGCATGACATGAAACAGATTAAACCGGATCCCCTGCTGCAAACTTTTATCTCCAAAGATTTCCACATCCGCCTTTTCCCAGAATGCTTCCATATAGGCTTTCTGTTTTTTTAGAAGTCCTTCAAAGCCTTCTTTTTCCGCTTTCTGCAATACTTCCAAAATCAACGGTTTCATCTTTTCCCTGCAGCCCTTTTCCATATCCAGGATGCTGGTATATGCCATCCATTTACAAAGAGTCAGCTTTTCTCCTTCTTTTCCATCTACCGTATACTCCAGCCACGCTGTTTTCTCCTTATTCCCGGCTACCGCACAGTATTTCCCCGTATTCAGGAAATGGCCGGCGCCGCACGCCATAGCAAGCCCGCTGTTTTTTGTCCTGCCTTCATAATAAAACCGTTCCCCGCCTGCTTCTATCCTTTCCGGCAAAAGATGTTCCCCGAACGGGCCGTAATCCACCAAAGGATTCGTTTTCCTTGTATGGTTTTCCACCTCCCCATCCAAAACAGACGCCAGACGTATCTTCCCCGTAAAGTCCAACGGCGTCACTTCATATTCCATAGCCATCAGGTTTTTGTACGCAAAGGAAACCAGACGTCTGGTATGGATGCGCACCCGCTTCCCCAAGGGACTTTCCCACTCCACTTCCCTTTCCAACATTCCTTCTTTCATATGAAGCGTCCTGCGGCTCGTTATCAACCTGCCTTTTCGCATGTCAAATTCTTCATCCCCCAGAAAAAGCCTGACCGTCTTCATATTTGGCAGATTCAAAAGGGTCTGGCTTTTCGTTGGAAATCCATAATTCCATTCCCCATACCGGATTTCCTCGCTCTCATAAAACCCGTTGATAAAGTTCCCTTCCAATCCTTCCTCTTCGGAAAACCGATACCCCTCTTCAAAAGTCCCCCTTGTCCCGATATAGCCGTTGGATAAGGCAAAGGTTGTTTCATTCCGGTAAACATGCTCCATCCGGAATCCTTCTTCTGTAATATCCCATGCCTCCACCGGATAAATTGCCAATTTTTCTTTCATCATTTTCCCTCATTTCCTCACAGCCTTTTTGCAAAAATATTGCTTGTCCGGAAAAATGCCGCATTCCAGGCATTCTCCCGTGTGAGAAAAGTCAGCTTGGCTGACTTAGAACTTCTTCGCGAAGCAGCCTCTGCTGCGAGTGATTAGAAGTTCTTCTCACGCTAATCTCCATTCCGGAGCATTTACGCGACGGGGCGACGCAAATATCAGATTTGCGTCTGCCATCGGGGCTATTTGTGATGCTCCGGCACAAATAGCCGATTGATAAAATCAGCTATCAAGCTGATTTTATCAATCTACTTCCCAGAATATTTCTTCTTCTTTCACAAATGCATAAAGGAAGTCCTCCGCGTCCGGCTTTAAAGCGGTTATATGCTTTGCCAACGCTTCCGCCTTCTTATTTCCTTCCGACCGTCTCGTCCGCATAGAATCCGGCACCGGAAAGACAATCCTGTCCTCCCAGCACAAACTGCCCAATACCGCTCTCTTTTTCTCAGATCCTTTATTTTCCACCGCTAATTCCGGCGGATCAAAAACAGATCCTCCTTCCTCCCTCCTTGGCCAGTTTTCATCCCCCGCCCGGGAATGGACAATACCGCTGTAAAGCTTCGGCCGGTATCCTTCCCCTTTACATTCTTCCAGCACATCCCTCACAAAAAAGAACAACCCGCTATGATCCCCATGGGTATCCTCCGCCGCCGTCGTGAAAATATGCGCCGGCCGATACCTCATAATCGCTTCCTTCAAATCCCCCCAAAAACCATTCCGCGTATACCGTCCATGTTCCCCATAACATTCCTTATGAAATTCCTCTTTCTCCGGCAGTCCATAAGTAAACTCCCCGCAATGGGAAGCATGAACCTTATCCCCGTCTTTCTCATGATACAGCCCAAACAGAAAACTATCCTCTTCCGGCATCCCCGTATCCGCATAACCAAGAAAAACCACCTGTTCCGCCCTGACTCCAAGCACCTTCAGCCCTGCCAAGGTCTCTCTTAACCTATCCCTGCCCACGGAACCATCCCTGCTGCCATAATCCCCATTGGTAGCCATCACCACCGTCAATTCCACCCCATGCCTCACCGCATTCTCCATGATCCCGGCACACATCAAAATCTCATCATCCTCATGCGGGACCAACACCATAATACTCCCAAACCCTTCCGCAATCTCCCGTACTTCCATACATCCACCCCCAACCTTTCAAATCTCCACAATACAACTTCCCACCTAAACATCCCAGCGATGCGGCACCGCCGCGAGCCTATGCCTGCCCCGCACCAAAACCCGCGTGAAGGGCGGTTCGCCATGCGAACCCTAGAAGTTCTTGGCGAAACAGCCACTGCTGTTGAGCTTTAGAACTTCTTCTCACACTAACCCCCATGATTCCGCTTCGCGGAATCTCAAATCTGTGCGGAGAATGCCGTA
>CAOKPU010000057.1 GCA_948470755.1 uncultured Lachnospiraceae bacterium | reverse complement strand
CCCAGACAAGCTTGCTTGTCTTGGGATTTTGAGATTCCGCGAAGCGGAATCATGGCGGTTAGATTGAAAAATCAGCTTGATAGCTGATTTTATCAATCGGCAATTTGAGTCAGAGCCGGGGATGCGCCTTGATCGCAGTCGGAAATTTGAAATTTCCGACGCGTGTCATCGCAGTAAACTGCTCTGATATGGAGGATTAGATTGAAAAAAATACTGATTTTTGCGGGAACAACTGAGGGAAGAAAGTTGTCGGAATGCCTTGCGGAAGCAGGGATAAGCCATACGCTCTGTGTAGCAACAGAATATGGGAAGACCCTTTTGCAGCAGAATCCTTTTGTAGCAGTGCGGCAAGGCCGGATGACGCAGGAAGAAATCAAAGAATTTCTTGTTAAAGAAAGCTATGATGTGACGGTTGATGCGACACATCCTTATGCCCAGGTTGTTACCCGGAATATCAAAGGAGCTGTAAACGAACTTAGAGGTATGGGAAAGTCTGTATCTTATCTGCGCCTGAAAAGAGAGGGGTCAAAAAAGCCGAAAGGTAATATTCTTGAAAACGCAGGGCAGGTTACCTTTTTCGGAACAGGAATGGATTGTGCTATGGCATTGAAAAATACAAAAGGCAACATTCTGCTTACCACCGGAAGCAAAGAATTATCAGATTTTTGTGCCTTTCCGGAAATAAAAAGCAGGCTCTACGTCAGGGTGCTTCCCAGCATAGAAAGCCTTTCTTTGTGCATTGAGCAGGAAATATGCGGAAAACAGATCATTGCCATGCAGGGTCCGTTTTCCGCGGCAATGAATGAAGCCATCATTCATCAATATAAAATTTCGTATCTGGTAACAAAAGAAAGCGGCGGGTCCGGCGGATATGGGGAAAAACTGGAAGCAGCCAAGAGAATGGGAATACAGGTCTTTGTAATAGGATGCCGGAAAGAGGAAGGATATTCTTTTCGGGAAACTGTCAGGGAACTTGAAAAGATTTGTGGGCAGAGCATCCCTTTTAGGGGACGGATGCGAGTCACTCTTGCTGGCATAGGAATGGGCAGCGAAAGTGGGATGACCGGAGAAGTCCGTGAGGCGATAAAGGAAGCCGATATTTTATTAGGTGCGGATAGGGTGTTGGCATATCATCTGCCGGAGGTTGAAAAACACACCTATTATCAGGCTGAACAGATTATTCCATATCTGAAGGAAATGCAGGAGAAAACGGATTTTCCAGAAAGTAAGAATGTGGTGATTCTTCTGTCCGGTGACAGTGGTTTTTACAGCGGATGCAGGCGGCTGTATGAATCCCTGAATGGGGAAATCAGGGCCGGAAGGCTTAAGGCTTCCCTGCATATTATGCCGGGGATTTCTTCCGTGTCTTATCTGTCTGCCTGTATTGGGGAAAGTTATCAGGATGTACCCATTTACAGTTTGCATGGCAGGGAGGTTTATAATTTGGCACGGAAGATTCAATATAGTTCAAAAACTTTTTTGCTTACTTCCGGGGTAAAAGATGTGAACCGACTGGGCGAATTGCTTTTGAAGGCAGGTCTGGCGGAGTGTGAAGTTGTAATAGGATATCAGATGTCTTATGAATCTCAGCGGATAGAGACGCATACACCGTATGAATGCAGTAGATTATGGGAAGAAGGGCTGTATACCTGCTTTGTGAGAAATCCACATGCTCAAAAGAGAAGGTTGACACACGGTCTTATGGATGAAGAATTTATCAGAGATAAGACTCCCATGACAAAAGAGGAGGTTAGGGATGTAGCAATCTGCAAACTGCGGTTGTCGGAAAATGCAGTGGTTTATGATATTGGCAGCGGCACCGGTTCTGTTGCGGTGGAGATTGCAGGAATTTCTGATGAAATACAGATATATGCTTTGGAGCGGGACAGGGAAGCGGTTTCCCTGATCGAAAAAAATAAAAAGAAACATAACCTACAGAATATAACGGTAATCGAAGGAGAAGTGCCGGAAGGCCTTATAGGACTTCCGGCGGCAACGCATACGTTTATAGGAGGAAGCGGAGGCAGAATGAAAGAAATACTGCAAACTTTATATCGGCTCAATCCATGGATGCATATCGTGATAAGTGCGGTCAGTCTGGAAACGGTGTGCGAGATCAGGGAAGCACTGTCCCTATTGTCAGTAAAGGGAGAAGAAATGGTGCAGTTACAGGTAAATAGGGTAAGAGAGGCAGGAAATTATCATTTAATGCGGGCGGAAAATCCCATCTGGATATGTTCTTTTGATTTTGACGGAGGTGTGTTGTGCGGTTAAGAAGGGTGATGATTGCCGCGCCGAAAAGCGGAAGCGGAAAAACGACGATTACATGCGCGCTGCTTAAGGTGTTACAGGACAGGGGAGAAAAAGCGCTTTCTTATAAATGCGGACCTGATTACATTGACCCAATGTTCCATGAAAAAGCTATAGGTATTCCCTCTGGAAATCTGGATACGTTTTTTACAGGAGAGGATGAAACCAGAAGGATTTTGACAGGCAATGCAAAAGAAGAAAATATTGCTGTCATAGAAGGCGTTATGGGGTTGTTTGATGGATTGGGAGGAAGCCGGGAAGAGGGCTCTTCCTATCATCTGGCAAAAGTGACGAAAACGCCGATTATACTTGTAATAGACGTAAAGGGTATGGGAGGACGCTCTATCATTCCTTTGCTTGCCGGTTTTCTGTTTTATGATAAGGAGCAGATGATCAAAGGGGTGCTGTTGAACCGGATATCGGAAGGATGTTATAAGACCGTAAAGCCAATGATAGAAGAGGAATTACAGATTTCCGTTTTAGGTTTTTTCCCGGACGTAGAGGATTTATGTATTGAGAGCCGGTATCTGGGGCTTGTCATGCCGTATGAACTTGATGGGATAAAGAAAAAACTGCAAAAAATGGCTGAAAAGCTGGAAAATACTATCTCTGTTTCTGCAATTATGGAAATAGCGGAAAGAGCGGAGGAATTGGAGGTTGAAGAAGAAGGCAGGGAAGGTAAAACTTTTGCGGAAGAAAAAGCCCGCCCGATAGGCAGACCGGTAATTGCAGTGGCAAAAGATGAGGCTTTTTGCTTCTATTACGGGGAGAATCTTTTGCTGCTTGAAAAAATCGGTGCAGAAATAAAATATTTTTCCCCCATTTGGGATCAGGAATTGCCATCCGGCTGTCATGGAATTTTACTTGGAGGCGGTTATCCGGAACTGCATGCGGAAAAACTGAGTTCCAATCACGGTATGCGCAGATCGATCCGGCAGGCAGTGAAAAGCGGAATGCCCATAGTGGCGGAATGCGGTGGTTTTATGTATCTGCATACTTTCCTGACCGGTCAGGACGGAACAAGTTATGCTATGGTGGGAACAATACCGGGAAAGTGTTTTTACACGGACAGGCTGGTACGCTTTGGTTATATTGAAATACAGGAAGAAGGGGGCTTTTTTCTGCCAAAAGGGAAAAGAATCAAAGGACATGAATTCCATTATTTTGACAGCACGGACAACGGAAATGGGGCAATGGCTGTAAAGCCAGTAACAGGCAGGAGTTACCCATGTATTATAGCGGGAGAAAATTATTGGATGGGTTTTCCGCATTTGTATTATCCATCCAATCCGGAATTTGCCCGGGCGTTTGTTGAAAAAATGGCGCGATATAAAAGTATGTTGGAAGAAGGACGTATATGATCAGATATGTGTTTGGATAAATGCCGGTATTGTGTAGGATCTATGTATAGATATATCAGGATGAATTAGGCGTCAGAAAATGAGATTTTTGTGTTGAATGTTTAAAACTCAGTTATGATACAATGAAAGAAGTAAGGTAAGTTACAATAAAGATAAATATCGGATGGCAGGGAAGCGTAAGATGTGCTTTTCTGTTGTGGTATGTGGGGTTATTTTTCAGAAGGAGGGAGATTGATATACAGATTATGGAGGAAGGATAATCATATGCATAAACTTTGCGACACGGTGTCGTAAGGCAGGCGGGAGTAAATTCTGCTTAGGAAAATTTAAGACACAAAGGCGTAAGCCCTGCATTTCCCTATGCAACGAGGGCGGTGCAGGCATAGGACAATCAGATAAAAGAATAGGATAGAGGTAAGGAAGGAGATGGTTGTGCCATGGGACTTGCAGCAGGGGCGCTTGCAGGGTTTACGCCAGAGAAATTAAGGGAACTGGCAGCGGTGGATGTGCGGACAGTGGACATTGATTCATTGACTGACTTAAGGGATATTGAGATAGATACAAAAGCGCCGGTGGAAAAAAAGCTGGCATCTTTTGCAAGGCAGACGAAAAACCCGTATGTCAACAGGATTGACGATTATGTGGTAAAAGTATGCTATCAGAAGGAAGGTTTTACCATAGATGAAAAGATGGAAGAGTACATACGCAGGCTTGCAGAAATTTATGCATAACCGATCTGTAAAAAACGGAAAAACATGATAACATATAGTCAGGACTAAATCAGTGTTGCACCTGACTTGGCGGCCTCCGGCGGCGGTACAATTAACATGAGGAATACGCACGAGGTGCGGATTCCGTTGTTTGCAAAAATCAGGAGTGATACATATATGAAAGAAAGAGTATTCTATGCAGCCATGTACCTGCGCCTTTCGAGGGATGACATCCATGATGGGGATGGGGGAAGGCCTGCATCTGTAAAGGCAGAGAGCGAGAGCATCGCGAACCAGCGGGAGCTGATTAAAGCCTATATCCGTGAGCAGTCGGATGTCGAGTTATATGATATCTATACCGATGACGGATTCTCAGGCAGCAATTTTGACAGACCGGAATTTAAGAGGATGATGTGCGATATCAAGGAGGGAAGGGTAAACTGCGTGATCGTAAAGGATCTGTCCCGTTTTGGGCGCGACTATATTGAAGCCGGGCGGTATATTCAGAAGACCTTCCCGGCTCTTGGCGTGCGCTTCGTTGCACTGACTGACCATTATGACAGCCTTCAGGCAGATACAGGGGAAAGCTCTATTGTGCTTCCGGTCAAGAATTTCATCAACGATTCCTACTGCCGGGATATTTCCACAAAGGTAAGGAGCGGTCTGGAAGTGAAGCGGAAGAATGGTGACTACATTTCCCCTTTTGCGGTATACGGGTACAGGAAGGATGTAGAAAACAGGAACCGCCTTGTGGTGGATGAATATGCCGCGGGAATCGTCAGGAAGATATTTGCATGGAAAATCGCAGGTATGGCGGTGTCGGCCATAGCGGATCGGTTAAACGGGCTGGGCATCCTTTCGCCTAAAGAATACAAGAAATCCCAGGGGCTTAAATATAACAGCGGTTTTTCCGGTACAGGGAGGTCATTATGGGGCAGTGCGTCCGTGAAGCGGATCCTGACGGATGAAACTTACCTTGGCCATCTTTTGCAGGGGAAAACGCAGAAGGTAAATTATAAGATAAAAAAGAGCATGGAAAAGCCGAAGGAGGAATGGGTGCGCGTGGAAAACACCCATGAGCCGCTTGTCTCACAGGACGACTTCCAGATCGTGCAGAACCTCCTTAGATCAGACAGCAGGCTGGGACCGGGCATGGAGAAAGCCGGGCTGTTTGCGGGGCTTTTATTTTGTGGAGACTGTGGGGAACAGATGGTGCGCAGGGTGAACCGTTATAAAGGGAAGGAAAAGGTCTATTACATTTGTTCCACGAAGAACCGCGGGGAAGGGTGCAGCAGGCATAGCATAGAGGAAAAAGTGCTGAAGGGGCTCGTTGAAAAGACTGTTAAGAAATACGCAAACACATTCCTTGAGGAAAAAGCCCTTTTTGACAGGGCAAAGGAGAAAGAGGAAGGGTTTGAAGCGATTTCAGCATATGACAGGGAAATCTGCCGCCTGAAGGAGGAGCAGGACAGATATTACAGATTATGCTCTTGCCTCTATGAAGATTTACGGGAAGGAGTGGTCACGAAAGAGGAGTTTGAGCGCCTGCATGGCAGTTTCAAGGGAAAAGCGGCGCAGTTTGAGGAAGCCCAGAAAAAGCAGGAAATGTTGATTAAGGAAATGTTTAAGAAAGGTGTCCTTTCCGCCGGGCGGCTGAAAGCGTTCCAGGACTGCGTGGAGCTTAGGGAGCTTGACCGCCACACGCTGGGGAGTCTTGTAAAGCGTGTCTATGTGTACGAGGGCAGGCGCATTAAGATCGAATACTATTTTATGGATCAGTATCGCGTCATGCTGGGTGCGGATATAGACCTGGCGGACGGACGGCAGACAGTGAGTGATGCGGAAAGGGGTGCATGAAGATGGGAAGGGTTTCAAAACGGGGCTTTTCCAATGCTGCAGTGCCTGTGGGAAAGAAAAGTACACAATCCGGTGGAAAAAAATGGTATAAGGCAGGGATTTATGTAAGGCTTTCTGCGGATATTGACGAGCGCAAAAGTGAATCCATTGACGTGCAGGAAGAGATTGCAAGGAAGCATATAGAGAAGCTGAATAAGGGCGGGCAGGAAATGATTGATATCATCGAATGTTACAGGGATCTCGGGAAAACCGGGAGCAATTTTGACCGGAAAGGTTTTAAACGACTGATGCAGGATATCCGGCTGGGAGATATCGATTGTGTGGTAGTCAAGGACTTGTCCCGGTTTGGCAGGAACTATCTGGAAACGGGCAATTATATAGAGAAGATTTTTCCATTCCTTGGGGTGCGGTTCATTGCAGTTTCGGATGGTATCGACACAGGCGATAAAGGGAACGATGCAAAACAGATGGCATCAGAGATTAAGAACCTTGTCAACGACATGTATGCAAAGGATTCCTCAAAAAAAGCAAAGACCGGATTGAAACAGCGCAGGGAGGCAGGCTCATATGTAGGCGGACCGCCGCCATACGGTTATAAGGCGGTCTGGGAAGGGAAGGTCAGGCGGCTTGTCCCTGATGAAAGTACGGTGGGGATCGTGAAGCATATTTACCAGTCATTTATAAACGAGGAAAGCTATGCGGCTGTCACGGATGACTTGAACCGCTGCAGGATCAACCCGCCGGCGGTATATAAGGAGACAGGGGAAGTGTCCTGCCCGCCGGACGTAGAATATAAGGGTTGGGATAAAAGTGCAGTGAAGAGGGTCATAGGGAGCAAGACTTACGCCGGCATGCTGGCGCAGGGGAAGACTTCCATTACTGCCCGTGATGAAAGCAGCCGCGTCCATAAAACGGAAGAGGAATGGGTGGTCAGGGAAAACGCCCATGAGGCGCTTGTAAGTACGGAACTGTACCAGCAGGCGCAGGAGATAAGAAAAAAGATGAAAGAGGCTTCGGCATTACGTAAACATCCGACAGAAGGAAATCCTATCGGGGAAAATATCTTTGACCATGTGTTGTACTGCGGCGTCTGTGGGAGGAAAATGACCAGATACAGCCATGCAAAGACCTATGCGGACGGGCATAAGGGGAGGCTGGAAGGTTATTTCTGCTTAAATAGCGGGCAGACAAAAACTGCAGGCTGCCCGAAGCCCAACCATATTTCAAAACAGGGGCTGACGGATATCCTGATGCCGCTGTTGCGGACGGAATTTGCCGTATATCTGGATAGGCCAAAGCGTTTTATGGAAGCCGGAAAAGAGCAGATAAACGGTGCTATAACGCGTTCTGAAAAGAAAAGGGAAGATCTGCGGCGCAGGGAAGTGCGGCTGGAGGAGGAAAACACGGAAGCCTACATGGCCTATCGGGAAGGGAAAATGCCCCAGAAGGAATATGTCAGCTTCAAAATGGAGCAGGAAGCGCGTCTGCAGGAACTTGAAAAACAAGAAAAGGAATTGGAAGAAAAGCAGAAAAGCATGAAGAAGGTACGGGAGAGGTACTTAAAGGCCGCACGTTCCATGTTGAAGCTGAAGGACGCAGGGGAACTGACATTGGAGATGGTTGATTCTTTAATAGGGAAGATCCATGTGTACCCGGGAAAGCGCGTCGAAGTGGAACTGCGGTATGCGAATGAAATGCTGGAAGAGGGGTCAGGATGAAGGTTGTGGCAGTATATTTAAGGCTTTCCCTGGAAGATAAGCGGGACATGGGGGCTGGGGAGAGCAACAGCATATCCAGCCAGAGGATATTGATCCGTAGCTTTATCAGGCAGGATGCGGAGCTTAAGGAATATGAGGTAAAGGAGTTCTGTGATGATGGCTGGTCGGGGACAGGCATGGACAGGCCGGGCATGAATGCGCTCCTTGCAGAAGTAAAGAAAAACAGGGTGCAGTGTATCATCGTGAAGGATATGTCCCGGTTTTCAAGGGATTACATTGAGATGGGAACCTACCTGGATCAGATATTCCCTTTCATGGGGGTAAGATTTATTGCGTTGTGCGACCATTATGACAGCAGGAAGCATGGAGGGACTACCATAGGGATCGACACTGCGTTCCGGACACTCCTGTATGACCTGTACAGCAAAGATGTTTCCGTCAAGGTGAAGTCTTCCTTTGAAAACAAATGTGCAAATGGGGAATATATTTTCGGGCAGGTCCCATTTGGCTACAGGAAAAGCCCGGAAGAGAGGAACACGGTCATTGTGGAGGAAAAGGAAGCGGAAGTGGTACGCCATATCTTTTCCCTTGCGGAGCAGGGGAAAGGCAGTACGGAGATTGCCAAAGAACTCCAGAGGGAGGGAATACCAACGGTTACGCAGATGCGGCAGCCGGGTACAAAGGCGGAAGATGGGAGAATCCATGCGTGGAGCGGCCGGTCGGTCAGAAATATTCTGAATAACCGCTTTTATCTTGGGGAGATGGCATATGGGAAATCAAAACGGAAGTCGGTAGGGAGTAAGAATGGAATTTCCGTCCCAGAAGAGGAATGGAAAGTGATACCGAATCACCACGAGGCGCTTGTCGCGCCAGAAGTATTTGCGAAGGTCGCGAGGTTCAAACCGGATATGGCAAGAAAGAGGAAACAGGATGCCGGGCAGGGCAGGAGAAAGCATCCCCTGACCGGAAAGCTTTACTGCGGCGGATGCGGCTATGCTATGGTCTACAAACCATTGCATGGAAAAAATAGATACAGACATTTTGAATGTTATAAGCGCTCCCTGCTCAGGATACCGGAATGCTGTACTTATTTCAGTGCGGATATACTGGAGGAACTGGTGCTTACAAGAATAAATAAAGAACTAATGGTGCGTGGGGAAGCGGCAGGCAGGAAGAAGAGCCTGGAAGCCTTTCAGGAATCCGGGATTGCAGGGATCAGGAAAGAGCTGAAAGCCATGCGTCAGGAAAAAAAACATGCGCAGGATTCTAAAGAGACGCTTTATAAAAGTTATGCGGCTGGGGACGTTTCAGCCGAGGAATACCGAAAGGAAGCAGACAGTCTGGATGGACGGATAGATCTGCTGGACAGCCGCCTATGCAGTGGGAAAGAGGAACTTATAAAGCTGGAAGAGGAAAACAAAATGCTGGAAGCAGATATGAAACTGGTAATTCGGTATTCCCATATGGAAAAACTGACGCAGGAATTAGTTGATGCTTTTATTAAAAAGATATATGTTTATAAGGATAAGAGAGTAGAGATTGAGTGGGATTTCAGGGAAGGATGAATGCAGTTGTGCATGCAGGATAAAAATGATAAGATAAAAATAAGAAATGCGGAGGATTGTATTTGGGGAAGACTATACAGGGAATGAAAAAATACCATTTGGAATGTGAAGGCAGTTTGCCGGATGGACGGATGACAATCCGGCTGTTTGAGTATGATGCGCCAATCATGAAAGTACAGGAATATTCTCTGGAAGATATTTTTTCAAAAGGTTTATTACTTTTAATTCCCTTTTATATTTTTTCACATGAAAAGAACTTTAAGGTGTATAATAGTAATGAACAGAAGCTGGAAGGGCTAAAAGCAGAGTAGCAGGATATTCTGGGAAGATTTGGCCAATTGGAGCAGGAACAGCCATTTCAGAATTTGAAGCAAAGAATTTAAAGAAATGTTAAATTAACTTAGCACTAATTTGCCTCGATTTTTTCACGGACTTGACATTAATTTACCATGCCCCCAATGAAGTTATGCGGCTTCCGGGGAGTTTGCCTCAAAAAATGTGAAAAAAGTTCGTGACATTAATTTGACACAATCGGGGTTTGGGAGGCTGAATGTATCAAGGGCATTCGATATTATAGCAGGGACGGCAAACGGGAGCTGACCCATAGCAAAAACAGCCTTGTGAAGGAGTTCTATAGAAGTTATATCCATACGGGGGAATGGCCAAAATACGGGTATTCTCCCTGTAAATACGGGTTATGGAGGTTGATATGGTGGTTCCGGAAGGGTACGGGGGCCGGATTATTTATCCGGGAATCGCAGCAATGATGTTTGTTGGTGATTATTTTGTAAAGAATTATATGGAAAGGACGTTAGAGGAAGGGGAAGAGAGAAAAAAGCTGAAAGGCTTCATTCTCCTGAGAAAACACCATAATAAAGGGGCGTTCCTGAATGCCGGGCAGAAATGGCAGGCAGTAGTGGCGGCCGTATCGGTTCTGCTGACAATAGTTGTAGCGGCGGTTTTTTCCTTGTCATTGGGGATGCAGGGGAATAAGTTGCTGAAAGCAGGACTTTCCATGCTGCTTGGAGGAGCATTCAGCAACACCTATGACAGGCTGAGAAGAAAATATGTGGTGGATTATTTTAGTTTTCGGGTAAGATGGAAGCGGCTGTCTTGTATTGTCTTTAATCTGTCGGATTTTGGGATTATCCTGGGAGCATTGGCAGTAGCACTTTGGGCGGGGCGGACGGCGGACTAAAAAGGGAGATGTCTGTAGCCGTATGCAGCCCCGGCCTATATATATGGGGAATATGCCGTTCCCATAGGGCTTAAGGGCTGATAACGGTCCCGGCCCTGCCCTTTAAGGCGTCTTTGACATGCGCAAGAGAGGTGATCAATACACTGCCCTGCGGACATGCGTTTAAATAAGAGATGGCCGCCTCTATTTTGGGCAGCATATTGCCTTCTCCGAATTGCCCGTTCTTTTTATGCTCCATAGCTTCTGTAGTTGTCAGAAAGCGGAGTTCTTCCTGAAGTTCTTCGCCAAAGTTTTTGTATACACAAGGGACGCTGGTAAGTATGATCAATTGGTCAGCCTCTAAATCGGCAGCCAGTTTTCCGGCAATGGAATCCTTTTCGATCACGGCGGAAGCGCCTTTTAACGAATGATTCTGCTCAATAACGGGAATGCCTCCACCACCACAGGCAATTACTGTCTGTCCGGCGTCGGCAAGCGTGCGGATGGCTTCGATTTCTACGATTTTAATGGGCTGGGGGGCCGCAACAACCCGGCGGAAGCCTTTACCTGGCTCTTCTACGACATAATTTCCTTTTTTGATTTCTATTTCCGCATCATCTTTTGACATATAGCGTCCGATGATCTTTGTCGGTTCATAGAAGGCCTCATCATAAGGGTCCACGGTGACCTGCGTTAAAACCGTGCTGACTGTTTTAGAGATGCCGCGGCTAAGAAGCTCCGCCCGCAGGGAGTTTTGGATGTCGTATCCTACATATCCCTGGCTCATGGCGGAGCAGACGCACATGGGAGCCGGGGTGTAGTCGATATAGACCCGGCGCAGTTCGGTCATGGCTTTATGGATCATGCTTACCTGCGGGCCGTTGCTGTGCGTAATGGTAAGCTGATAACCGGCTTCCACCAGGTCTGCAAGAGCTTTGGCGGTTACCTGTACCGCATCCCGCTGTTCTAATGTTGTATAACCCAAAGCCTGATGTCCGAGAGATACTACGACTTTTTTCTTCATAAATCATATTCCTTTCTTTAGCGGGAAGATGTCCAAGCCTTCGGATAAGGCTTTTGACACCCGAATCGTCATAAGTAATAAAAGGATTATATCAGAAGAAAAAGGGTTTGTATAGCTCATTGCCTGCTTTCAGGACAATCTATTTTCAACATATTTCCGAATGTTCCACCATTTATTGACAATACCGGGACTAATAACTATAATAGTAATTAATACTATTATCAAGATGTGCTTAAAACATACGGGATGGATATCCCGAACATGGAATGGAGGTATTTTATGGCAATTTACAAATGTAAAATCTGCGGGGCGGTTTATGATGAAGAAAAGGAAGGGAAGCCTGTATCCGAATTGGAAGTTTGTCCCGTCTGTAAATTGCCGGTTTCTAATTTGGAGCCGGTAGCTAAAACAGACGGCGAAACGGGGCCTGAACGTTATTCGGGAGGGCTGGATTACGACAGGGCATATGCCCGCCAAGATAAGTCTTGCCGCTATATGGAAGAAATCCATAAAATGGCGGTGACAGGAAAGCCGATCGGGGGTTCGATGGGGACTCAAATGCCTATGCCGGATTGGGATGACATCCTTTTGCTGGGTTCACAGCTCAACCCGCCTCCGCTGGACGAGGGATGCGCGGTAGACGCTACTACTGTTATCGGAAAACACGCGGATCAGCCTATGGTGTTGGAGAATCCGGTCTATATTTCCCATATGTCTTTTGGCGCGTTGTCAAAGGAAGCGAAAGTTGCCCTTGCCAAAGGTTCGGCTATGGCAAAGACGGCCATGTGCAGCGGCGAAGGAGGTATCCTACGGGAAGAAAAGCAGGCCGCATATAAATATATATTTGAATATATCCCCAATAAATACAGCGTGACGGATGAGAATCTCCGGGAGGCCGATGCAATTGAGATTAAGATCGGACAAGGAACGAAGCCCGGCATGGGCGGCCATCTTCCCGGTGAAAAGGTGACGGCGGAAATCGCAGCCATCCGGGGGAGAAAGGAAGGGGAAAGCATTCAAAGCCCCAGCAAATTCCCGGAACTGAATTCCCGGGAGGATTTGCGCGATATGGTGGATATGCTGCGCAGGCGGTCGCAAGGGAGGCCCATCGGTATTAAAATTGCCGCGGGAAATATTGAAAGGGATTTGGAGTACTGTGTTTTTGCCGGCCCTGATTTTATAACGATCGACGGCAGGGGCGGAGCTACCGGTTCCAGCCCTTTGATGCTTAGGGAGGCGACTACGGTCCCGACTATTTATGCTTTGAGCCGGGCAAGAAAGTATTTGGATCTTGTGGGTTCCGATATCTCTTTGGTGATTACAGGAGGGCTTAGAGTGTCGGCGGACTTTGCCAAGGCTTTGGCTATGGGGGCGGATGCGGTGGCCATTGCCAGCGCAGGGCTGATGGCGGCGGCCTGCCAGCAGTATCGCATCTGTGGCAGCGGGAATTGCCCGGCGGGTGTGGCAACCCAGGACCCGGAATTGCGCGGACGCTTAAAAGTGGATGCCGCAGCTCAAAGAGTGGCTAATTTCCTGAATGTCGCCCTGGAGGAACTGAAGACCTTTGCAAGGGTTACCGGGAATTCATCGGTACACGGATTGACGATGGAACATCTGGTAACGACGGATAAAGACATCGCCGTATATACCGGTATCCGGCATGTAGGACAGCCTTGTGATTTTGCAAGCGGCATTGTTCCTAAAAGCGTGGGCGGCTATAAATATGAGGGGACCCGGACGGAGAAAAATCTGGAGGCGGCTTTTGCCGGCGAGTCGGGGGCCAGAAATAAATATACATATTTTGCTTCCGTAGCTAAAAAAGAGGGTTATGAACAAATCGCAGCCTTGTTTCTGAAAACGGCGGAAAATGAGAAGGAACATGCGAAGATGTGGTTGAAAGAGCTGAAGGGGATAGGCAGTACTGCGGATAATCTCCTGGCCGCGGCGGAAGGGGAGAACCATGAATGGACCGACATGTATGAAAGCTTTGCCAGAACGGCTGAGGAAGAAGGGTTCCCGGAGCTGGCGGTCAAATTCCGTATGGTTGCCGCCATTGAAAGACATCATGAGGAGCGTTATCGTGCCCTGCTGAAAAATATCGAGACTGCAGCGGTTTTTGAAAAGAGCCAGGTAAAGGTATGGGAGTGCCGTAATTGCGGGCATATCGTTGTAGGGACAAAAGCGCCGGAAACCTGTCCTGTCTGCGCCCATCCGCAGAGTTATTTTGAGATCAGCGCGGAGAACTATTAAAAACAGGACGAAAGACTCATCCCAAAGCGGCAAAGGCGGCATAACGAAGACAGTGGGGAAAAAGGTTGACATTTTTTCTGAATAGCGCTACCATTTATCTCATGAAATCCCTACTGATATGCTAGGGATTAAGAGGCGATATTTTAAGAAGAGAAGGTTGAAAATAATGTGTTTCAACCTTTTTGCCTTATAGGATTCGCATTATGTATACTTTTTGATTTGGACGTCCGATAAAACGGACAGATGGGAGTGGAAAATGGAAAATATTAAGAGAAGCGCAACGGAATTGATCGGTAAGACTCCATTGTTGGAAATCAGGAATTATTCGAGAGCGGAGGGGATCGGGAATGTTTGCATTCTTGCAAAATTAGAATATCTGAATCCGGCAGGAAGCGTAAAAGACAGGGTTGCCTTGGCGATGATCGAGGATGCGGAGAAAAAAGGGATTTTAAAAGAGGGGGCGGCTATTATAGAACCCACCTCCGGCAATACAGGGATCGGCCTGGCGTCCGTAGCGGCGGCGAGAGGCTACCGCACTATTCTTACGCTGCCGGATACCATGAGCATAGAAAGAAGGAATCTGTTAAAAGCCTATGGTGCGGAATTAGTTTTAACGGAAGGGGCTAAGGGTATGAAAGGCGCGATTGAAAAGGCGGAAGAACTCAAAGAGAGCATACCCGGGGCGGTAATCCTCGGGCAGTTTGATAATCCGGCAAATCCGGCGGTTCATGCGGCTTCCACCGGCCCGGAGATTTGGGAAGATACGGATGGCAACGTGGATATTTTTGTGGCAGGCGTGGGGACCGGCGG
Source organism: uncultured Lachnospiraceae bacterium (assembly GCA_948470755.1). Taxonomy (GTDB): domain Bacteria; phylum Bacillota; class Clostridia; order Lachnospirales; family Lachnospiraceae; genus Kineothrix. The sequence continues at coordinate 4,167 of CAOKPU010000057.1, read as the reverse complement.
GACGATCACCGGAGTAGGCGCGTACCTGAAATTAAAAAATCCAGACATAAAAGTAATAGCGGTGGAGCCGGAAGGGTCCCCCGTGCTTACCGGCGGCAAGCCGGGGCCGCATAAAATCCAGGGGATCGGTGCAGGATTTGTCCCTTCTGTTTTAAACAGGAATGTTTTGGATGAAGTCCTTCTTATTAAGAACGAAGATGCATTTGAGGCCGGAAGGAAAATGGCGACAAAGGAAGGCGTTCTGGTAGGAATCTCCTCCGGTGCGGCGCTGGCCGCTGCAGCGCAGTTGGCAAGGAGGGAAGAAAACGCCGGCAAAACAATCGTTGTCCTCCTGCCTGATTCCGGGGACAGATACCTTTCTACGGAAATGTTTTCCGCTTTTTAGACTTAAAATTGTAGAAGCTTCTGCCGCGGCTGCGCTCCGGCGCAAGTGTGCGTTAGGACGCACGCTTTTTTGCATACTTTTTTATACATGGATCTGATTGCTTACAAAACCCGAACATAATCTTGCAGAAATTGTCAGTCTGTGGTATGATACGGACGATGTGAGATGGATAAAAACAGGAACGGGAATGAGGCGGCAATGGATACGATAATACAGGTAAAGGATGTCAGCAAGACGTTCGTGGGAAAGGCAAATGCAGTGGAAGCGCTGCGGGGGATCAATCTGGATATTCACAGAGGTGAGATATACGGCGTGATCGGTATGAGCGGCGCGGGAAAGAGTACTTTGGTAAGATGCCTGAATTTTCTGGAAAAGCCGACGGAAGGCACAGTATTGGTGGAAGGAAAAGACCTTTCCGCCTTGTCGGATAAAGAATTACGGCAGATGAGAACGCAGATAGCGATGATTTTCCAGCATTTTAACCTGCTGATGCAGAGGACGGTGCTGGATAATATATGCTTTCCATTGGAGATTATAGGGCAGAAGAAAAGGGCGGCCAGGGAGAAGGCAAAAGAACTGCTCCGGATTGTAGGGCTTTCAGAGAAAGCAGACGCCTATCCGGCTCAGCTTTCCGGCGGACAAAAGCAGAGGGTGGCGATTGCGAGGGCGTTGGCTACGAATCCCAAGATCCTATTGTGCGATGAAGCGACCAGTGCATTGGATCCTACTACGACGAAATCCATTTTAGCCCTTTTAAAAGATATTAATGAAAAATACGGGATTACGATTATCATTATTACTCATGAAATGGCTGTGGTGCAGGAAATATGCACTCATGTGGCCATTATAGACGGAGGCAGCCTGGCGGAGACCGGGACGGTGGAAGAGGTGTTTGCAAGGCCGAAAACCGCTGCGGCAAAAAAACTGGTATTCCAAAACGGCGGCAATTATGACGAAATGAAAGGCAAGCATTGTATCCGTATTGTATTTAAAGAAAATTCTTCTTTTGAACCGGTGATCGGCAATATGGTCTTAGAGTGCAAAGCACCGGCCAATATCCTGCTGGCGGATACAAAGGATATCGGAGGGGTGGCGCATGGACAGATGGTCTTGCAGCTCCCTGAGGATGAGATTACAGCGGGCAAGATGATTAATTACTTAAAAGAAAGAAAACTGGAAGTGGAGGAGCTGGATAATTATGTGGGATAGCGCAACGGTTATGATGTTGGTAAAGGAAACCGGCACGACTTTGTATATGACATTGACATCGACGGTCCTTGCTTATGTGATTGGGCTTCCTATGGGGATCCTTCTGGTGATTACCGCAAAGGATGGGTTAAAACCCTATTAGTAGTTCTTTTAAATATTTGATTTGATAGTAAACGTGTTGCGATCCATCCCCTTTTTAATATTGTTGATGCTGTTGATCCCCTTTACCCGGTTATTGGTAGGGAAAAGCTATGGGGCTACGGCGACGATTGTGCCTTTGACGATGGCGGCAGCCCCGTTTATTGCAAGATTGGTGGAATCTTCCCTATTGGAAGTGGATAAAGGAGTGATTGAGGCGGCTCAGAGTATGGGGGCCGGGACGGGAGACATTGTCTGGAAAGTGCTTTTGGCTGAAGCGAGGACTTCCCTGATCGTGGGAGCCACGATTGCCCTTGGGACAATACTTGGTTATTCCGCCATGGCAGGGGCGGTGGGCGGCGGAGGCCTTGGCGATGTGGCAATCCGCTATGGCTATTACCGTTATCAGGCGGATATTATGATTGTGACGGTTGTATTGCTCGTAATCCTTGTGCAGATCCTGCAGATGATCGGGACAATGCTTTCTAAGAAAATGGATAAAAGGATTACCGGCTAATAGGGTAATGATGGATTTTTTACTGGTTTTAAGATAATAAACTGCCGGATAAGGCGGCGGTTGAAAATAGAGGAGGATAAGATTATGAAAAAAAGAATTGTATCGGCGCTTATTGCAGTTGTCCTTACAGCGGGCGTTTTGACAGCCTGTGGTTCTAAGGACGGCGGAGGGACCATTACTGTCGCGGCTACGGAAGTACCCCATTCGGAAATCCTGGAAGCGGCAAAGCCTATTCTTGAGAAGCAGGGCTGGGATCTTCAAGTTACAGTATTTAATGATTATGTACAGCCGAATGAGGTGGTGGAAGCGGGGGATTTTGACTGCAATTATTTCCAGCATACTCCTTATCTGGACAGTTTTAATGCGGAAAAAGGCACGCATTTGGTGAATGTAGGAGAGATCCATTACGAACCGCTTGGCATTTATGGCGGAACGGAATCGGATCTGGCAAATATTTCCGACGGAGCGACGATAGCGGTTCCCAATGACACAACGAATGAAGCAAGGGCGCTTCTTTTGCTGCAGGATAACGGTATCATTACATTAAAGGATGGGGCCGGGATGGAAGCAACGAAGAACGACATTGCGGAAAATCCCCATAATGTGGAGATTGTTGAGTTGGAAGCTGCGCAGGTGGCAAGGGTAATCGATGAAACATCCTTTGTTGTGCTGAACGGCAACTATGCATTGCAGGCAGGGCTGAATGCGCAGACAGATGCTTTGGCTTATGAAACGGCAGATTCCGAGGCAGCTAAGACTTATGTAAATGTTATTGTAGTGAAAGAAGGAAATGAAGGGAATGAAGGGGTAAAGGCTTTGGTGGAAGTATTGAAATCTGATGAAATCAGCGATTTCATGAGTGAAAAATACCAGGGTTCCGTAGTTCCGTTCCGCTAAGGGATGTTTTAGTTTCCGTATAGAGGATATGAGGGTGTGATAAATGGCAGAGCCGTATTGTGTCCTGCTTTTACCGCACTCTTTTTAATAAGGCGGCCTTTTGGCATCCTGGCCAAAATTTTATATGGTAGAAGCCATTTGTCAAGGAAGGAGCAGCACATGAAATATATTTTTTTGGATATTGACGGCACATTGTTCGATCATAGGAAGTATGCTATACCAAAAAGCGCTTATCAGGCGGTGGAACTGGCCCGCCGGGCCGGGCATAAAGTTTTTATTTGTACCGGCCGTACTTGTTGCCTGTTAGATCATGTAAAGGATATGGATTACGATGGGGTGGTGGCTGCCGCGGGCGCTTATGCGCAGATAAAAGAAGAAATCATTTATGAGGACAGCATTCCGTATCCGGAAATGAAAGAAATCATGCGGTTTTGTATAAGCAACGGCGTTTCGTATGTCCTGGAAGGAAAAAAAGGGATTTATATGCACTCTATGGTAAGGGATTACTTTTTTGAAGGGGAAGGACGGGATTGCCCCGGGCATGAATTTTTTAAACAGCCGGCGGTTTATGACATGGAGGATTATGACCCGGAAACGGAGACGATTTATAAATTCTGCATTTATAGTCTGAAAGAAGAAGCCTTGATGGAAATTGAGAAAAAATATGGCGCCGGATACCAATTTATCCATAGCATACCCAATGAAGGCTCATTGCACTGTGTTGAAGTAATGTCCGTAAGAAATAATAAGGCGGGCGGCATCCGGAAGATTCTCGAATATTATGGGGGCTGTATGGAAGATACGGTTGCTATTGGCGACAGCATGAATGACTTGGAGATGATTAAAGAATGCGCGGTAGGGATCGTCATGGGCAACGGGGATGGGAAGTTAAAGGCTTACGCGGATTATGTGACTTCAGATATTGATAAAGACGGAGTGTATCAGGGCTTGGAGCATTATGGCCTATTAGCGTGAGAAGAACTTCTAAAGCTCAACAGCAGTGGCTGTTTCGCTAAGAAGT
>CAOKPU010000056.1 GCA_948470755.1 uncultured Lachnospiraceae bacterium | reverse complement strand
TTCCACGATTTTAGAGTCTCCTCTCCATCGTGCAAAAGCCGTTTGCGCAAATCTAGTGTGCCATCTGCCAGGCGGGGCCGCAGGATAAGCCTTTTGACGCCCAGATCCTATGATATAAAACCCCATCCGCGTTTATGTCCCTTAATCCTTCCAGTGGCGGCGGTAGGATAGGGGGGTCATGGATTCCCTGGCTTTGAATAGGTTGATAAAATGGCTGACGTTATGCATCCCGCAGGCAAAGGCAATTTCGCCTACCGGCATATTGGTGTATTTTAACAGTTCTTTGGCGTAGGTAATTCGTGTATTGATCAGGTAGTCCTGAACCGTAATGCCCATATAGCGTTTGAATTCCCTGGAAAGGTAATATTTGCTTATATGTTGAAGGGCGGAAAGTTTCTCCAAAGAAAGTCCTTCCTGAAAATGGGTGTCGATGTATTTGGCGCATCCTTGGATATAGGCGGGTATATCCGGAAGGGATGCCTGGCCGGTAAAGTTTAAGATAAGCAGTTTGGTAAGCAGATTCAGGATCAGATGGGAAGTGAAAAGTTCCCTGGTAGCCGTTTTCTCCTGATTGATGGCGATAATCTGCCGAAGGCCGGATTCAAAAGAAGCCTTGTCGTCAATATCCAGGATCCGGAATCCGTTTCTTTCAAATTCCTGGTAATAGCCCAAAGAAGAACTGCCATAAAAATGAAGCCATAAAAACTCCCATGGAGAGCCTTTGAGCGCATAATAAAGGTGGCGGGCTTTGCAATGGATAAAAAAACATTGCCCGGCGGACAAGGTGTATTCTTTGCCCTGGTATCGCAAGAAGCCTTTGCCGGAAAGGGTGTATAGGATGAGGAAGGAATTCAGATTTTCCCGTTCGGTAAAATAAGGGGGCTTCGTTTTAAAATAGCCGGCTTCCTGCATGTAGAAAAAGGAGGATTTTGCCAGTTGGCTGGGAGTATTGATGAGGCGGACGGAATCTTCCGACCAAGTAAGCGATGCCCGTTCCAAATATTGATTCATAGGTATATCCTTTCCATGGATGATTTGAGCCGTCGGCCTAAAGCCTGCGGATTGAGAAAAAGAGTATGGTTATAAAAGTCAATAGGACAATAAACTATTATTTTTGAACAATGATATTGGATGTAAATAATAAAATAGCATATATAATTGTATTTATAAGAAATATTCATGAATGCAATATACTATTATACATGATTGCAAAAGGAAAAGAAAGGGGCAGGGAAAAGATGGAAAAATTAAAGGAGACAAAGAAAGCAAGGATTGGGGTTTATACTATGGGGCTGAAAACCTATTGGAGCCAGTTTGCCGGGCTGCAGGGGCGGATGCTGGAATATGGACGGTTCATTGCCGGTAGGATAGGGGAAATGGGTGCGGAAGTTTACTTCTATGGACTGGTGGACTGCGAGGAAGAGGGAAGGCGGTGCGGGGAATTTTTTAACCAAAAGGGAGTGGATCTGGTTTTCGCCCATGCGGGAACATATGTAACCAGCGCATCGGTCCTGCCGGTGCATCAGATTTGCAAGGCGCCAGTGGTGATCTTGAACCTGCAGCCTACGGCGCAAATCGATTATTTACGGACATCTACCGGGGAATGGCTGGCGCACTGCGGCGCGTGTCCGGTGCCGGAGCTTGCGAATGCTTTCCATAGGGCGGGGATTGCCTATCGGTGCATCAATGGGCTGTTAGGGATGGATTATACGCCGGAGATATCCATGACGGATGAAAATACGTCGGAAAGGCCGGAGGCGGGGCGCGCATGGAAGGAAATCGGGGAATGGGTAAAGGCGGCGGAAGTAAAAGCGGCGCTGCAATATTGCCGTTTCGGCTTTTTAGGGAATAATTACAGCGGCATGTTGGATTTATATTCGGATTTTACTATGATGCAGGCGCAGACAGGGGTGCATGTAGAGATTTTGGAAATGTGTGACCTGGATAGGATGATGGGGGAAGTGACGGAAGAAGAAATAGAAGAAAAGAAAAAAGAAATTGAGGGTTTTTTTGTAATCAGCGATGATGTATCGGCAGATCCTCTGGCGAAAAAGCCTACGGAGGAACAGTTGGACTGGTCCGCAAAAGTGGCGGCAGCGCAGGAGCGGCTGGTAAAAGAGTATCGTCTGGATGGGCTGGCTTATTACTACCACGGGGCGCCGGGCGGTGCATACGAGAAGCTCCAGTCAGGCTTTATCGTAGGGCACTCTTTGCTGACGGCAAAAGGGATTCCCTGCGCGGGAGAGGGGGATCTTAAGACATGTCTTGCCATGAAAATCTGCGATATTGCCGGGAAGGGCGGCTCGTTTTGTGAGATAGTAGTAACAGACTATAAAGAAGGCACCATATTGCTGGGGCATGATGGGCCGTTCCATTTGGCGATCGCCCAAGGCAAACCGCTTTTGCGCGGTTTGGGAGTATATCATGGAAAGCAGGGGACGGGAGTTTCCGTGGAAGCGAAAGTACGCGCGGGGGATATTACTAATCTGGGGTGTACGCAGACCGTGGACGGACGGCTGAAATTTATTATTACAGAAGCGCAGGCAACGGACGGCCCGATTATGACAATAGGCAATACGCAGACCCATGTGCGGTTCCGTAAGGACCCGGATTCCTATATGGACGAGTGGTTTGCACAGGCGCCTACCCATCATTTTGCTATGAGCGTTGGCCATAACGGGAAGCTGTTTGAAAAAATAGCGGATTTGCTTAAGGTAGAGGCGGTTGTTTTGGGCGAATGATGTTTTTTGCCGTATCTTTTTGCCCGGTGATGCATTATAATGGGCTAAACGATATTGTCGCATTTGCAGAAAGGAGGCGGCAAATCATGTGGTTTTTATTTGCGATACTCTCTGCGGTTTTTGCGGCGGTTGGTTGTTTTGATTGAAGGGATGGCTTATTTCTGATATATTTAAGTAGGAAAAGGGATGGAAAGGCCGAACGGGTACGATGGATGAAGCTTCTGATTGTGGATGACGAAAAGTTGACAAGGGATGGACTGATGAACAGCATCGACTGGGAACGGCTGGGGATTGATGCGGTGGCGCAGGCTGATGACGGGCTTCATGGCTATGAATTGTCGCAAAGCTTTCAGCCTGATATCGTACTCAGCGATGTAAGGATGCCCCGGATGAGCGGGATTGAGATGGCGGAAAAACTGCAGGTGCATTTTCCCGATATCAGCATTATTTTTATGAGCGGTTATTCGGATAAAGAATATTTAAAAGCGGCAATTAAGCTGAAAGCCGTCAGTTATGTGGAGAAGCCAATTGATCTGAATGAAATTAAAGAGGCCGTCCGCCAAGCGCGTCAGGACGTGGCGGCGGCCAGGGAAGCGGCAGGGATTAAAGCCCTGTCTATTTCCATGTCCAGATCTTCCCTGGCGGAAAGGCTGGCGATGGCGCCCCGGGCGGATAAGGCGCAGATGAAAGAAGCGGAAATTGAGTTTTCTTTCCCCACGGACAGGCATACGCTTTTTTTTACTTTTCTGATACAATTTTATCATATCGGCCATATGCTGAACGGGCTGGGGGATCTGATAGAGCCGTATGTTGCGCAGGCCCTTGCATCTTCGGGGCTTTGGGAGATTCATTCCGTCAGGCAGGGGAGTCTGTTTTTTTATCACGTCTGGGGGGCCAAGCGGTATACGGACAGGGAGAAAGATATGCTTGGTTCCAAGTTGGAAGAGGCGTTAAAGCCCTTGTCCCTGCATTATCATATTGTCTTCGGCAAGAATGTGGAAGGCATGGGAGAAATTCATAATTCCTATAATTCCGCAGTCATAGAACTTCAAAATTCTTTTTTCAGCCCGGATAAAACCCATCGTATTTATGAGCATAGGGATGACTATGATACTTTCCATGACCTTGGGGAGCTGGATATGGAAAACCGGTTGATGGAGAGCCTGTTACATAAGGATGAGGAAGAAACGTCCGCCATGCTCCAAGAGATGGTGGAAGAGCTTGTTGCCATGAGGAATATCCTGCCTAACCAGGTGAGGGATCTGTATTATAAGCTGTTTGGAGTAGTGAGGGATGCATACCGGGCATTGCAGATCCAGGCGATGGACCAGGGGGAACCGGATAACAGTTTATGGGGATCTCTTTCTTCCTGTGAATCGGTGTATGAACTGCATGAATTATTAAATGAGAGGGTTTCCCTTTTCTTTTCTTCGGCAGGAAGCCTGGGAGAAGAGAATTCCACGGTATATCTGATTAAGCAGTTTATTGCGGACCGCTATCAGGATGAAGCGTTATCCGTAAAAGATATCAGCGCCCATGTAATGCTTTCCTCTTCTTATGTCTGTACTTTGTTTAAAAACGATACCGGCATGACTTTGAACCAGTATTTGACGGAATACCGTATCGGGAGGGCGAAAAAGCTGCTGGCGGATCCCCGATATAAAATTATCGATATATCTGCAAAGGTGGGCTACAGCGACGGTAATTATTTTGGAAAGATTTTCAAACGGGTGTGCGGTATGTCGCCGTCGGAATACAGGGAAAAGGAGACGGCGGCATTAAGGGGGGAGTTTTCTCATGATTAACGGGATGCGTTCCATCATGCGGTATTTCCTGCATGATATGAAACTTAAATACAAATTCATTATTACAAATATGATACTCGTTTTAGTGCCGACCATCGTTCTTTTTGCTTTTTTGTATGGGAGGCTCTCCCATATTATCGAGGTCAACGCCATTGAGTCCGAGCGGGCGATCGTCAGCCAGACGGCAAGCACTTTGGAGGCTACGGCCAATCAAATTATTTATGTGATGAACAATATTACGTCTTCCCCTTTTCTATCCAAAGCTGTCTATACGCCGGATATCCGGGGGTATCTGGAGGATATGCAGGACAGTGAGGAAGCGAGGGAGTTCTACAGCAGCATCAATGCCGTGATTGATCATGAATTTATTAAGGCTGTAAAAATATATATTCCGGAACAAGGGGGAATATCGGAAAATTATGGGGATTCCGGCATTATCGAACCGGTAACGGAGGTAAAAGGGAGCCATTGGCATGGGATCTTTGATGGCTCCCCAAAGACTGTGTCTTTATTCTGTCCCAGTTTCTATCTGACGAGTTCCGAGATTGAGAATCTGGGGGATATGGCGTATATCAGAAAGTTTACGAATATCGCCAATCCGGAAGAAACATGCGTTTACATCGCCATATATTTTTCCAGGGATCATTTGCAGGATATCCTGCATCAAAATCTGACGAGCATAAACAGCGTATATTATATTATAAACAGCAGGGACTGCATCGTAGCGGCATCCAGCCCGGTGCTGGCCGGGACTTATTTTATGAGTTATGACACGATCCAGCAGACGATTGGGGATACGGAAGAATTCACAATGGGAAGGATATTGGATGCAAGCCTGTATATGGGATACCGGGAAATCGGTCAGACCGATTGGCGTCTGGTATCAGTTATCCCGGAGGACAGCGTGTTTACGGAAAGCCAGAGAGTTTTATTTAATACAATGTATCTTTATCTGGTTTTTGTGGCATTAGCTTGTAGCGTGGCATTGGTTTTGTCCGGCAATATCGCAAGAAGGCTTTCCAAAGTAGTGGAAAAAATGAACCGTTACCGGGATAAGATGCCGGTGAAATTCGAGAATAATGAGGATAAGGATGAGATTGGGCAGTTGGTGGGTAATTATAATATCATGGTGGACCGCATCAATGACCTGATGGCAGAACAGACACGGACTGCGGAAAAGCTTAAGGTATCCGAAGTAAAAGCTCTCCAGGCCCAGATCAACCCTCACTTTTTATATAATATGCTGGATATGATCAACTGGCTGGCGCAAAGCGGGCAGCAGGAAAAGGTGTCCGCGGCGGTCCAGAATTTATCGAAATTTTATAAGCTGACATTGTCTAAAAAGAACATTACCATACCCGTCGGGGAAGAACTTAGGCATGTAAGTTTGTATGTAACGCTGCAGAACATGAGATTTGAGGATAAGATAGAATTCATTGTTGATGTGCCGGATGAGATTATGGAGTATGAGATCCCTAAGCTGGTTCTGCAGCCGATTGTGGAAAACTCCATTCTCCATGGTATCTTTGAACAGGAGTCGAAATCGGGGAATATTGTAATCATGGCATGGATGGAGGCCGGGGATATTGTTTTTACGGTGTCGGATACGGGAGTCGGGATCCGGCCGGACAGGCTGGAAACTATCCTGGACGGTACGGAGGAAAGCGAACACGGAAGCAGCATTGGCATTTATAATACTCACATGCGCCTTAAATATCTGTATGGTGAAAAATATGGCCTGCATTTTGAGAGCGATTACGGTCGTGGAACGGAAGTTCAGGCGAGGATTCCTGCAATCCCGTACCGAGCCTGATAGAAGCGGCGTATTCGGAGGGGGTTATCCCTGATAATTTTTTAAACTGTCTGGAAAAATAATGGATAGAGTTATAACCCAGGTGTTCTGCAATCTGGGAGAAATTCATCTTTTGGCGGCGGATGAGCTGTTTTGCCGCTGTGATTTTCATAAGGGAAAAATAATCAATGATCCCATAGCCTGTATTATCACGGAAAATCTGCTGCAAAAGAGAACGCCCGATTAGATTGTCGCGGCAGATCTGCTGGATGGACAAATGTTCATCAATATGTTCCTCCATGTAAGAAATGATTTTGTAAAACAGTTCATCTTCCCCTCGTTTGCGTACTGATTTCGGGATGGCGGCAAATGCGCTGTCTGTCTCATGGTTGCGGATAAGCTGTATGAGGAGCTGTTGGAGATAAACCTGAATAAGCTGTTCGGAGCCGAAGGGGATGTTGGGGCTGTCGCGCCGGATCAGTTGCCGATAGCAAGGGGTATCTAACTGGCAGGAATAAGCAAGGGATGCTTCTTGGACAATTTTGTTAAGAAGCAGCCGTTCCGAAGGGCTTACCTCTAATATTTTCCCGCGGAAAAATTCTATGGCGGGAGAATCGCAGATAAAGCCGATAGAAATAAGGCTGGATGACACATCTCCCTTGGAACGGACGCTGTGTGGCTCCCCGGGCTGGCAAAAAAGGATGGAATCCTTGTTCAGCGTATGGGGTGTGGAGTTTACGTCTGCCTGGACAGCCCCCTTTTCTACGTATAAGAACTCCCAGAAATCATGGGCCTCTTCATGAAAAACAAAATCGCTGATGGATTTGAAGCGATGAATGGAGGCGATTTCGTCAATAACCAGTTCTTTTTTCAAAGTAATGCTTTTGTAAGGCATAGTTTTCTCCTCTGGCTGCTCGGATTTGTCAAATAAGATGAACAATTATACAAAGCTTTTTTTAAAATAGTAATTATAATTAATATTAGCATATATTCAACTGATAAGCAGTATATCTGATAAAAGTATATATGATATGCGCGGGAAAAGAAAGTATATATTTGATATATTAGAAAAACAAAAAGGAAGATTGAAAATTAAAATCTTCAATCGCGAGGTTTGTGTCTGTGTGCTGCTTGCCGCAAACTCGTTATGCGTAAAAAGCAGCGCAGAAATGGAGAAAAAAATGAAAAAACCGGTTTTAGTGATTATGGCGGCAGGGATGGGCAGCCGTTATGGGGGGCTTAAGCAGATTGACCCGGTAGACGGGCAAGGGCATATTATCATGGATTTTTCCCTGTACGATGCGGTGAAGGCAGGTTTTGAAAAAGTAATCTTTGTTATAAAGAGAGAAAATGAAAAGGATTTTAAGGAAGTAATCGGCGACAGGATTGCGAAAATCATGGATGTGGATTATGTATTTCAGGATTTGTCAGATCTTCCGGAAGGTTTTGAAGTGCCGGAGGGAAGGATGAAGCCGTGGGGGACCGGCCATGCGGTAATGAGCGGCAGAAAGCTGGTGGATGGGCCTTTTGTGGTAATCAATGCTGATGATTATTATGGAAGGAGCGCTTTTTCGCAGATTTTTGACTTCCTGACATCTCATGAGGATGGAGATAAATATGCATATGCCATGGTAGGTTACGTGTTGGAAAATACTTTAACGGAAAATGGGCATGTGGCGAGAGGGGTATGTACGACTGATGAACATAGCCGCCTGTCGGGGATCACCGAGAGGACGCGGATAGAGAAAAGGGGCAGGGAAACAGCATATACGGAAGATGATGGGGATACTTGGCATGTAATTCCCGCAGGAAGCATTGTTTCCATGAATTTATGGGGATTTACAGGAAGCTTTATGAAGGAGCTGGAGGCAGGTTTTGTGCCGTTTTTGGAAAAAGGGTTAAAGGAAAACCCGTTAAAATGCGAATATTTCCTTCCCAGCGTGGTAAACGGGCTGTTGGAGACGGGAAAGGCGGAGGTTGCCGTGTTGAAATCTTATGACAGGTGGTATGGGGTGACTTATAAAGAGGATAAGCAGACGGTTGCGGATGCGATTGAAAAGATGAAAAGAGAAGGGCTGTATCCGCAGAATTTATGGGAAGAATAAGAAAAACCTCATAGATTCCGCGCGAAAGGATCAGGATCGTCAGGAGAGATAAAACAGGAGGGAAGAACGAAATGGAGAGGGATAAGATAAATGAGATTGCAAGGGAGCTGGCGGCGGATCATCCGGCGGTGAAAAAACTAAAGGATGTTCCGGTGAAAAGGAAGTTGTCCGCATTGTCAAAGGTGTTGATTTCGGGAATGCTGTTTATTGCCGCAGTTGCTGCGGTGGGATTATGGATGGTAAAGGCACAGGCCGGAACGATTACGGAAAATTGGATGCCGTCTGCTATTCTGGCGGAGGATTTGAAGGCATTGACGGCGGAATACAGGATCCTTCAATATGGCCATATTGTTTCCGGTTCAAAAGAGGGCCGGGAGCAATACGAGGCGGAAATGGAGCAGCTTTTAGAAACAATCAATGAACGGACAAATCTTTATGAAGGGTATATCCGCAAAGAGGATGACAGGGCTTTGTTTGAAGAAGCAAAAAAGCAATGGGAAGTCTACCTTGGAGTAAGCAATCAGATTATGGAAGCGAGCCGGGCGGGGGAAACGGCCCAGGCAGGGGAATGGATGGCTGCAGAGGCGGAAAGCTATTTTGAGAGCTTTAATAATAAGATGGGAGAATTGGCGGAGTATAATGCGGCGGGCAGCAATGCCGCAGTGAAAAAAGTAGGCAGTACATATTGGTTTTCCATGATTTTGATGATTGCCAGCGCAGTGGCGGCGATTATGATAGGAAGTACGGTTTCCGTAGCGGTAAGGACTATTGTGGTAAGGCCGCTTCGGGAAATCGCAAAGGCGATCAAAGGGATCCAGGAAGGAAGTCTGGATACTCATTTGGAATATGAGGCAAAAGACGAACTTGGGCAGCTTTCCGACAATATCCGGGAGTTTATCCGGAATCTTGTGGCAATCATCCGTGACGAGAGCGCGATCTTAGCCAAGATGGCGGAGGGGGATTTTGATGTGGATTCCCATGAAAAGGAAAAGTATCTGGGCGATTTTAAACCGATATTGGATTCCATGGCGGAAATCAAATATAAACTAGGATCTACGATTTCCAATATTTATAAATCTTCCAATCAGGTAAGCGCGGCTTCGCAGCAAATGGCAGCCTCAGCGCAGTCTTTGGCAGAGGGTTCTACGGAGCAGGCGGAAAGCGTACAGGAAATTGCGGCGATGGTCAGCGACATGGGGGAAAAGGCGTCCAATGGGGCGAGACGCGCGGAAGAGGCCAGCAATTATGCCGTGGAAGTGAAGCAGCAGGCGGAAAAGGGGAATGTGCAGATGGAAAGGATGATGAAGGAAATGGATATTATTTCCCAGACATCCAAGGAGATCGAAACAATCATCGATACCATTGAGGAGATTGCCGAACAAACGAACCTGCTCGCGTTAAACGCTTCGATCGAGGCGGCGAGGGCCGGGGAAGCCGGCCGTGGATTTGCTGTTGTAGCGGGTGAAATCGGTAAATTGGCGGGCCAGTCCGCTGAGGCGGCAACGAATACAAGGCAGTTGATCCAAAAATCCATGGGCGAAGTGGAAAGCGGGAACGGGATTGCCAAGGAAACGGCGGAAGCGTTCTATGCGGTAAATGAAGGGATTAAGAAGGTCGTGGAATTAAACGGCATAGTAAAAGAAGATTGTGAGAATCAGGCGCAGGAAGTGAATGAAATCAATGATGGGATAGAAGTGATCTCCGGGGTAGTGGAAAGCAACTCCGCTGCCGCGCAGGAAAGTTCAGCCACCAGCGAGGAATTGGCGGCGCATGCCCAGACTTTGCAGGCTATGCTGACACAATTTACGTTTTCGGAATAACGGCCCCGGGCAGCCGGGGCTAAGCCGCAAGCCCGGCAGATGTTGGGGCTTGCGGTTTTTTCATTTCATAGGAAAGGCCTTGTTACGGTGAAGCGTTAAAGAAAAAGGCTTTCCTATAAAATAAAACCCTCCGGGAGGATGCGCACTGCGCGTAAGAGGGAAATGGCTGCTGCTGCAGCCGGGAATAATGAAATTTGACAGTAGGGATGCAGGTGCTGATATGAAAGAGAAGATTTTGATTGTTGATGATGAAAAAGAAATCGCTGACCTGATCGAGGTGTACCTTAAAAATGACGGTTATTCGGTATATAAATGTCATAATGGCATGGATGCCCTGAAATATATAGAAGGAACGGAGCCGGATCTGGCTATCATAGATATCATGCTGCCCGATATTGACGGGTTCCGCATCTGCCGGAAGATCAGGGAAAAGTTCTACTACCCTGTGATTATGCTTACAGCGAAGGCGGAGGACGGGGATAAGATTATGGGCCTGACTATCGGTGCGGATGATTATATCACAAAGCCCTTTAACCCGTTAGAGGTAGTGGCCAGGGTGAAAACGCAGTTAAGGCGGTATGTGCGCTACAACGGCCTTACGGGGAAAAAAACGGATGAGGCCGGCGAATATGACATCAGGGGGCTGTGCATCAACAGGGATACCCATAAATGTTGTCTGTATGGAAAGGAATTGAAGCTGACGCCGATTGAATTTGGGATTCTCTGGTATCTATGCGGACACCAGGGAATGGTGGTCCCGTCAGAGGAATTATTTGAGGCGGTATGGGGAGAAAAATATCTGGACAATAACAACACCGTTATGGCCCATATTGGCCGTCTTCGGGAAAAGCTGAACGAATCCGCAAAGAAACCGAAGTTTATCGTAAATGTGTGGGGAGTTGGATATACCATTGAAAAATAAGAGATTGAACAGGACAGATGATTTCAAACAGTTTAAAACAAAGATTTTTATACGTACCGTATGGATTGCCGCGATGGCGGCCGGGTGTATTTTCCTGCTGTATTCCCTTTTTTTGAAAGGGCGGTTTGCGGACTGGATCGTGGCGGCAAACCAAAAGCTTTTTAGATTGGATTATGGCGCCGCAAAGACTTTGTACCAGTGGACGTTCCGTAACCATGTGGAACTGGTATTTGTGGCAGGGATGGCGTTGGTATTTTTTATGGCGTTCCGCATCTATCTGAACTGGTTTGCACGGTATTTTATAGAGATCAACAGGGGGATTGATGAGATAGGGAGGGAGGATTCCGGGGAGGCGTCGCTGCCGCCGGAACTTTCCGCCACCGAGAAAAGAATCAATGCGATCAAACATAGGATTGAAAAACAGAAACTTGACATGAAGCTGGCGGAACAGCAGAAAAATGATATGGTCATGTATCTGGCGCATGATCTGAAAACTCCCCTTGCCTCTGTGATCGGCTACCTGAACCTGCTGCGTGACGAGGGGCAGGTTTCAGAGGAGCTTAGGCAGAAGTACATTGCAGTTTCGATGGATAAGGCAGAGCGCCTGGAAGACCTGATCAATGAGTTTTTTGAAATCGCAAAATTTAACCTTTCCAATATTACACTCCAGTACGGCAGGATAAGCCTGACAAGGCTGCTTGAAATGCTCCTGTATGAATTCCAGCCAATGCTGCAGGAGAAAAACCTGAACTGTAACCTTGTAGTCCCGGAGGATATCATGTTAAGGTGCGATGCGGATAAAATCCAGCGTGTGTTTGACAACCTTTTGAAAAATGCGGTTATTTATAGTTATGAGGGTACGGAAATAAACATTGCTGTAACCAGGCAAGGGGAAAACGCCCAGATTACATTTACGAATCATGGGGATACCATTCCGGAGGAAAAACTGGAACGGATATTTGAGCAGTTTTACAGGCTGGATGCTTCCAGAAGTACGAGCAGCGGCGGGGCCGGTTTAGGACTTGCCATAGCAAAACAGATCGTTGAGCTTCATAAAGGGACGGTCATGGCAGTCAGTGAAAATGAAACAGCCATATTTACGGTCATATTACCGGTTTTGTAGGTAAATCGTAAGAAATCCCGTATAAAGTCAATAGAATCATTTATGTGGAAATGAATAAACGGCGCTCCCGTTTTTGGTACAATCATAATGCCAAAAACAGGAGCGCTTTTTGTCAATATAAGGACAGCGCACTGTCCGTTGTTTGAACAAAAAGAGGACGGAAAAATCTATCAGGCTGCATCCGTCTGCCGTATGGAAACAGATAAAAATACCGGCAGGCAGACGGAAGGAAGGGGAGCTGTATAGCAATCGGTGCGAGATAACATATAGACTTCCGGAAGGGACAAAAATAGAGGAAGGCGGCGTACAGGATGGATAAGAAAAAAATAGCGGTTATTTTCGGGGGGAATTCCGAGGAGTATGAGGTGTCGTTGCAGTCGGCATACTCTGTCCTTAAAAATATCAACACGGACAAATTCGATATCATCCCCATCGGGATCACCAGAAGTGGGGAATGGTATCACTACACGGGAGAAACGGAGAAAATCCGTGAAGGTACATGGACTGAGGACAGCAAAAACCTGTTTCCCGTTGTGGTTTCACCAAGCCGTTCCGTAAAAGGGTTTTTAGAACTTGCCGCGCACAGATACCGAATTATAAAAATAGATCTGGTGTTTCCCGTACTACATGGAAAGAACGGTGAAGACGGCACCCTGCAGGGATTGTTTGAATTGGCGGGTATCCCGGTTATAGGCTGCGGCACGCTTTCGTCAGCGGTCTGCATGGATAAGGACAGGGCGCATAAGCTGGTCAGCCTTACGGGGATTGCTGTCCCGAAATCGGTAACTTTCCGGTATTCCGGCAGGGAGGCGGCCATGGAGGAGATAGAAGCCGGGCTGTCGTATCCGCTTTTTGTAAAGCCGGTCCGTGCCGGTTCGTCTTTCGGGATAACAAGGATCACGGAAAAGGAGCAGCTTCATGCAGCCATAGAACTGGCTTTTGGGCATGATACGGAAGTTATCGTTGAGGAGGAAGTAAATGGGTTTGAAGTGGGATGCGCTGTGCTTGGCAATGAGGCGTTGATTGTCGGAAGGGTGGATGAGATTGAACTGTCAGGGGGATTTTTCGATTACACAGAGAAGTATACGCTGAAATCCTCAAAAATTTATATGCCCGCAAGGATTGATCCCGGGACGGAGAAGCGGATACAGGACGCCGCCGTGACAATATACCGGGCTTTGGGGTGTTCCGGTTTTGCGAGGGTGGATATGTTTTATACACCGTCCGGGGAAATCGTATTTAATGAGGTGAACACGATCCCCGGATTTACGGAATGTAGCAGGTATCCCAATATGATGAAAGGGATCGGCCTGTCTTTCCCGGAGGTGCTGGACAAACTGACAGGGCTGTACCTGGAGTGATAAGGAGATTATTGTGAGCATCAGAAGAAGGATCATTGATTATGCAAGGGGGAACAACCTGCGCCATTTCTGGCGGCTTTTCAGACTGCAGCAAAGAAAAAAGGAAGGGCTTTTCCGGGATTTTTTTGCATTTATGATGAGCCGGTGCGCCCACCGGCACGGGGGATATATCGGCCCGGATGCGGTAATAAAGGACAATCTGACGCTTCCTCATGGCCTGCATGGGATATTCGTATCGCGGTATGCCAAGATTGGGGAAAACTGCTGGATATACCAGAACGTGACGATTGGCGAGATGAACAGGAAAGCTCCTGCCATAGGAGATAACTGCCTGATCGGGGCAGGCGCCGTCCTTATTGGGGGCATAAAGATTGGAAATAATGTAAAGATTGGAGCGGGAGCAGTGGTCAGCATAGATATTCCTGACGGCTGCACGGTTGTATCACAGCCGTCACGCATTATAGGGGAAAAGCAGGAAAATGGATAAAACAGTATTTGGGACAGACCGGGCATGGATTGAAATAAATGTGGGGAACCTGCGCCATAACGCGGAGGTCCTAAGAGACGAGGTGCCGTCCGGATGTGAGCTGATGGCTGTCGTAAAGGCGCAGGCCTATGGGCATGGGGCGGTTCTGACTGCCACACAGTTAAACCGGGTGGGCGTGAGGGCGTTTGCCGTAGCCACGATTGACGAAGGGATAGAACTGAGGGAAGGGGGAGTTGGCGGGGAGATACTTATTTTGGGATATACCGGCGTTGGCCGGGCATCCGAACTAAAGGAATATGACATAATGCAGACGCTGATCAGCCATGAATATGCAGAAGCCTTAAATGATCAAGGCATTGCAGTAAAAACGCATATAAAAGTAGATACCGGAATGCACAGGCTTGGGATTCCCGCCGGGGAATTATCCGGGATTAGGGATATCTTTTTTATGGAAAACCTGGAAGTCTGCGGGATGTTTACCCATCTGTGCTGTGCGGACAGCAGGAAGCCGGAGGATGTCAGATTTACCAGGGAACAGATCGACCGTTTTTATAAACTGGCGGACGATCTAAGAGACAGCGGAATCAGCATACCAAAACTGCATATCCAGAGCAGTTACGGCCTTTTAAATTATCCCGGTCTTGCCTGCGGTTATGTGCGGGCAGGCATAGCCTTGTATGGGGTTCCCAGTACCCCAAAAGATGATACCATATTGAAACTTGATCTGCGCCCGGTGCTTTCCCTGAAAAGCCGGGTCGTGCTGATACGGCTTGTAAAGAAAGGGGACGGCGTTGGATATGGCAGGAGCTTTACAGCAAGCCGGGATACCCGGATCGCTATACTGCCCGTGGGATATGGGGATGGCTTTCCGAGGAGCCTGTCAGACGGGAAAGGCCATGTACTGATTGGCCGGCATGTTGTCCCCATTGCCGGACGCATCTGTATGGATCAGCTTGCCGTGGATGTCACAGATGTGGAAGATGTGTCCGTGGGGGATGTTGCAACGCTTATAGGCGCTGAAGGATATCATGAGCTGTCCGCCCCGTCTGTAGCGGACAGTTCTGGCAGCATCAGCAATGAACTGTTGTGCAGGATGGGGGCAAGGCTGCCGGTTATTGCGAAATGAACTGCCGGGGACATGGGAAATGCGTATTTATATGCTTGTGCCGGCATCTATTCTTTATACGGATTTACATAATCCGGGCAAAGGTGCGTTTCACTCCATGCCATCATTGTCTGCAGGACGGGGATGAAGCCCTCCCCCAACCCGGTCAGCGAATACTCCACCTTTGGCGGGATTTCTTTGTATATTTCCCGGTGGAGGAACCCATCCCTTTCCAGTTCCCGGAGCTGCTTAGTAAGCGTGGACTGCGTGATGCCGTCAAGGCGGCGCATCAGCTCCCCGAACCGCTGGACTTTGTAAAAGGATACATACCATAGGATCAGGATTTTCCATTTGCCGCCGATCACGGACTGCAGCCTGCTCATGGGTTCGCAGCGGGCGATCGCTTTTTTGTCGTTGAATTTGCTTTCAGTCATTTCATCTCACCTCTTTTTCCATCAGTATATTCCAATGACAAGGGAAAATCAAGATACGGTTATTTTTGATAGATAGTATCTTTTTTATAAAAAATATTTTTTTTATGAAAAGTATGGAAAACAGTATTATAAATATAAAAAGACAGTACTTGATTTTATGGGGCATCAGAGGTAACTTAGTGCGAGAAGTACTTCTAACCACTCGCAGCAATGGCTGCTTCGCGGGGAAGTAATAAGTCAGCCAAGTTGGCTTTTCTCACACAAGAGAATGCCTAAAATGCGGCATTCTCTGCACGGATTGGAGATTCCGTTGCATAAACGCTTCGGAATGGGGATTTGTGCGAAAGAGGATATCCGTTGAATAAAGACACAAGGAGGAATGAGCGATGCATTACACAGGAACCATATGGAGGCCGCCCTATGAGGCGTCTTCCCTGCTGCTGGAAGCCACGGCAGGATGTACGCACCACAGATGCAAATTCTGTACGCTTTATGCCGACCTGCCGTTCCGGTTCAGGATGTCCCCGCTGGAGGACATAGAGGCTGATCTGAAGGAGGCGCGGGAGATGTACCGCCGCTTTACGGGGGGAATGCCGTCACGGACTTTTCTGACCGGGGCGAACCCGTTTGTTTTGAAATATGACAGGCTGATGGAGATTGCGGGGCTGATACACAGATATTTTCCGGGGATGGAAACCATCGGCGGCTTTGCCAGGGTGACGGACATCACCCTGAAATCAGACAAAGAACTGGAAGCCCTGCATGGGGCTGGATATGACGGGCTGACCATCGGCATGGAGACGGCGGATGATAAGGCACTGCGGTTCATGGAGAAAGGCTATCTTGCGGCAGACATTCTGGAGCAGTGCAGGAGACTGGAACAGGCGGGCATCCGTTACAGCTTTTTCTATCTGACGGGAATATCCGGCGCCGGGAATGGGGAGGCAGGCGCGGAGGCAACTGCCGTTTTGTGCAACCGGCTCCATCCCATGCTGATAGGGGCCAATATGCTGACGGTCTACCCGGATTCCGGGCTGTATGATGAAATCCGGAAAGGAAACTGGAAGGAGGAAAGCGAGACAGAGAAATACAGGGAAGTCCGTGCACTGGTGGAAGGGTTGGAAATCCCTACGGTTTTTGCGGCGCTTGGGGCGTCCAATGCTTTCCAGATGCAGGGCGCACTGCCAAAGGACAAGGGGAAACTGCTGGCTTTCCTTGATGACGTCATTAAAAATGTGGGCGAGGACGAGCTGCGGCGCTACCGTGAGAGCGTCCATCATCTGTAGGGAGGTGGCGTAAGATGCATTTTACCGGAAGGACGTGGCGGCCGCCTTATGAGGCGCATTCCGTCATCATTCAGGCAACCTCCGGCTGCACTTACCGCAAATGCCGTTTCTGCAGCCTTTATAAAGACGAGTGTTTCCGTATGTCCCCGATGGAGGAGTTCGAGGAAGACTTAGCCGAGATCAAGACTTATCAGCCCTATGCAAGGCGCATCTTCTGGACGGGGGCGAACCCTTTCGCCATGAGCTATGAGAACCTGAAACTGCGGGCGCTCACGGTGAGGGATTACCTCATCAAATGCCAGAGCATGGCTATGTTTGCAAGCATACGGGACATCAGGGACAAGGAAGTGTGGCAGCTTAAGAAGCTCCGGGCGATGGGGATCAACGGCTTAAGCATCGGGACGGAGAGCGGGGATGACGATGTGCTTGCGCTGGCGGGCAAGGGATATACGGCGGCTGATATTTTTGAGCAGTGCCGGAAGCTGGACGAGGCGGGGATCGAGTATTATTTCGTCTATATGACCGGGCTTGCGGGGAAGGATGGCGGATATCAGAATGCGGTAAACAGCGCAAAGCTGTTTGGCAGGTGCAACCCCTATTTTATCTCGGTGGATTCCCTTACGCTGTTCCCGGACACGGAGTTGTACCGCATGGAGCAGGAAGGGCAGTTCATCCCTGCCGGGGAGAAGGAACGGCTGCAGGAACTGCAGATATTTATCAGAAATTTACAGATACGGACGCATCTGTTTGCCAACTCCGGTTCCAATTCCTATCCTGTCACAGCCTATCTGCCAAAGGAGAGGGATGCCGTGGTTAGTGAGCTGCAGTCCGTCTGCGATACGGTGAGCGAGGAAGAGATGGCGGAATACCGCAGGAGCCTGAAATCCTTGGGATAAGGAACTATGACAAAACGAAGCAAGGCAAAAGAAGATCAAACATAATTTAATGGAATTGTGAATGCGTTTATGGTAAAATATAACGTTGCACAATGTAATAATCTGTATTGAGAGGAGGTAAGTCATATGAATATTGATGATTATAAAACATATATTTCGGCAGAAACTATGATGGGACCAAATAGCGTAAGGGTATTAGCAGAACTAATTAATAAATATCCATTACAGTTGCTTCCTGATGATGTAATTCTTGATTTAGGATGTGGGACAGGATTGACAAGTCTTATCATTGCTAAAGAAACAGGAGCGAGGGTTTTCGCGAATGATTTATGGGTAAGCGCAGAAGAAAATGGAAAAAGGTTTATTGAATGGGGTGTTGGGGAACAGATAACTCCTATTTGTGAAGATGCGAATAAACTCCATTTTGAAAAAAAGCAGTTTCGTGCGCTCATTAGTATTGATTCTTATCATTATTTTGCGGGTAATAAGGGATTCTTTCAAGAAAAGATTTTACCATTTATGAAGGATGATGGAGTGGTTTTAATTGGAATTCCCGGTCTAAAAGATGAGTATACAGGTCATGCTGAAGAACTTCTTTTTGATTGGCTGGGAGAAGATTCCTATATGTTTAAAAGCCCAAAACTTTGGAAAGGGATCATTGGCGATAGCGATCGGATCGAGTTGGTAAAAACTTGGGAAATGGATTGTTTCAATAAAGCATGGGAGGACTGGCTTGCAACAAATAAAAAATTTGCTCTCGGTGACAAACAACACTTTGAGACAATTATAAAACCATATACTTGTTTTGTGGGGATTTATATTAAGTTGAAATAGTTATTGTGATGTACTCACCAGACTCAGGGTTGTTGAAAGTATATAAAATTAAGCATTTAGGAAATCACAGAATGTAATGGCGGAGGGAGGAAAAATTATAGGTATGCAACTGATAATTGCTTTTCTGCGCTTATCAAATTCTTTGATCTTTTTTTATATGCCTTATAATAGCAATAAAGGAGAGTGATTTTTATGAACATGGATATTATATCAAGATATTTACAATTCCTGCGTAAAAGCCATAATTATACGCAAGAGGATTTAGCAAAAAAATTAGACATATCAGACAGCATTATCCCTTAACGATGAGCTTATTGAACTCAGAAAACGCGTGAAGGAG